>JBGOVX010000114.1:0-11707 GCA_041478355.1 Terriglobia bacterium | reverse complement strand
GATCCGATCTGCCGGGCTGTAGTCAATCAAACCTAAACAGGGCAGTGTTTTGTATGAATCCGCCCTCGCGAACTAATCTAGCCGTTGAAACTGCCATGAATAGACTTCGAGCTAGTGTTGCATCGACCCATTGAGACCACCGTGCTTATCGGGGTTTTATCGGGAGTTGGGCGACGAAGAACAATTTGGTTCACTCGGAAGGGCCTCGGGTGTATAAGTCGGGAGGTCAAAACGGAAATCCAGGTTAACCAGCCATTTCGTTTGGCCAGATGCCACGAGCTTGGGCCACAAACACGGGCACGCGGCGGATTTCGACATAAGTTATCAACCATTTCATGGACTGCTTCCGTAGGCCGCCCAGACATACGACAAGATGCGTCAATCACGGTCAATTCGATCCTTTCGCTCTTTGTCGCTTGCCGGATTTCTGGACACCTCGTACTGTGCCACGATCAGGACCGGAATCGGGAGCAGTCTCGTGATGAGGTCGCGATGGTTCGGCAACCAATGCTGGAGAGCGATAGTATCCGGTGCCGCCCGAGCAAACCTTTCCAGCGCATGGCACAGGGACGCAAATCAGCAATCGGTGCTTCCGCTCACGGCCTGGTAAGTTTCTTCTCGGAACGATTTGTTCTCTCCGTGGCCGGCCTGTGGTTACTGTTGGGCGCTGGGCAGGCTACGCAACGGAGATGGGGAAAGAGGTTGGAAATGCAACCTGCGATGATTCTGTTGGTTCCCGGGCTGGTGGCAACGCTCTCAGGATGCCCGCCGCTCGAAATGATTGCACCCTTCCTTTGTAGGAGGCTGACATGAGCGAGGGTGCTACATCCGCGGTGGGCACCGGAGAAATCTTGAGGCAGACCTGGCGCATGTTTCGAGCCCACTTATGGACTTTCGTCTCCTTGATGGGATTTCCCATTGCGGCCATGATTCTCTGCACACTTGTCATGTATTTCTGGCTTGTGCCGATTCGGCCTGGCGTGTCTCTACGTGATGTCTGGGCCGGAATGGGCTTCGCCCGGAAATTGGGCGTCTTCCTGTTGCTTCTCGTCAACGTCGCGGTAATCAATCGAGTTTTGGTGGCATCCATTTTCGCTGTGCGGGAATTTCACGATGACCGGGAGATTGGGGCTCTGCGTTCGTTCAGAAACGTGCGTCGGAAACATCTACGATTGCTCTGGCTGCTATTCGTGGTCGGCATTTTTGGTGGCGGGCCGCTGGCCGTTGTTGCTCTGCCAGCTGCAGTCTTCTCTGCCGTCTTCTTTGCCCCGGCGTTTCCCGTGGCCGCTCTCGAAAGCCTTGGAGTGTGGGGAGCACTTCGACGCAGCATCGCGCTGACTAGGGGAGGTTACTGTCGGATTCTCTTGTTGTTCCTTCTCTATTTGGTTTTGGTGGTTGCGGGCGTTTTTGCGTTCTTTGGAGCACTTGCATCTGCCGAGCAATCCCTTGGTTCTGCGTGGTTTTGGAGGCCAATGAATGTGCTCGCATTCTGGATCATTCTTCTGATTCCGCAGTGGTATATGATCGCCCTCACGCTGAACTATTTCGACCAACGTAGGCGGAGAGGGGAATTGACTACAGATTCGCAATAAATTCTCAATTGCATTCTCTTGGAAGCCTCCCCCTACATACCAAACTACATGTGATTTCCGTTTGATCTGTTCAAAACGCGGGCAAGGACCTGGCCCGTGTACGATTTCTTCACGCGCGCGACCTGTTCAGGCGTGCCTTGTATCCGGAACGTTTGAGTTCCCTGCTGCTCTGTGCTACCGTTCGCGCACACAGCCTCTATTTTCCCAGCTTGGAGGTCACCATGCGCCGGCGACGGGATTTCCTGTTGATCCTGGCTATTCTTTTAGGCGAGCAGACGCTTGGGCACGCGCAATCCTCCGGCGATATTCGTCTGTCGATAGCCAAGGACGTCATGGACGAAATTGCCCGTAACCAGCCGGCGTCAGTTCACGAGCGGTTCAGTCCTGACTTGAAAGATTCCCTGACTCAAGACGAAATGAAAGCCATGTTGAATGCATTGGCCAGCGAGGCTGGGGCGTTCCAAAAGCATATTTCACAGGAAACCAGGACGGTGCAAGGCACGCCAACCTATATTTCCAAAAGCCAATTCGAAAAGTTCAAGGTCGAGCTACGCCTGGTGTTTAACGACCACAACCAGATAACTGATTTTTGGATTGCGCCAATTTCCGACCTCACCACCGAAGAAATGGAAGCGTCGGCCAAGGCGATTACGGGCCTGCTGGCACAAGAGCATTTCGATCAGGTGAATTCCAAATTCAACGACCGGATGAAAGCTGCGATGCCGACGGACCGGCTGGAGGCGTCGTGGGTGCACGTGATCAGGCACCTGGGGCAATTCAAGAGCATCAAGCTGGCGCGAAAGGATGTTGAATTTGACAAAGTGGACGTTCGATGCGAATTCGAAAACGGGCCCATGATGGTTCGAATCGCATTCGACCCTTCCGGAAAAGTAGGCGGTCTATGGATGCTGCCAGTGACTCCCGAAAAGAACTCTCAAATATGAATCGCTCTCTGATATTCTTTTTCTGAAATTCCAATATACTTGTGAATGCTATCTGGAATCCGCTGGAACGTGTGCTTAACTGGACTGGGTTTGACTGGAGAAGATCCATCATGGGAAATGATTCGAATAACGACGCATCGTCAAATCATTTGAGCGCATATCTAAGCCGTCGAGATCTGTTTCAACGTGCTGGCCTGGCCATTGCTGCCGCTGCGCTTCCTCCGGTAGCGGGAATGGCCAAGTCGTCCGCGGGTCCGTCTGCGGGCCCAGCGGCGGAGGGCGTTGGCCCGGTAATGGCCAAGCTGAGCGCTTACATGAGCGAAGCCCAGGACCGCGCGCTGCCCGACGAGACGTTGGAGAAGGCCAAGCAACACATCCTCGACACCTTGGCCGCCATGGTCTCAGGCTCAGAGCTTGCTCCCGGACGCGCGGCGCTCCAGTTCGCGCGCGCCTATGGCGGCAAGGAAGTGGCGACGGTGGTGGCCGCGAATTTCCTGGTCGGCCCCATCGAGGCGGCACTGGCCAACGCCATGCTGGCCCATTCCGACGAGACCGACGATTCGCACGCTCCCTCGCAATCGCATCCGGGGTGCGCGGTCGTACCGGCCGCGCTGGCAGCCGGGGAGCAGTTCCAGATCGACGGGACGCGCTTGCTGCGCGCGGTAACCCTGGGCTATGACGTCGGACCGCGAGTCACCATGACTCTGGGCGCCGAGCCTTATGAGGCCGCGAGTCACAGGAGCACCCATAGTATCGCCACAACTTTTGGCGCCGCGGCGGCCGCGGGTTGCGCGGCGAGTTTGAATGCTCAGCAAATGCGCTGGCTGCTCAACTATGCCGCGGAGCAATCCTCCGGTCTCTCCCTGTGGAATCGTGATCCGGATCATATTGAAAAGGCCTTCGACTTTGCCGGCGGGCCGGCCCGCAACGGAGTTGCCGCAGCGATGGTGGTTCATTCGGGCTGGACTGGAGTCAACGACGTATTTACAGGCCCTCACAATTTCTTTCTGGCCTTCGCGCCTCAGGCGGACCCCGAGGGGCTGGTCGATAAGCTCGGCGAACGCTATGAGGTGGCACGCACGGACATCAAGAAGTGGAGCGCGGGAATGCCCATCCAGGCGCCGCTCGATGCTTTGGAAATTCTTCAGAAGAAGCATCCTTTCACGGCGGACCAGGTCAAGCAGGTTGCCGTGCGGCTTGCTCCAGAGGAAGGAGCCATCGTAGACAACCGCGAAATTCCGGATATCAGTCTGCAACATATCATCGCGATGATGCTGATCGACAAGACAATCTCGTTTCGATCGGCGCACGACAAGGCGCGCATGCAGGATCCGGCGGTCCTTCGTGAGCGCGCCAAGGTGCTGCTGGTTCCCGACGGGGACCTGGGCCGCCTGATGCCCCGGCGGCAGTCCATCGTCGAGGTCACCCTTACCGACGGCACTAAGCTGCGCGAGCACGTCGATTCGGTGCGGGGCACCGCTGCAAATCCGATGCCCAGCGACGAAGTCCGCACCAAAGCCCGCGACCTGATCGCGCCTGTCCTCGGTCAGGCCTCCGCATCGAGTTTGATCGAGCGCGTATTTGCGCTCGAAAAGGTGAAGGATATCCGGGAGCTGCGACCCTTGCTGCAAAAGGCTTGATCGCTTCGCGGCCGTCTACTTTTGGAAAATGGATTTCGGCACCAGGGCGTGAATGCCTTTGACCCCGTCTACGGCTTGGGTGACAACCAAATCCATCGTGGCGCTCAGCAACATGTAGGCGTCTTCGCGCGACAGGCCCTTGGTCTCGACAATGAAATTGAGCATCTCCCGGGTCGCAATTTTTACGGCCTGATTCAGGTCCTCATCAAATCCCATGGTCATGTAATGCGTAGGCGTTTCGGCTCGGGGCCATCCCATGCGCTTGCCCTTGTGCACGATGACTTGAATCTCGCCTTTTAGAGATGTCTCGATGGCGGCTAGGCAGACTTCGCCGTCACCTTGCGCGGCGTGTCCATCGCTGATTGATAACAGCGCTCCAGGAACGTGAACCGGCAGATAAAGAGTGCTGCCAGCTCCCAAATCGTGATTATCCATATTGCCGCCATTGACGTTGGGAGGGCCGGCGATAATTCTTCCCATCTCGCGCGGTGGCGCGACTCCGATGTCGCCCCAGAACGGCTTCACGGGAACCACCACGCCCGGAGCGTATTCGACGCTCTTCTTGTTCAGATCGATCCAGAGTACGCGATCCTTGGCATATGGAAAATCCTCCGGCAACACGCCACGATGCGGACGAAAGCTTTGCGCCGCGATCGGCAGCCAGACATCGACCGACAAGATCCTGATTTCCAGCGTGTCGCCGGGTTGCGCGCCGTTCACGTAGATGGGGCCATCGAGCGAGTGATCGCCTCTCTCATCGTTCTGCACGCCATCGAAGGCCGCGTAAAGCTCGGCCGGAATCTTGTCCTTGGGCACACCCAGATTTTCGAAATAGCGAGGGTTGCCCGTGGCGGTCCACAGCTTCACGGTGTCGCCTGAATCGATGGTCAGAACAGGTTTAAGAGTTGCATCATAGAACCCGCGATGCACAGTCGCGGGCGAGGGTTTCAATTCGTGAACCTTACCCTGGCTCTGGGCCCGGGCAGCCACGCTCAGGACAACTACAAAGGCGCAGATCGCCAACATTTGTTTTTTCATGGCTCGACTCCTTCCGCAAGACGTCAAATGAAAAAATCCAGACACACTTTTCGAATCGCCCGCTGATCCTGCTACCGGGATGGCTCCTTGATCGACGCGAGCATTTTAGCCAGGAATTCGTTTAACGCGTCGCCACCCTTAATCCAACGCACCACCGCGACGACGTCGTTGTCCCAATCGATGTAAATGATATTGTTTCCGTTACCCAAAAAATAAACGGCCGACTCGGGAGCCGCCGGCAATGGTTTTCTTCCCGTGTTCAGGAACCAGTTCGCGAATCCGTAGGTCGAGTTCGCCGGGCCCGGCGTCCGCGCCATCTGAATCCATTTTTCAGAGACGATAGCGCGGTCCTTCCATTTGCCGTTGCGCAGAAACAGGTAGCCGAACCGCGCCATGTCAAAGGCGTTGATTTGCATCCCGCCGCCCCAGTGGCCGCCTCCGGTGACCGCTTGTATCTTCTGCCCATCGATTTCCACCCACGAGTTCTCATAACCGTACCAGCGCCAGGTTGACGAAGCGCCGATCGGCTCCATGATTTCTTCCCGCAATACATCCTGGAGTGGTCTTCGCCATACGTTGAGCGCGGCGAGAGCCAGCACGTTCACGCGGACGTCGTTATATTTGTAGTGCGTGCCCGGCTCCCACAGTTTCCGGTTGGGCCAATCGGCGGGTTTCTCGCCCTCTGGGCGGTCTGCCCAGTCGGGCTTGCCCCACAGTGTTCCTTGCCAGTCGCTGCTCTGACGCAGCAGGTGGTCCCATTTGATTGCCTGGTTGTGCGGCGCATCAAACAGATCGACTTCCGGCGGCATGTAATCGCGCGCGTAGTCGTTCACGTCGCGAATCAGGCCGCGCTGCCAGGCTAAACCCACCACCGTGGTTAGAAATGTTTTCGTGACGCTGAAGGTCATATCCACGCGTTTGGGATCACCCCATTCAGCGACGATGTAGCCGTGGCGCAAGATGAGCCCATTCGCGGCGCCGCGGTCCTTGGTTCGGCCAATCGGTGCGTCCAATGGCTCGGTAGCGCCAAACGTCGTCGCCAGGTACAGCTTCATGTCTTTGGTCGCCGGATTCTCGCTGGCGACGGCCTGCTTCACGGCCTCGTCCAGTCGCCCCGCATCCATGCCTGCTTCTTCCGGCTTCTTGTGCTGCCAGTCGAACCGATCGGGAAAATAAATCACGGAAGGCTGAATGCTTGATGTGGAACTTTGCGTGGACGCGCCAGTGCGCTGCGCGAACAGGATGGATGGAGGAGCGAGCAGAAGCACGGTCATGAAAACGGCGGCAGCACGGAACATGATGGTCCTCCTTATCAACTTGCGGAAAAACTCAAAACACTGTCATTCCGAGGCACGCTGCGTGCCGAGGGATCCCTCTTTTCCTAAGTTTCAACTGCAGAGAGATTTCTCGCTCCGCTCGGAATGACAACGTAAGGCACTTTTCCGCAGCCTGTTACGGCGGCGGCCATTATAGCGTTGTCTCGCTTCGGTGGCGCTAACATCCTGTCCGTTTTGCGCGCCGGTGATTTACTTCCCGGCATGATCGCTAGCGAAGGCAACAACTTTGTCCCCATCGCGCTGATTCCGGCCATCCTGTCCAATATTGACAATCCAGGATTATTCTTCCGCGACGACTGTAGAGGGGAGGAAGGCTTGTGCCAACTGATCGCCCCACGCTTCTTTCACTTCGAGGGCAATCGCAAACGGAAGGAAGCGGTCCAACTCCTGAGGCGATTGCTCTGCCGGGTTGAGGCGATTCAGCCGGTCCTGTTCCGCTTTCTGAAGGAACTGGCGAAATCCGGCGATTTGATCCGAGGCGTTCCGCCCAGCCAACGACTTGCGTTTTAGCCGGGGTCCCCACCCGAGATTGATCAGCAAAAATGCCACTAGCATTAGCGCAAAAGAAATCGACACTCCTGCGGCCAGCTTCGTCAACAGCAATGCAATCACTCCCCCGAATACGGCAATCGCCGCTGTTCCGGGAAGCAACTTCACCCAGCCCATTCCTGCCCGCACGGCGGTTTTCCATGCCGAAGCGAACGAAAGCTCGATCATTAGGCCCAGCATCAGGCCGCAGAAGAGAATCCAAACGGTGAAGAAGACCGCGCCAGAAGCATCGCGACCCCGCGCGGTCGCCGCGAGCAGCAAGGCTGATGCGAATGTAGCCAGCACGCCCAGGACAATGATTCCAGAATGGCGCGTGAAATATTTTCCGCCAAGCTGTTTGGTGAGCTCCTCGTGGATATGAAAGACGTAGCAGCCGTTTTGCGCGGTGTTGCGCTGATCCATCGCTGGGCTGAGCTCGATGACGGGCGCGTCCTCGAACAAAAGAGCGAGGACGCGCTTCTCCTCAGGAGCCAGCGCGGATTCGGTGACGCGATCTCCCATGAGGCGGGACAATTTGTATTTTCCATTCACAGGTTCGACGCGAAGACATCCGCGAACGGCGAGTTCTGCAATGACCGCGGCGAAGGAGCGGCCATCGGTTGTTCCAACGGTAATATATCGCACCGCAGCGGGGGATAAACCTTCGGGAGGCTCGTAGCGCGGGACGATGGCGCCCGGCTGGGGTTCAGGCCCAATCCAAAACCAGGCAATCAAGTAGAACAGAAACAGCAACGCGGGCGCGGCAAGCATCCAGGCGTCGCGACGCAAAATATTGAGCCTCGGTTTGTGGATATAACCGGAGGGCCAGGTAAGGGCGAGACTTAGACTCTGCCGCGGGCCCACGCTCGTTGCGCGATAGACGAATGCGCCCGACGCGTCTGCAAGCCGCTCCAGCGTCGTTTCCGGCCGGCGAGGGAAACTCACACCGCGTCCTGCGACTCTCGGCTCGGCTTCGACTCCTTCGCCGGGGACTCCCTCGGGCAAATGGACAGCAAGAATCGCCTCCGCGACCGCAGCATCGCGTTCATGACCGATTGCGTTCCAGTAGAGGGTGTCGCGCGCGGCGCCCAGATTCAGTGCGGCGTCTACTGTGTATCGGATCACGAAGCGGTGTTCGCCCGAATCGAGCGGAATCCCTCTCTCCCCGATGAAAAGCTGCATATAGCCGTAGCCGCTCCCCTGTTCGTACTGGACGGGTTTGCCGTCTTCGGTCACTTCCAGAATGTCTACGCGAATGCCGTTGTCTTGCTGGTATTCGCCAACGTAGCGAGAATCCCAGCGGTCCCCGGAAGAGATCGGCAAATCCCGCCTGAACCCGTATTTATAAAAAGAGGCAGCATTGTTGACCGCAATTACTTCGCGGACTTCGAGCGTGGCGTCTTGTTTCACGGTCACGTCGGCGCGGAAAAAAGTGATTCCGGGGCGACCGGGTGTGTCACCCCGCGCAGACTGGCACAGGGAAAGCGCGGCGATGAAAATTATCAGTGCCGGAATGTGGCGTCGCATGAGTGCCCCTGCTTTCGCAATTGCTTACACACCATGCTACGCGGAAAGGTTTGTGTTCCGATTAGAGTTGCGAAGCCTTGCAGCTAGTCGTGCACCCCTGGGGACCTGGTGGTTGGCCAGGTGTCGTATGATAGATTTAAATTTGGATCGCCTGCGCCCATAGCGCGCAGGGGAAGGAAGCCCATGAAAAAGATTTCCTATAGGATTTTCGCCGGGACCGCGGCCCTGGTCTTGATCTGTGCGTTTGTCAACGTCGCTACCGCGCGCGCAGGCGAGATCAAGGTCGTGACTTCCGGAGCGTTCACGGCCGCCTATCTGGAATTGGTTCCCCAATATGAACGCGCCACGCACGACAAACTTGTGACCGAGTTCGGGCCCTCCATGGGAACGACGCATAACGCCATACCGATACGCCTCGAACGCGGTGAGGAGATCGATGTCGTAATCATGGCCGCGCCCGCGTTGGCCGATCTGATCAAGCAGGGCAAGGTCCGCGCAGACAGCAGGGTCGACCTGGTCCAATCCAGCATCGGCATGGCCGTCAAGGCCGGAGCGCCCAAGCCCGACATCAGCACTGTAGACGCGCTGAAACGCACGTTACTGGCGGCAAAATCGATTGCGTATTCCGACAGCGCCAGCGGCGTCTATCTCTCCACCGAGTTGTTTCCCAGGCTCGGGATCGCCGACCAGATCAAGGGCAAGACCAGGAAAATCGAAGCCGACCCGGTAGGCGGAGTGGTCGCGAAGGGAGAGGTCGAGATCGGCTTCCAACAGATCAGTGAGCTGCGTCCGGTGAAGGGCATCGACATCGTAGGACCGCTGCCGCCCGGCGCACAGAGGGTCACGGTGTTTGCCGCAGGCATCCCGGCAACGTCAAAGCATCTGGAGGCGGCCAAGGCGCTGATCCAGTGGCTTGCGTCATCTGCCGCTTACCCAGCCATCGAGAACAGTGGTCTAGAGCCGGCGAAGTCCAAGTAAGCAAAGTCGCGCAATGCCAAATCGCCCAGAACCTCGTCCTTAGATTCCCATAACGCCGCTTAGAGGGCATAGACAACATCCCTGTCGCTTTGCAAATCTCCTTGGTCTCACTGGGCGTATGATTCTGGCGATGGACGAAGTTGAAGGCGGAACTTCAGGCTGAGGATTCAATGATAAAGGAATGGGAGCAGGCCATCCAACGCGGCGAGTTGGAGCGAATTCGCGATTTGATTAAAGAGGGCGTGGACGTGGATTCCAAGGACTCGCACGGCCAAACCGCTTTGATGGTGGCAGCAAGGAAGGGCCACACCGATGTTGTCAGGTTCCTGGTTCAAAGCGGTGCTGAGCTAAACGTGGCTGCGAAATACAATCTCACCGCATTGATGTTGGCAGTCATTAATGGTCATACCGAAATCGTACGGTCAATATTGGAGGCGGGCGCCGACACCCAGGTTCGCGGAACTGGAGCGCCTGGATTCCAGGGCAAGAATGCCTTGGAGCTTGCGGAGGAGGCCGGTCGTCCAGAAATTACGTCGATCCTAAAAATGACCGATTAACTTGCACTGATTGGAGAGCCCGGATGAAAGATAAGGATGAGATCCTTCAAAAGATTCGAGATGTATTCGGCAGCAACCAGTATCCCGGGGACGCTTTCCTGCAGAGAAGCGCGGAAGGATGCGAACCGTACGATGAAGTAGGGCCATTTAAGGGCAGGACAGACTGGAAAGGATTAGAATCGAGTTTCCTGGACGCCCATGCGAGTGCCCTGAGCTTTTTTTCCGAAGCAGGCTTACGATTCTTCCTCCCTGCATATCTGATTTCGGACGTCCTGGGAGAATTAAAGTCCGCCGATCCTGTAATCCCGTTAACGCATGGATTCTCTGACGTAGAAGTTAAAGCAACGATTAACGGCCGGGATTTTGTCATTCGCACAGGGAAATCTGAGTTACTGAATCCTGGACGGTATGGCGCGGCGACATTTTATGATTACGTGCGCTATCGCCTCTCCATCTTCACCCGAGAAGAAGCCCGCGCAATCGTTGCTTATCTGGAATACAAACGGGATGTTGACCCCCGAGGCCCCAATAGCCTGCGGATCGACGCGGCTCTAGATGGCTTCTGGCGGGAGAGGGCGGCGAATGCGCCTGCCGCTGAAAGCCTGAGGCGGCACCTTAAAGAGAAAGACGAATTTGTCACCGCTGCCAAGAAGAGCCGGTAGCTTAAGTTGCGGCGGGATTCGTTGCGAAGTTATCTGGTTCGGTGCTGGACAATTATTTACCGCACGGCACGGCGCTATCCCGGTGGAGCGAACGACCCGTCCGGCTGCAGAATCATGAGCGCGCCGGTACCGATGTCAAACCAGGAACCATGCAACTCGAGTTTCCGGGCGGCGACACGCTCGGCAACCCAAGGGAAGGTCATCAAGTTGGCTAACGACACCTTAATGACCTCGTGTTCGCAGCATTGCTGGCGCTCTTGGGCCGATACGCAGCGTAGCGCGCGGACGCGCGCCGGCTGGGCGATCGACATCCACCGCGCAATGAATTCGCTCGCGCTGTCCTGCGAAACATTCAGCAGCGCTTGCACGCCACCGCACAAGCTGTGGCCGAGCACAATGAGGTGCCGCACCTCAAGCACTCTCACGCCGAACTCCAGCGCGGCGCTCGTGCCATGATAGGCAGTGTCCGGGGCGTAGGGCGGCACCAGATTGGCGACGTTGCGCACGGTCAGCATCTCGCCCGGCGCGGTATCGAAGATCATTGCCGGGTCTACCCGGCTGTCGACGCACGCCACCACCAGTGCTTTCGGAGACTGCCCATTCTTAGCGAGTGACTCGAATGCCCTGCTTTGCTCAGGCCAGCCGTTTGCGCGAAAGCGTTGGTAACCAGCGAGCAGCTTTTTCATAGTCCGCCCGGCAGCAATACACCGATTGTTTCCATTTAATTATTTTGCCATCAGAATAGCTCGGCGCAAAACAATTTGAGTTCGGAAATTAGGCTTGTGGAAGAGTCGTCAACTACACATTCGGAACCGGATGCTTCAAGGAAATAGGCGCACGGTTTGCGGTGGGTTCACAAAGGCATGGCCGGAAAAGTTACGGGGGTCTTGTTCGGAAGCGGGAT
>JBGOVX010000212.1:0-5731 GCA_041478355.1 Terriglobia bacterium | reverse complement strand
GCTATCGAATATCGTTTCCAGCCGGATTTGTTTCCTCAAAAACGCCTCATTCCAACGCGTCGCCACTTCGCTCAAACAATCCCGAAGATCGTTTTCTCGCAAATGCAATACCAATTTGCCGCTTTCCAGCGCCGAATAGTTTAGGAACATGGAAACAAGACGGACCAACCGTTCACAGCTGTCTTTCGACTCCTGCAAAATGTCCCGTTGTTTTTCCGCCAGCTTGCCGAGTGAACCGGAAAGCAAAAGGTCATAGTAGCCTTTGATTACGGCGAGCGGTGTTTTCAATTCATGCGCCGCCGATGCCAGAAACACGGTCTTCTGGCGGTTCACCTCTTGCAAACGCAGGTAGGCGGCCAGCAGGTTACGATAGGTAATTTCCCGTTCCCGGAGGAGTTCCTGGACGGTATGTTGCGTGTTAACCTCCTGGTCCGCGATCTTGGCTCTCTCCGCATCTTCCGTCCGGACCAGCAACCAATCCATTTCCGGAAGCCATTGGATTCGCGCCAGAATCTTCCCAGAGCGGCATTCCAACTTCATGTCGATGCGGAGTTCTCCGCCTTCAACTTGATCGATGATGACTTTCGGCTGTACATGCAGAAGGTCGGAGAACAAATTAAAGTCTGCGTCGAGTGTGAATCCTTCAGACTCCAGACGTTTCTTGATTGGCGAGTTGGCAAGCAGGATTCGTCCGGTTCGGTCAGAAACCAGAATCGGTTGTTCCACCAGATCCAACAGGTTCACTAACTGGCTCAACTGCACCGTCTCATTGGCCAGCGACTCGACAAAGGGACCTCGTCTCAACTCGCTCTCCTTGGACACCTGTCCGCTCTCGCAGAACAGGGCATTTCATTAATTCATCTTGGGCTTTGTAAGCGGGAAACCATGACGGATACTGACAAAACCGAATGACGCTGTCAATGGCAAATGGGTTCTATTTTGCACATTTGGAGAAAACGAATTGACCTTTAGGAAGCAATAAGGTGTGGAAAAGAAATTCCCGCCACTCTTGTATCAGCGTAACACCTGTATATTCAGTTGATTGCAGGTAGACAGCTTTATTGCAATCATTGGCAGTAGATGTGCACCATATGAGCAGGTACTAGTCCTGAAGTACTAGTTTTGTGCTTAGGGAAAATGTTTTCCTAATCCCTTTTTTCTTGGAAGAAGGTATGCGCTTAACCGCCGTTGAACGCCGACGCTCCCCGCGAATTCACGTGCAGATACCTATGTTCATTCGAGCTACCGATGCTACTGGAACTGAATTTCTCGATCTAACTAAGACCCTTGATATCAGCGCCACCGGGGCATTCTTGGCGAGTCCACGGCAACTGCACATGAATCAGCTACTAAATCTCACAATTCCTGCGCCACCGGTGCCGTCCTTCACAGTTCAGGCCGAAACTCCTCCAATACAGGCGCGAGTGCGACGCTACTTCGATTCAGGAGGGATTCACCTGTTAGGCGTGGAATTTGTTAAAGTGCTGGAATGAGGACGCGCTGAAATTTTTGTGGAAACTGTGGTCACATTTCGCAGGGAAGAGTGTGCAAAAGTTTGCGCTCCACTTTTAAATGCAGCGCAAAATTCCGAATCTAGCCTCATCAGTTTGGCTCTTACCCACTCACAATAAATAACTTAGCAGATGCCTGGTCGCGCGCATGCGGGCGGTGCTTGGATGGCCACCCTCGTGCACGGCTATCAATGGGGAAACATCCGTGTGCCCGACTTCCCACGGGTATAACCTTTTATCTTATGTGCAAGGATTTTTAATGCCGAACCCTGGTGACCCCAACCCGCCACGCCTTTCGACCGAGGATGCTTTCCTCGATCTGCTCAGCGACACTCTCGAAAGTTTGGAGCGGCCAGCCCGGGGACAATTCTTGCAGCGCTTTTTCCGGTCCATCGCGCATGTGGAAATTTCCGAACCCCAAAGCCTCGATTTCTGGGAACAGGCCCTGGCGCTGCGCCGCGAACTTTCCGAAAACATGGGAAAGAGAGTGCCGCTGCAAACGGCGCTGGTGGATGTGCTGGCTTCTGCAAATCTGCTGCGCCTGCCCGTCCTGATGGAATATGAAGAGCTCCGAAAGCTTCAGATCAATGCCGCCAGCGATCCACTGACCGGACTTTATAACCGGCGATTTTTTGAGGACTACTTTGAAAAGGAACTCAATCGATCCGGCCGGTATTCCCACAAGCTTGCGCTGGTTATCTTCGACCTGCATCGTTTCAAGGAAGTGAACGACCGCTACGGACATCCGCAAGGGGACATCCTGCTTCAATTGGCGGCAACGACGCTGCGAAAGTCCATGCGTACTTCTGACTATGCGTTCCGCATCGGCGGCGATGAATTTGCGCTCTTGCTCCCCCAATCCGATACCGAACAAGCTGCGGCCCTTAGCCGCCGCTTGCGCGCGGCATATGCGTCGACGATTGAGCCCTTGCGTTTGGGCGTGCCTCTGGCTCTTGATTACGGCTTGGCTGTTTTTCCGGACGATGGCGAGCAACAGGAAGTGCTGATTCGCATCGCTGATCAACGCCTCTACGAATTGAAAAAAAATGGAAGGCACCATGCGGGCACGACACAGGCGGCTGCGGCAAAGTCACCTCCTGCGGCGCCGGAAAAAATTCCTGCCGCCCCCCCCGCTATACCCCCAGTGGGGGCACCACGGATTCCGGCCGGCACAACAAGTCCGCCGGCGGAGCGCCGCCGATGGGAGCGCGTTTCCCTTGCCAACACACGCGCCTACGCGCTCATCGGTGAGGGAGTCGAGCGCACGGCGCGCGTGATGGACCTGGGCTACGGCGGAGTGGGTTTGGAAACGGCGCGTCCGGAAGAGTTGGAAGAGGCATTTCATGCTGTGCTGCATGTGCCGATCCTGCCGCCGGTACGTGTCAGCCTGCAGCGCGTTTACCAAAGCCCGCCAAGCACCGGCGTCTCGCGTATCGGCTGCTCGTTTGTGACCTGAAGGATAAGCCTGTCTGAGAAGGATTCTGTAGCGCCCGCCTTCAGGCGGGTACGTACTTGAAATTAGATCGCAGGCATCCAGCCCAGCGCTGCAAAAGCGTTTCTATTCTCCGCTATCCTGCTTCAACGCTCGGGCGCGAAACAGAAGCGCCTGTTGCACGCGGCCCAATCCTAATCCCCACCGCATTTCAGCCTGTTCCGCCGACATTCCCTGGGCCACTATGCGAATGCCCAGGTAAAATCCAGCGCGTTTTTCAACCGTAAATTCGCAAGGCGTAATCCGCAGCACCACCCGGACTGCGTCTCCTGGATCGCGTTCCAGCAATGCCTTCATGGAGGAAGCTAGATTTATAAAGCGATCGCGTTCGAAGTTGAGCGGCAAGTCCGCAAAAACAAGGTTTGCTTGAAATGCAAACTCGGATGGTTCGCCGGTGGAAACGGCCGCGGGCAAATCGGATTTGGTGGAGATGCTGGCGCTGGCGAACAGGGATTCAGGGCCATTTACGGCGGTCAGAAAAGTTCGAAGCGGCGGGTACTCGCGGGCCGGCGCGATCCGCTCGATTTCATGAGGATGCTCGCGGAGATTCACGTAATTCTCGCCCGGCGGGAAAACCATCGTCGGAGTACGTCCTTCGGTATCGTTCACAATCTCAACGCGCATTAGAGGAAACACTATCGCATCTGGAATTCGAGCACAACAAATCCCGCGTCACTCGAGCAGTTGGTGCAAGCGTTCGTCAAACGGGCTTCCCAGCAGAGGCTGTATCTCCTGCCGGAATTGCTTGGTATGGGCGGCGCCTTCGTGCGCTTCGAACGATTGCCGGTCTTGCCAGACTTCGACTAGGGAGAAATGATTGGTCCTGTCAATCTGTACGTAGGCTTCCACCCGCACGGCTCCTTTTTCCTTGCGGCTTTCGGCCACATATTGTTGCAGCAACTTTGCCCCGACGGAAGTGTTGGGGCCCGGCGCAACATCCACATGCACTACAGCGTAAATCCTGTCGCGCGTTCCCGCCTCCTGCGCGCGAGTCCACGTAGCCAGGCCCAGCCCGGCCAGCACAATAACCCCAGCAAATTGGAACAAAAGTCGTCCTCCGGATCTAATCTTCAACGGAACTGACATTAAAAGCCTCCTCCTGATGCGCTGCTCGAATGGACCAGATACAACCGGGCAAACTAAACCCCGCAGCATGTATATCATGTGCAAAGCGAGTTTCAATAGCCTTCAAGAGTTGGTAGTGGCCACTTTCCGGGAATCCAAGATTGCGCTAAGGAGGCCAGGGCAATTCACCGGAAGCCCATTTCAAGTTGCGTGCCCTAAACTCCGCACTAAAATACGAGAGTATTACCGAACAGTTGATCCAGCCAATTACGCAGACAAACGAGACCAACCTGCCCCCCTACGTTTCTCCGATTGCTCTGCGCCTGTGTCAAGAGTAGACTCGTGCAATCAGTCGGGTCGTGAACGATGCGCCAGCTTTCAAGATTCGATCCCATCCTTGCGCCGGTCTTAATTGGCGTCTTGTTCCTTCTTTGCGAGCCTATCGCCGCGCAAAGACCGCCGAGCCAGCCATCACGACCCAACCCCAATATGGGCAACATCCACCCGCGCACTTTTTCAGTGAGCGGCAAGGTGTCGGACGCTGAGAACCACACCCAGATAGTGGGTGTGAGGGTGGACCTTCGCGCGTTCACTGGAGGGACAGTAGCAACGGCGTTTACCAGCGGGCCGGGCAACTTTGAGTTCAACAATGTTACGGCAGGCAGCTATGAAATCGTTATACAGCAGATGGGATACCAGGCCCTTACGCAACGAGTGGACGTTAATGGGTCGATCTATGGCCTTTTTCTCGAGCTTCGTGCCACTCCCAGGGCGAGCAGTGTGACTCCTGGACGCCAAACGGTCTCCGCGCGCGAGCTCTCTATCCCGCGCAAAGCCCACGATGCCATGGAAAAGGGTCTGGCCTTGCTGTATGGGAAATCCGACTACCAGGGGAGTGTCAAGCAGTTCGAGCGTGCCACTCAAGAGTATCCAAATTATTACGAGGCCTATGCCCAGATGGGTGTGGCTTACTTGGATTTGGGAAACGCCGCGAAGTCCGAGCAGGCGCTGCGCAAATCGCTGGACCTGAGCCAAGAGCACTATGTAGACGCATTCTTTTGGCTGGCCACGCTGCTATCTGATGGCGAACATTTCGCAGATGCCGAGGTTTTGGCGCGCAAGGGTGTCGAGCTTGATCCCAACTCCTGGCAAGCAAATTCAGAATTGGCTCGCGCACTGCTTGGCCTCAACCGGCCCGCCGAAGCTGAAAAAAGCGCTCTGGCAGCCGTGAAGGTACGATCGGACAGTCCCCGGCTTTACCTGATCCTCGCAAACATTCACACGCAACTTCAAGACAACTCGGCACTGCTTGATGATTTGAACAATTATCTTAAGCTCGCGCCGGCAGGACCTTTCGCCGACCAGGTCCGTCAGCAGCGAAAACTAGTACAGCAGGAGCTTGGAGATGCGCAGGGAACTCCCGCGGCAGCGCCCCCTCGGAATCCCTAAACTGCCTGGTAATGAGCCTGCCATCTTTCAATGGTGTAGCACGCCTTTACGAGAATTAGTCCCCAATAATGCGGGTGGTCTCAATGGGTCGATGCAACACTAGCTCGAAGTCTATTCATGGCAGTTTCAACGGCTAAATTAGTTCGCGACAGCGGATTCATACAAAACACTGCCCTGTTTAGGTTTGATTGACTACAGCCCGGTAGATCGGATC
>JBGOVX010000254.1:0-3723 GCA_041478355.1 Terriglobia bacterium | reverse complement strand
GCTTGGAGTGGACACGGGTGGATTTGGATCAGCGCGTGATCCGTATTTTCAATGCCAAGTCTAGTGCGGGCGACCGAGTGATACCCATGAACGCAACGGTTCACTCGCTGCCGTGAGATGGTGCAAAGCAATCAACCTTACCGCTAGTCTTTCCTGGCAACCGCAAACCGAGGGAGAGATTATTGGACCTCAAGAAGAGCTTCAAAAAGGCAGAGCAGTTTGCTGGAATCCCTGCGATTCGGTTTCACGATACTCGCCACGCGTTTGCAACCCGGTTGGTTCGGGCGAACGTCGATATCGTGAGCGTTCAGTACCTGCTGGGGCACTCGAAAAATACGAGGACGGCTCGCTATGCGCATTCGCTTGCGGATGTTAAAATGGCGGCGGTACGTAAGTGGATTTGGCTGGCGTTTGTTCGGTACCGGACTCTAATCGGACTCCGGGTGCTTTCGGGGTCGTTACCGAATCCGCTGGAAATAGTTCTGCTGTCTGAAAATAGGCCCGTAGCTCAGTTGGTTAGAGCGCTACCTTGACACGGTAGAGGTCTGGGGTTCGAGTCCCCACGGGCCTACCATCCATTCAAGAGGTTGCGGCACTCTGAGTGAAACCAGCTCGCTGCGGCAAGCTCAGATCAGCAACTCCAGCAAGAAGTTCGGGACCGGGAGGAACTGTGCGCCGAATTGTTACTCCAATTCAAGCTCATTTTTACCACTCGCGACACCGCCCGTGACCTCATCGTGAATCGGTCGGACGTGTTGTTCGAGACCGGCAAGTCCAAACTTCGTCCGATGGCGCGCGAGAAGCTCGCCAAAATTTCCGGAATCGTGCTTGCTTACCCGGATCTTAGACTCGCCATTGAAGGCAACACCGATAGCGTGAGCAGCGATGCCATGAAGCAGCAACTTTCGGAACAACGAGCCAATTCCGTCCGTGATTACCTCGAAAAAGAAAACATTCCGGCGGCGTCCATGACGTCGCAGGGATTCGGCAAGAGGAAACCCGAGGCGTCGAATGACACCGCTGAAGGACGCCGGCAGAATCGCCGAGTGGAGCTAGTGATCTCAGGCGACGTAATCGGAACCACCATCGGGGTCGTATCCCCAAACCTGCTCTCACTCCCCGTCCATAGTATGTCGAACTCAGAAGCGACAGGCACTGGCGGTTCAGTAGTGGCTGGGGCCTGTGCAGCCTGAGCCGTTTCGTACCAACCAGCGCATAAGCCTTAACCAAATAGACACATGATCACGGCCTGTGCCAAATTGAACATTCGCCAATACCCTCCCGAATGCAAAGTCTCCAGTGGGGGAGCTCTCACAAGTTCCATTAGCCGTCCGGAGAATCCCGCGCAGGCTGTGAAGGACTAGAAAGCGATTTGCCATGGCACATCTGGCCCAGAACGAAACACATCGGAATCTTCAAGGTCCTGTTGCCCGTCGCATCGCAACCCACCGGCGGCGGATGGTACGAATTCTCTTCGTTGATGATCGGGAATCCGACGTCGAACTCTGCTTGCATGAACTCAAACGGATGGATATTGCGGTCTCCGCGGATTGGGTTAAATTCCCGGCGGAGTTCGGAGAACGATTGCGCACGCAGTCCTATGACGTGATTGTGTGCGATTACTCCCTGACTGGTTGGACGGGAATGGAGGCGCTCGAACTCTTGCATAAGGCGAACCAGAAGATTCCGTTCATCCTGGCCACCAACGCTCTGGAAGAGGATATGACGGATGCGTTTATCCGGAAGGGCGCATTCGATTGCGTTGATAAAAATCGCCTGAACCGTTTGCCGCTGGCCGTCGCTATGGCGGTCGAGGAAAAAACCCGGCGCGAGGAGCGGAATCACGCGGAGCAAGAGTTGCGGCACTCGGAAGCCCACTATCGCGCTCTGGTGGAGAATCCCACCTATGGCATCTGCCACGTTGACGTGGACGGGCGGTTTCTCGATGTGAATGAAGCGCTCGTGGCGATGCTCGGTTATGGATCCAAAGAGGGATTGATGGCTGTGAACCTGGCAACGGAAATCATCCGCGATCCCATCGAGCGAGCGCGACTCTTTGAATCCTACCGGCAGACAGGCCATGTCGATCTGATTGAAGTGGAATGGAAGAGGAAGGACGGATCGCCGATGAAAGTCCGGCTCAGCGGCCGGCAAGTGGGCGTCGAGGAAGGAGCACCGGATGGGTGCGAGATTATCGCCGAGGACGTCACCGCACAACGCGCCTCGGAGGATTATCTCCGGCACTTAGCGGCAACCGATGCGCTGACCGGGCTGGCAAACTACCGCAGGCTTTCCGAAATCCTCGAATCAGAGATCAAACGCTCCGAACGCACTGCACGGGCCTTTGCGGTGCTCATTCTTGATCTGAATGGAATGAAGCGGATTAACGACAGCTATGGCCATCTGGCAGGCAATCGGGCGCTCTGCCGGCTGGCCGAAATTTTTCGCTTCTTCTGCCGGTCTATTGACACCGCGGCGCGGTATGGTGGCGACGAGTTTGCAATTATTCTGCCGGAGACCGGCGGCAAAGAAGCTGACGCGGTCGGACGCAGGATTTGCGAACGGCTGTCCGACGATCGTGAGAAGCCTTTGCTTTCAGTGAGCGTTGGGATTGCGGTTTATCCTGAGGATGGCACAACCATCGACACCCTGTTCCAGGCGGCGGATCGTGCGCTCTACAAGATGAAAGAACTGCACAAGACAGCCTGATTGGTCCAGGGCATTGCCGCCCTTGCCCCGCGTTTATAGTCCCCCTGATGCCATGTGTTCTGATCAAGGGACGCCTGTAAGCCCACATCGCAACTACGTGTTGGCCTGCGGAACTGGTTTTGTCCCGCCGCGAATCACTCTTGTCGAGAGGACGCGAAGATCCGCACCAGCCGCCAGAGTTCCCAGAAGCCAGGTGTTCAGATTTGAACAGAATTTCCACCTCGTTCGCGCTACAAAGAGCCCGTGCTTCCAATGAGGCCGATCCCCGGTCTTAGCTGAAGGTCGAGAGGGTGACCAACATGTTCACTGAGGGAACAAAAGATTTTTCACCAATGTATTCTGCCTGGTTTGGTAAACAGGTGGTTTTGCTCGTCGTCATCCGTCAATGCCCCGTCCCAATGCCTTGCAGCATCGTCGGAGAATCTGTCGCCGACGTGCGCGTCCGCATCCAGCCTGGATGGGAGATCGATGTCCGAAAAGAATTGATTCTAGCTGTCGAAGAAGGCGCCGTCGCCGTGGATACCCGCGTGAATTGACGGTGTCGGCCAGGGCCTCGATCATTTCGCCACCAGTTCGGCTGTCCGCTCAATGAAATGCAAAGGAGACTTGCAATGATACTGCTAATTATTCTTCTGGTGCTGTTGTTCGGCGGAGGCGGTGGCTATTACGGGTACTCCAGATGGGGGAGAGGCGGGGGTCTTGGGGTCGTCGGAACGGTCCTGCTGATTCTATTGGTCGTGTATTTGGTTGGCGGGTTACGTTGACCTCACTCGCATCGAACTGAAATCGAGACGACGGTATTTGAAGATGTACCGACGCTGGACGGCTCCTAGCCGCCGCACGCAGATCAAATTGTGTCAAAGGAGAGAGACAATCCATGAAGCAAAGCACCAAGGACAAAGCCAAAGGCAAGTTTCACGAGGTGAAAGGCAAAGTTAAGGAAAAGGTTGGACGGGCGGTGAACAAGCCCAACCTGGAAGCCGAAGGCCAGGGCGAACGAATCGGCGGGAAAAT
>JBGOVX010000159.1:0-8333 GCA_041478355.1 Terriglobia bacterium | reverse complement strand
CCCGTTCGCTCGCTCGCTGGATCACCGGACCGTCGGCCACGGGGTCGCTGAAGGGCACTCCCAATTCGATTACATCGGCGCCCGCGTTCGCCAGCGCCAGCACGAACTGTTCGGTTGCGGTGAGCGACGGATCGCCCGCGGTGATATACGCGACCAGACCCATTTCGCCGCTGCGGCACAGGTCAGCAAATCGGCGCGAGATGCGTGATGGATTCGTCATGATCGTCGGTGTCGCTGTCATCGTCGCACGCAAGCCACGGCATCCTACAGATACTTCGCGAGGATTTCCATGTCTTTATCGCCCCGCCCTGAAAGATTCAGAATGACCACGGAATCGCGTGGCATCTTCGGCGCGCGCACGATCAATTCGGCCAGCGCGTGGGCCGACTCCAGGGCCGGAATAATGCCCTCCATTCGCGCCAGAGTACGCGCGGCAGATACGGCGGCGTCATCGCTCACGGCCGTGTATTCGGCGCGATGCCGGTCGGACAGCCAGGCATGCTCGGGACCAATCGCCGGATAGTCCAGCCCCGCCGAAACCGAATGTGTACTGGCAATCTGGCCGTCGGCAGTCTGCAGAACATAGGAATAGGTTCCTTGCAGCACGCCTGGACGCGCCCCGGAGTACCCGGCAGCGGTGGCCATGCGCGAGGCGTGTTCACCGAGCGAAGTCCCGCGCCCCCCCGCTTCGACGCCCAGCAATTTCACGCTGGCATCGTCCAGAAAAGCGTGGAATAAGCCGATGGCATTTGACCCTCCGCCAACACAGGCCACCAGCAGATCGGGCAAACGGCCTTCGGCTTCCAATATTTGCGCGCGCGCTTCCACGCCAATAATGCGATGAAAATCGCGCACCATGGCTGGATAAGGATGCGCGCCCAAGACCGATCCAAGCAAATAATGCGTGGTGCGAACGTTGGTCACCCAATCGCGCATCGCTTCGTTAATGGCGTCCTTGAGGGTGCAGGTGCCGGAATTTACGCCTACAACTTCTGCGCCGAGCAAACGCATTCGAAACACGTTGAGTCGCTGGCGCTCCATGTCCTCGGTGCCCATGTAGACCACGCATTCAAGGCCCAGCCGCGCCGCCACCGTTGCAGTGGCGACTCCGTGCTGTCCCGCGCCGGTTTCGGCGATCACGCGGCGTTTTCCCATCCGCACAGCCAGCAAGCCCTGGCCCAGGCAGTTGTTGATCTTGTGCGAGCCGGTATGCAGCAGATCTTCGCGTTTGATATAGATGCGCGGCCCGCCCAATTGCTCGGTAAGCCGCGGAGCAAATTGCAGCGGCGTGGGGCGCCCGGCAAAATTTTTCAGTAGGGAGTCTAGTTCGCGCTGGAAATTTGGATCCTGACGCGCTGCATTGTACGCATGTTCGAGCTCCTCCAGCGGCGCGACCAGCGTCTCGGGAACGTAACGTCCGCCGTAGGGACCAAAACGGCCCTTGGCGTCCGGCCAGGTTTGCGTAGCGGCAGTCATGGATGCCCTTTGAACATTGAACGGTAACCCCCGCCTCTAAAGAGGCGGGCTACAACAATCTCTCGACGGCGGCAAACAGCGCTCGCAGTCGCGCGGGATCTTTGCGCCCGGGCCGTGCTTCCACGCCGCTGGCGACATCCACCGCGTACGGCTGCGCGACTCGAATCGCTTCGGCGATATTCTCCGGCGTCAAGCCGCCGGACAAAATGATGCGGCCGTAGCGGCGCGCCGCAAGCGCCAATTTCCAATCCACCGTGCGCCCAGTACCGCCGTGCAATCCGCGCGCAAATCCATCGAGCAGAATTGCGCCGGCGCGGCCATAGCGCGCAAGTCCCGCCACGCGAAATCCGCGTCCCACCTGAACGGCCTTGATTACCCGGTGCCTCCGCGCCAGCTCCGCCACTTCTTCCGGCGATTCGCCGCCGTGAAGCTGCACTGCATTCAGGCGCAAAGATTTTGCCAGCGCATCGACCACCAGCGGAGGCCAATTCACGAACACGCCCACGGCTTCGACAAACGGCGGAAGACGCCGAATAATGTTCCACGCGTCCGCGGGACTGATGGAGCGAGGGCTGGGCGGATAAAAATTAAATCCGAGCGCGCACGCTCCCAGGTCAACCGACAATCGCGCGTCATTCCAGGTGGTAATCCCGCAAATTTTAACACGAGTCGGCATAGGCGCTAGGAACCTAGAAAACTCCGCAGCGCCGCGCCCGGATCGGGCTGGGCCATCAGATGCTCGCCGATCAGGAAGGCGTCGAATCCCGCTGCCCGAAAACGAACAAGATCGTCATGCGAGCGCAACCCGGATTCGCACACCGCAATATTTTCTTCAGGGATAAGCTCAATCAATTCCTGCGACGTTTCGACGCGCACTTCCAGCGTCTGAAGGTTGCGATTATTGACGCCAATGATGCGCGCGCCCGCGGCCAGCGCCCGTGCCAGTTCCCCGCGCGTGTGAACTTCCACCAGCGGCTCCATGCCAAGTTCGCGGCCCAGCGCAAGCAATTCGGCGAGAAGCGCATCACCGAGGGCCGCGACGATCAGCAGAAACGAATCCGCATTGGTCGCGCGCGTTTCCCACACCTGCCACGGATCGACGATGAAATCCTTGCGCAGCACCGGCAAACCCACCGCCGCGCGCGCATCGCGCATATACTTCAATTCGCCCTGAAAAAATTCCTCTTCGGTAAGCACCGAAAGCGCCGCCGCTCCGGCAGCTTCAAGAATCTTGGCGAGCGCAACCGGATCGAAATCCGCGCGAATCAAGCCGCGTGAAGGTGACGCTTTCTTAAGTTCGGCAATCACGTTGAGCGAATCTCGCCCCAGCGCCGCGGCAAAGTCTCGAACGGGCTGGGCTTGCTTCACGCCATACCGCAGAACCGTCTCGGGAACACTCTTCTTCCGGTGGGCAATCGCTGCGCGACGCGCCTCGACGATACGGTCCAGCACAGTCCCGGATTTGATCTCTGGCGCCATAGGCGTACGTCCAGCTTCAACAGGAGCACTAGTGGAAACAGTAATGCTATCTTCCAGCGCAGGGGGAGTCAATGAGGCGAGTTCAGGTTCTATCTAAACATTGTTTGTAGGTCACGGCTTCACAGGCTGCGGAAAAAGTACCTCCGGCTGTCATTCCGAACCCCGGCAGGAGCCGGGAAAAACATCGTGAGGAATCTCTCTTTGCTTGAAATTCCAGAGAAGAGAGATTCCTCGGCACGCAGCGTGCCTCGGAATGACAAATTATTGTGTTTTGCCGCGCTAAGTCTCGTCGGCGTACTGGTCCTTGAGCTTGGCGACAACTGCGGGGTCGGCAAGCGTTGTGGTGTCGCCCAGGACGCGGCCTTCCGCGATGTCGCGCAGCAGGCGGCGCATGATTTTGGCGCTACGCGTTTTGGGCAGTTCGGCGGTAAAGAAAATATCGTCCGGTTTGGCGATCGCCCCAATTTTCGTTGTGACGTGATCCATCAATTCCTGTTTTAGCGCGTCGCTGGCCTGGATGCCTTCCTTCAGCGTGACAAATGCTGAAATTCCCTGGCCCTTGATTTCGTGCGTCTTGCCGATGACGGCGGCTTCCGCCACCGACGAGTGGTCCACCAGCGCACTTTCCACTTCATATGTCGATATCCGGTGTCCGGAAACATTCATCACGTCGTCCACGCGGCCCAGGAGCCAGAAATAGCCCTCGTCATCGAGCTTGCAGCCGTCGCCGGTAAAATATTTCCCCGGATAGCGTGACCAGTAGTTCTGCACGTATCGTTCGGGATCACCGTAAATCGTGCGCAGCATCGAGGGCCACGGCTTGCTCAACACCAGATAACCGCCATGACCGGGGCCCACGGGATTGCCTTCCATGTCCACCACTTCGGCGCCGATTCCGGGGAACGGACGAGTGGCCGAGCCGGGTTTGGTGGCCGTAATGCCGGGCAGCGGCGAAATCATGATGCAGCCGGTTTCGGTCTGCCACCAGGTGTCGACAATCGGGCATCGCCCGCGGCCAATCGTTTCGTGATACCACATCCACGCTTCGGGATTTATCGGCTCACCCACCGTGCCAATCAGCCGCAGCGAAGAAAGTTTGTATTTCGCCGGCCATTCCTTGCCCCAACGCATGAACGTGCGAATCGCGGTAGGCGCCGTGTACAGAATGTTCGCGCCATACTTGTCGATAATTTCCCAGAAGCGACCGCGATCGGGGAAATCGGGCGTGCCTTCGTACATCAGGGTGGTTGTGCCGTTGGCCAGCGGCCCGTACACAATGTAGGAATGCCCAGTAACCCAGCCGATATCGGCGGTGCACCAGTAGACGTCATCTTCCTTGATGTCGAAGACGTAGCGATGCGTGGTGCTTACGCCGAGCAGATAACCAGCGGTGGTATGCACCACGCCTTTCGGTTTTCCCGTGGTGCCACTGGTATAGAGGATGAACAGCATATCCTCGGCGTCCATCGGTTCGGCGGCGCATTCACCAGATGCTTTGGCCACCAGGTCGTGCCACCAGAGGTCGCGGCCGGGCTTCATCGAAATTTGCGTGGCCTTTCCCACGCGTTCCAGAACCACCACTTTTTCGATCGTGGGCGTTCCGGTCAGGGCATCATCCACGCTGGCCTTGAGCGGCACGACTGTGCCGCGGCGCCAGGCGCCATCCGCCGTAATGACCACTTTCACCTTGGCATCGTTGATGCGATCGCGGAGCGACTCCGCTGAAAATCCGCCGAACACTACCGAATGCGCGGCTCCAATCTTGGCGCACGCCAGCATGGCAATTGCCAGCTCGGGAACCATGCCCATGTAGATCGCGATGCGATCGCCCTTCACGACGCCCAGCGATTTCAGGCCATTGGCAAATCGATTGACCTCGCGCTCCAGCATGCCAAAGGTAAGCACGCGGGAATCGCCCGGCTCTCCTTCCCACAGAATGGCTGCTTTATTCCGCCGCGCCGAATGCGCATGGCGGTCCACGCAATTGTAGGTAACATTCAGCTTCGCGCCCACAAACCACTTGGCCCAGGGCGCGTTCCACTCGAGCACCGTCTTCCACGGCGCAAACCAGTCGAGATGTTTTGCCTCTTCCGTCCAGAATCCTTCCGTGTCCTTCGCAGCGCGGTCGTAGATCGCCGGATCGTTCCAGTTGGCGCGACGCCGGAATTCATCCGAGGGAGGAAACTTTCGACGCTCGTCGAGCAGCGCGGAAAGACTTTGTTCGCTAGGCAATGACATTTCGGCAGACTCCGCTGTGAGGATCAGGCCTGGGCAGCTTCAGAAGAAAATTGTGCAGCCCGAACCAAGCGCCTAGAATGGGCGAGCTACGAGGGAGTTGTCAATGGCACTCCTGTCGTGGCGCATCTGCTGGAAGATCAGGGATACGATGATTGAGGATACGACGCCGAAGGTGCACCGTTGAAGAGCAAGCAACCCCACCGTCCGCCGGCAACCGGTGATGACTTTTTCACTATAGTAGATCGCGTGAGTTCTCAAGACCGGCTGGCGGTATTGGAAAGGGAAATTATTTCCTGCCGCAAGTGCCCGCGCCTGGTGCGCTACCGCGAGGAAATTGCGCGCACCAAGCGCCGAGCCTATCGTGACTGGACGTATTGGGGACGTCCGGTGCCCGCGTTTGGCGATCCCCAGGCGGATCTCGCCATTATTGGGCTGGCGCCCGCCGCGCATGGAGCAAACCGCACGGGCCGCATGTTCACCGGCGATCGCTCGGGAAATTTCCTGTACGAGCAACTTTATCGCGCGGGCTTCGCCAATCAGCCGGAGTCGCAGCGCTCTGGTGACGGCCTGATTCTCACTAACGCATGGATCACCGCCGCGGTCAGGTGCGCGCCGCCCGATAACAAGCCGTCGCCTGAAGAAATCCGCAACTGCTCGCCCTATCTCGAACAGGAGTTGGCGCTCCTGCGTCCGCGGGCAGTTCTGGCGCTGGGAGGCATCGCGCTCAACACTTATCTGGATCTGCTGAAGAGGCAGGGGCTGATTCGGTCGCGCGCCGCCTACAAGTTCGCGCACGGAGCAAGCTTCGTTCTTCCGCCACCGCTACCCCGGCTGTTCGCCGCCTATCACCCCAGCCAGCAGAACACGCAGACCGGACGCCTGACTCCGGCCATGTTCGCCCGAGTGCTCAGGAAAATTCAAAAATTTTTGAAGGCGTGAAGCGGCAATGTTTGAGTTCGGTAAAGAAGTCTGCTGACTGGTTCCAAGAAATCGGACACCACACCCTAATCCGCAGGAGCATCGGCAGGGCGCACGGTATCCACGGCAATTGAGAGTCCGAAGCGCTTCGCTAGCCGGTCAAATGCCAGATACACCACGGGAGTGGTAAACAGAGTCAGCGCCTGACTGAAAATTAAGCCGCCAACAATTGCGATTCCTAACGGCCGGCGCAATTCCGCGCCCGTCCCGCCGCCCAGGGCCAGAGGCAAGCCGCCCAGCATGGCCGCCATGGTGGTCATTAAAATGGGCCGGAAACGAAGCAGGCACGCCTGATAAATAGCGTCATGCGGAGTCTTCCCTCCCTTGCGCTCCGCTTCGAGCGCAAAGTCGATCATCATGATGGCGTTCTTCTGCACGATTCCGATTAACAGGATGATACCGATGAGAGCAATGACGCTGAAATCTGTTCGCGTGATCAGCAGAGCCAGCAATGCGCCGACGCCGGCCGAGGGAAGCGTCGAAAGGATCGTGACCGGATGAATGTAACTTTCATAAAGCACACCGAGCACGATATACACGGTCACCAGCGCGGCGAGGATCAGGATCGGTTCGTTTGCCAGCGACGCCTGGAAGGCCTGCGCTGTGCCCTGGAACCCCGCATGAATGCTCTGCGGCAGACTGATTTCTTGTTGCGCGGCCTTGATGGCGTCGACGGCTTGGCCGAGCGAAACGCCATCGGCCAGGTTAAATGAGAGTGTGACCACCGGAAATTGGCCCTGGTGGTTGACCGCCACCGGAGCCACTTCGGCGGAATATTGCGTGAATGCGCTTAGCGGAACCTGAGCGCCACTGCTGGAATGCACGTAAATTTGTTTTAGCGCGTCCGGATTCTGCTGGAACTCGGGATTCACTTCGAGCACCACATGGTATTGATTAAGCTGGGTAAAAATAGTGGACACTTGCCGTTGACCGAATGCGTCGTACAAGGTATCGTCAATGGTTTGCGGGAGAATCCCCAGCCGCGACGCGGTGTCTCGATCGATCGTGAGGGACGCTTGCATCCCGCGGTCCTGCTGATCGCTCGCCACATCGCGCAATTGAGGCAAGGCATTTAATTTTTCGACCAGCTTGGGAGCCCACTCCGAGAGTTCCTTCCCATCCGCATCTTCCATCGAGTATTGGTATTGTGTCCGGCTGATCCGGTCTTCCACGGTCAGATCCTGCACGGGCTGCATATAGAGATTAATTCCTTTTACATCGGCCAACTCGGTCTGCAGGCGGCGAATGATTGTGGGAGCGTCATCGGCGCGTTCTTCACGAGGCTTCAAATTGATTTGTATGCGGCCGCTGTTGGGCAGCATATTGGCGCCGTCAATGCCGATGAAGGACGACAAGCTCACCACGTCCGGGTCCTTCAAGATGGCTTTCGCCAGGGCTTGCTGCCGCTCGGACATGGCTGAAAAGGAAAGCGCCGCCGGGGCTTCCGACACGCCCAGAATAACGCCCGTATCCTGCACCGGGAAAAAGCCCTTGGGAATGATCAGGAACAGGAAGAGGGTGAGAGCCAGCGTGCCAACGGTCACAACCAGCGTGGCCGGCTGGTGCTGCAAGACGAATCGCAGAATCACCGCGTAACGATCGATAATCCAGTTGAGCGAATTTTCCGAGGCCCGGTAGAACCAATTCTTGTCCGCTTGCTCTTTGTGGCGCAGAATCTTCGAGCACATCATCGGCGTGAGCGTCAGGGACACCACTGCGGAAACAAGGATCGTTACGCTCAAGGTCACGGCAAATTCCCGGAACAAGCGCCCGACAACATCCTGCATGAATAGAAGCGGGATCAGCACGGCAATCAGCGATACCGTGAGCGAAAGAATCGTGAATCCGATTTGTTCGGAGCCTTTCAACGCCGCCTGCAAAGGGGAATCACCCTCTTCGAGGTAGCGCGTGATGTTTTCGATCATCACGATGGCATCGTCGACCACGAACCCGGTCGAAATCGTCAGCGCCATCAGCGATAGGTTGTCCAGGCTGTAGCCCAGCAAGTACATCACGCCAAAGGTTCCCACCAGCGAAAGCGGCACGGCCACGCTGGGGATCGCCGTTGCCGCCAGGCTGCGCAGGAACAGGAAAATCACCAGCACCACCAGCGCCACCGTCAGCATCAGCTCGAACTGCACGTCTTTTACCGACGCGCGAAT
>JBGOVX010000164.1:0-7909 GCA_041478355.1 Terriglobia bacterium | reverse complement strand
CTTCGGGAACGGGTACAACTGATCGAGAAACAGAATTGCCGTTTCGGAGTCGCCACGCTTTTTGCGCTCGTTGCGCAGCTCATGCCCGATTTTTCCGCTGCAGATCAGGATTCGCCGGGCGGAGGTGACTTCCCGATCGGACACCACCCATTCAAACCGCGGACGAAAAAAATCTTCCAGCGGCGAAGACGCATCGGGATGGCGAAGCATGCTCTTAGGCGTGAACACAACCAGCGGTTTTCGCCAGTAACGCAGAGCCTGCCGGCGCAGCAGGTGAAAATACTGCGCCGCGGTCGATGGCTGGCAGATCTGGAGGTTGTCCTCAGCGGCAAGTTGAAGAAAGCGTTCGATGCGCGCGCTGGAATGTTCCGGACCCTGGCCTTCGTGGCCATGGGGCAATAGCATCACAATGCCGGAGGGAAGATCCCATTTGTCTTCACCTGCGCTGATGAACTGATCGATGATGATCTGCGCGCCGTTGGCAAAATCGCCGAATTGCGCCTCCCAAAGTACCAGGGCTTCCGGGTAGTCGCGTGTATAGCCGTATTCAAAGCCCAGCACGGCGGCTTCCGATAGCGTGGAGTTGTAAATTTCGCAGCGAGCCTGGCCGGGAGCGAGATGTTCGAGCGGAACGTATTCGGCTTCGCTGTGCGTGTCGACAAGCGCCGCATGACGCTGATTGAACGTGCCGCGGCGCGTGTCTTGGCCGCTGAACCGCACCGGCGTGCCGGAGAGCAGCAGCGTCCCGAAGGCCAGCGCTTCGGCCATGCCGTAGTCCACCCGACGCTTTCCGTGGCCCATTTCCGCGCGTTGCTCGAGCAACTTTTTCACTTTTGGATGAATCGAGAAGTCCGCGGGATAGCGCGTCAGCAAGTCGGTCACATTGCCAAGCGTTCCAGCGTCAAGTCCGGTGTCCACTTCGTAGGCGCTGTCGTAACACCCGCGTTTGTAGGGCGACCAGTAGGAGGGCAGCTTGCGCAGGCTGGGCTTTTTTTTCATCGCGCTCGCGGCTTGGTGCGCGCTTTCCAGTTCGTTGCGCACCGCCTCGATCGTCGCGGCTGGATCCGCGCCGATCCGCGTCGCATAAATTTTCCATAGCGGCGGATGATCCTTTATTTTTGCGTAGAGGAGAGGCTGCGTGATGGTGGGATCGTCCACCTCGCTGTGCCCGTGACGCCGGTAACCGATCAGATCGACCACCACGTCGCTTCCGAAGGCGTGGCGATATTCGACCGCCATTTGTCCAACGCGCACCACGGCGTCGGGGTCTTCGCCGTTCACGTGGAATATGGGAATGGCCTGGCGCTTGGCTAGTGAAGAGGCAAAGCGCGAGGAATGCAGTTGCGCTGGCGAGGTCGTGAAGCCGAGTAAGTTGTTGACGATCACATGGATCGTGCCACCGACCGAATAAGCCCCGATCTCAGCGAAGTTCAGCGTTTCGGCGGTGACTCCCTGCCCGGCAAATGCGGCGTCTCCGTGCAACAAGATCGAGACGATTTTTGCCAGGCTGCCGTTGCCGATGCGGGCCTGCTTTGCGCGCGCCCGGCCGATGGCCACCGGATCAACGGCTTCGAGATGGCTGGGGTTGGAAGCGAGATGGACGTTCAGCGTGCGGCCCTCGCGAGTGCGATACTCCCCCGTCGCGCCGACGTGATACTTGACGTCACCGCTGCCCAACACGCTGCGTGGGTCCACGTCCTCGAAACCCGCAAAAATATCCGCCGCGCGCTTTCCCGCGATGTGCGCCATCACGTTCAGCCGGCCGCGATGGCTCATGCCCATCACGATCTGTTCGCCGCCCGCATCCGAGGCCGCTGAAAGCACGCGGTCCAGCAACGGAATGAGCGCCGTGACGCCTTCCAGCGAGAATCGCTTGTTGCCCAGATAGCGCGCCTGCAGGACCTGCTCGAACAGGTCCGCGCGGATGAGCCGCTCCAAAACATAGGCGCGGTCGGGCTGAGGTGAATCCGATTCCAGCCGCTCGGCAATCCAGCGGCGGCGCTGGGGATCATCGATGTGAACAAACTCCGCGCCAATCGTGCCGCAGTAGAATTTTCGCGCGGCGGCAGCATCCGGGCCATCGAGAATCAGCTCGGGATGCTCGACCGGTTTAAGAAAGCCCAGCGGATCGAGATTCGCCGCAAGATACCCCCAGCGCCGGTAATTCTCAAATACGCGCGCGCCCTCGACGCTTCTCCGCTCTGTCGCTTCCTGCATCTCCGTGGTTTCCCTCGTCACCCGCGCACAATATTTCCTTTGCCGAGCTGAAAGGATCATTCTATCAAACGAGCGGCTTCGATGGCCTCGGAAGACAATTTGCGTCGAAGGTTGTAAGTCAAGGATTTGAAAGCGTTGCTTCTACTCATGCGTGGGTACAAAATTGACCAGCCAAGACATCATGCTGCGCATCGCACCAGCTCTTGCTGAGCCCGCCATATCGCAGGCGCGGGATTTGTTCCGCGAATACGCCTCCACGCCTGGGGTTGCGGTGTGCTTGGAAGATTTTGAACGCGAACTGGCATCGTTGCCCGGGCGCTACGCTCCGCCTGACGGGAGGCTGCTGCTGGCAATCCACCAAAGGGAAGCAAGCCCCGAAGAAGCCATCGGTTGCGCCGCCATGCGCAGACTGGATCAGAGCGCCTGCGAGATGAAGCGTCTGTATGTTTGCGCCGCGTTTCGCGGCAATGACGCAGGACGGCGATTGGTCGAAGCACTGATTGCAGAAGCGCGCTCAATCGGTTACGAAAAGATGCTTCTCGATACGCTTCCGTCTATGCATGAGGCGCACAAACTCTACAGAACGCTTGGATTCCGCGAAATTCCCGCTTATCAGAAAAATCCGATCCGAGGGGCGCTCTTCTTCGAAATAGCATTGCGATAAAAAACGGAGGGCTCACCCGCCGTAAATCTGCTGAATCTTCCCGGCCAAATCAAAATCATTCTTCGTCAAGCCGCCGGCGCTATGGGTGCATAGGTCCACGGTGACTTTATTCCAGGAGTTTGACCAGTCCGGGTGATGATCCATTTTCTCGGCTGCCAGCGCGACTCGCGTCATGAATCCGAATGCCTGCGTGAAATCCTTGAACTCGAACACGCGGTGCAGATTTCCGCCCGCCACGCTCCAACCGCTGAGTTTTCGCAGCTCTCCCGCAATTTCCTGTTCCGAAAGTTTTGTCGTCGCCATTATTCCTCCCTCACGGTCTGGCACCTGGAATCCCGCGCTCCACTGGCATTATCTGCCGTCATGACAGCACGAGCAAGGCTGATACGCGCCCCATCATTTGCAGTGCAGGTGCAGTCCTCGTTGTCCAGGACGGCACGGGCAATTTCATATGCAAACAAAAGATTCGAATCCGGTTGAACCAATCGCGCAATTCCATTATGGTACTCGCTCGATTGCAGGAATTGAAGTAACCGCCGTCCGGGACGCCGGCGAAAACCAAATGCGTGTCGTGCGCGACGGAGCCCATCATGAAGAAGAGAATTCGTGCGGTGCAATACGGTGTGGGTCCCATCGGAGCCGCAATTGCCCGGCTGATGCGGCAAAAGAAATCCATCGAATTGATCGGGGGCATCGATTCCGATCCCGCCAAGGTGGGGCGCGACCTTGGCGAAGTGGTGGGAGCGCCGGATGCGCCCTGGGGCGTGACGGTAACCGACGATGCCGCGGCCTTGCTGGGCGAATCCGCCGATGTAGTGATCCATTCGACCTCCACGCTTTTACCCAACGTGATGGATCAATTGATGGCCTGCCTGGCCGCGGAATCCTGCGTGGTCTCGACGTGCGAAGAGCTGGCATATCCATTCCGGAAATATCCGGAGCTTGCGGCGCAGCTCGATGCCGAAGCCAAAACCTGGGGCGTCGCGTTGATCGGCACAGGCGTGAATCCCGGCTTCGTCATGGATAAGCTGCTGATTACGCTGAGCGCGGCGTCACAGGAGATCGACTCGGCCCGCGCGGTCCGCATCGTCGACGCGTCGCAGCGCCGCTTGCCCCTGCAAAAAAAAGTGGGCGCGGGAATGAGCGTCGAGGAATTTCGCGCGCAAGTGGCGGTGGGGGCGATCAAGCATCACGGCCTGCCCGAATCGGTGGCCATGGTTTCGGACGCTCTGGGCCTGGGCGTGGATGAGATTACCGAAACGATCGAGCCGGTGGTCGCGCGCGAGCGCGTGAAGACCGAATTCCTTGACGTGGCAGCGGGGCAGGTTGCCGGTGTATATCAGATTGCGCGTGGCTTGGCCGTCGGCCAGGAAAAAATATACATGGAATTACAGATGTATGTCGGAGCCGTCGAGCCCGGCGACACCGCCGAGATCTCCGGAAATCCCCACCTGATACTTATGATTCCGGGAGGTACTCACGGCGATATCGCCACCGCCGGAGTGGTCGTGAATTGCATCCCCGCAATCCTGGATGCCCCGGCAGGGCTGCGCACTTCGCGCGACTTGCCGATGTGCTTCCTGCCGCCGAACGCCAAGCCGTAAGAAATAGGTAACGGCACAAATTGCACCGCCGCAGAAATTGGTATTGCCATGCGCCCGGCAGTGCGGTTGTTGTAACTCGTCCCGGCCAGGCCGGGACAAGGCATCAACTGTCAGCGTTTCTTCCAGAAGCTTGCGACGGCGGAGAAATCCACATCTTCGGTTGCTGCGCCCTTCACCGCGCTAAACAGTTCGCGCGTATTGGCGGCGGCGGGCAACGGCACGCCCAGCTGATTTCCCAGGTCCAGCGCGAGGCCGAAATCCTTGTGCATTAGGCGCAGCGGAAAGCTGGGTTTGTATTCGCCTTTTAGCATCATGGGCGCCTTGACGTCGAGCACGCCAGAGCGTCCCATGCTCGATTGCATGACCTCCACCAGACGCTCTCCCGGAACTCCCGCGGCCCTCACCAGCGCGAGCGCTTCCGCAAACGCCTCCACTTCCAGGCCGAGGAGCAAATTCATTGCCAGCTTCACCGTCTGTCCCGCGCCATGCGGCCCCAGATGAAACCAGCGCTTGCCCAAAACGCCCAGCACTGGTTCGACGCGCTTAAGCGTTTCCGCTTCGCCGCCCACCATGAACACCAGCTCTCCCTTTTCTGCGCCCCAGGTTCCGCCGGTCACCGGCGCTTCCAGGAATTCGCAGCCCTGCGCTGCCGCTGCCTCCGCTGCCCGCCGCGCCAGACCCGGCGAAACCGTGCTTGATTCAATCAGCACGCTGCCGCGACGCAACCCGGCGAATACGCCGGCGTCGCCCCACAGGACCGACTCGAGCGCCGGCGGATCGCTGACAATCGTGAAGAGCACATCGGACGCTGCCGCGACATCGCGCGGTGTAGCCGCGCGCTTGGCCCCTTGCGCCACCAAGTCGTCGCCGCGCGACGCTGTGCGATTCCAGATGGTGAGGCTGTAACCGGCTTTCAACAGATTCGCGGCCATGGGGCGGCCCATCAATCCCAATCCAATCAATCCAACCGATGGTTTCATAGCAAGTGTCCTCCAGAGAATTTGAAGAGAAATTCTACAGGAGTTCGTTTGGAAATTAGCCAGAAATCTAAGGAATATTATCAGGCAGGACTATGCCAGGGTGTTTTTCAGTTCCAGGGCGTGTGGAATCTCGTCTGGACTTGGCAGCAGCTTCGCGGTGATATTCAATGAAGCAGTTGGCTTCGGCCCTTCCGAACATTCATTCAATTGGAGGATGCACTGGTAAGGAATTTCCCAGCGGAAAGTTTTCACGCTATCCTTTTGATGATAGTGCTCTTCGAAAAAAATAGACTTTCCCGAGTCGGCGGCCAAATATCCGGTCGCAGGCAGAACGATATTCCCAGCGCGGTAAGCGACCTCGATCCTGCATCCCAACAGAGCTGAATAACGCGCCATGTAAAGCAAGTATGGCGGCGGATTTGTGCGCGACCAATAGTACGTTGGTGAGGGGAGCTTAGTACTAATAGGCCGCATCTGCTGCAAATACATGAGATAGGAGATTGGCCGGATGGCCCGCAATCGTCTATGTGGCGCCCACCTTCCGTAGTGAACGAAGCGAACCATCAGGCCGGTGGTGATTGGAAGATCACCATTCAATCGTCATTCAAACATCTAGTGATGCCCGCCTCCGTGCCCTGCCGCGGTCGGGGCATGGGCAGGCTCAGGAACCGGAATCGCCGGAGCGTTATGTAGATTGGCCGTGAACATCAATACCAGCGGCGAGACAATGCCGAAAGCGAGAAACGCGTATAGCGTCGGCAACACTGCGCCCAGATCTCCGCCGGAATGGATCGACATCCGCCAGGCAAGCGCACCCGCGGCAAGCCCTGCCAACGAGGAAATCGTCCGCGTGCCCGAAACGACCTCCAGCCGCGAGCCGCACTTGGGACACTCGACGTTATCCGAGTGGGCCGCAACATCCGCAGCAGAAATTTCAGCCTTGCAGTGAGGACAAATGCGAACAGCCACAGTTCACCTCTCGGTTCGAACGTCTAACAATAAACGAAACTTCATTGAGAAGAAAAGAGGAAACCTAGCTGTACTGCGATTAAACTTCCGGAAACGCGGTCGCAGATCAAGCCACGAAATTGGGACATTGTATCGAAATGCGCAGACGTAAAATTTCCTATGCCTTTGCCGGCAAATTTGGCGTGCCACTTGCTCCTATTCCTGATGTAACGTTTGCCGAGTTGAAAATGGGGCCCAGGGGCCCTAAGGGAGCCATCCGCACATGCTACAATGGCCGCCGTATCAATGACTTGGAAACTGCGGCAAGGATGGCAAAAATGGGCCCAGATCTTTATGGGCACCCGCTGGGCGATAAAGTGAAATCGGTTATCCCTGCTGGTTCCCGGTCCTAATTGACAGGCATGGAAACAAACGCCTCGAGCGATACGATATCTAGAATTGTAATGGCAGAAATGCGGTGCAAGGATGCGCTTGTATTGTAAAGTGGGACAGTAAATCGGCGGGCGTTCGGTGAAGTTTTCGATAAAGTTCAGGAAAAACGATGATGGATATGGCAGCACAACCGGCAACTGTGGCGGGCACGCGAGAGGACGCCGGGGCTGGGTCGGGCGCTCTACTCGAGGCCCGCGACCTTCGTAAGTGTTATGGGTCGGGAGCGTCGGAAATTACGGTCTTGGCAGGCGTCAACCTAGGTGTGAAAGCGGGCGAATTAATTGCTGTGATTGGCCCTTCGGGATCTGGAAAAAGTACATTACTGCATCTGCTGGCCGCGCTAGACACGCCAACGAGCGGTACAGTATACTTCGATAAGAAAGCGATAGATTCATTTCGGGAAAACGAGCTTGCCGACTATCGCAATCGCTCGATTGGTTTTGTTTGGCAGCGGCATCACTTGCTGGCTGATTTTACGGCAGCCGAAAATGTGGCGATGCCCCTGCTGCTGCGAGGCGCAGGATATAGCGAGGCGCTCAAGACCGCCGCACGCTGGCTCGGTGAAGTCGGCTTGGAAGCGCGCGCAAGTCATCGCCCCGGGGAGTTGTCCGGGGGAGAGCAACAGCGCGTGGCGATTGCCCGCGCGTTAGTCCAGGACCCGGCCCTGTTGCTGGCCGATGAGCCCACCGGCGACCTGGACGAGCGGAACGCAACGGGAGTTTTTGAGTTGATGCAGCGATTGCACCGCACGCATCGGCTCACGTCCATCCTGGCGACGCACAACACAGTTCTGGCGGGGCGCGCGGATCGCGTGCTGAAGATAGAGCACGGATTGCTTCTGCCGGTTGGGGAGAAACCAAGGCCCTGAGGTTTTACACTGAGGGAGAAACGAGTTGACCCGTGTTTGAGCGCTACACCGAGAAGGCCCGCCGCGTCATATTCTTTGCGCGGTACGAGGCTAGCCAGTACGGATCCCCGTACATCGAGACCGAACATCTGTTGCTCGGCCTGATGCGCGAGGATAAGGCTCTGGCGAACCGTTT
>JBGOVX010000065.1:0-16581 GCA_041478355.1 Terriglobia bacterium | reverse complement strand
GCTGCTGCTGATGCATGCCAATGCGACGGTAACCATCTGCCATTCCAAGACGCGCAACTTGCCCGAAGTTGTGCGTCGCGCCGATATCATTGTTGCCGCGATAGGCCGCGCGGCAATGGTCGAGCCCGAATGGGTGCGGCCTGGCGCGACGGTGATTGATGTGGGCATCAATCGCATCACCCAGGCGGCCGAGGCCGAGCGCATCTTCGCAAAGTTCCCGGCAAGGCTCGCGCAGTTTCGAGAAAAGGGTTCGGTCCTGGTTGGGGATGTTCACCCGGGCGTTGCGGAAATCGCCGGAGCCATCACGCCGGTGCCTGGCGGCGTGGGGCCGCTCACGATTGCCATGCTGATGAGCAATACGGTAAAGGCAGCGCGGTTGAGGCGCGCAGCCTCCATAAACGCGACATCAATAAATAAACCGGGGAACGCGCCGGGCGCCGTGGCGGCGAAGCCCCGATGCTGAAAGTGGGCCTAACCGGAGCGATTGCCACCGGGAAAAGCACGGTAGCTGCGATGTTTCGCGAGCTTGGCTGCCACGTCATCGATGCCGACAAGGTCGCGCACAGATTGATCGAGCCTGGAGCCGCGGCCTACGAACCTGTGGTGCGTGAATTTGGGCGTGGCATTCTCAGCTCGGATGGCCGTGTGGATCGCGTGAAGCTGGGGGCCATCGTGTTTGCCGACCCAGCGCGCATGGCGCGCTTGAATGCCATCGTGCACCCGCCTGTCCTGGAAGCGCAGGACCTGGAACTTGCACGGATTGCGCGGATCGAGCCGCACGCGATTGCCGTGGTCGAGGCCGCGCTGGTGATCGAGGCGGGATACAGAAAGAAACTGGACTACCTGGTGGTCACCTGGTGCACGCCCGAGCAGCAGCTGGCGCGCCTGATGCAAATGGATATTGGCCGGGGCCTTACGCTCGAGCAAGCCAGGCAGCGCATCGCCGCGCAGATGCCTATCGAAGAAAAGCGCCGCATGGCCGATGAACAGATTGATTGTTCGGGATCACTGGAACACACCAAGGCGCAGGTGGCTGCGCTGTGCGTAAAGCTCAAACAAATGGAAGCCCAGCGATCCAAGTAGCAGCAGCAGGAGGGAATTGACATGATCAAAGGGAGAGACAGTAAAGGCCTTGTTCGTTTGCTGGCCATGGGCGCGGTGTTGGTGCTCGGAGCCTACTGGGCGGGAAGCCGCTGGGGGCAGCGGCAGCCGGAACGCGTCCAGGCCGTGCCTGCCGCTTTCCCTCAGCCAAAGGCCGCCGAGCTGACCGGTGATGAAGTAACCAACGTGAGAATCTATAGTCAGGCCGCGCCTGCGGTAGCTAACATCGTGACGCGCACGCTCGAGTACGACGTATTCATGGAGCCGGTTCCGGTCGAAGGTGCAGGTTCGGGCTTTGTAATTGACCCGCGCGGCTACATTCTCACGAATTTCCACGTGGTGCAGGGCGCGCAAGCCATTTCGGTGACCCTGGGCGATCGCTCTCACTACGACGCCAAATTTATCGGCGCCGATGAACGCAACGATATTGCGATGGTGAAGATCGATCCCAAGGACCGCAAACTCCCTTCGCTGGTGATGGGCGATTCAGACGGCCTGCTTGTGGGGCAGCGTGTCCTGGCTATCGGGAATCCCTTCGGGTTTCAAAGTACGCTCACCACCGGTGTAGTCAGCGCCCTGGGGCGAACCGTGCAAACCAGCCAGACCACCGTCATCGATGGCGCGATTCAAACTGATGCCGCGATCAACCAGGGCAACTCGGGCGGCCCGCTGCTGAACACGCATGGAGAAGTCATCGGGATCAACTCGGCCATCTATACGCCCTCGGGGACCACGGCCGGAATCGGCTTCGCCATCCCGATCGGTACCGCGCGGCTGATCGCGCAGGATCTGATCAGTGAAGGACGCGTGCGGCGCGCGTCCATGGGAGTCGAAGCGCGCGTCATTTCTCCTCCGGTTGCGGAGGCCCTGAAGCTGCCCGTCCAAGAAGGCTTGCTGATTGAGCGCGTCACGCCGGGAGGGCCGGCGGAGCGCGCAGGGCTGCGCGGCGGAAATCGTCAGGCGATTCTAGGCATGCGCCGCGTCCTGCTCGGCGGAGATGTGGTCACCGGCATCGACGGCAGACCGGTCACCAGCCAGCTCGATCTAAATCTGGCCCTGAACCGCAAGAGGCCGGGCGACTCGGCGAAAATAGAATTTTATCGCGGCGGGCAGAAGATGGAAGCGCAGGTAACGCTCAGCGACGCCAGCCGTTGAAAGCGATTCAACCATTCCAAATCGTTCGTTCGCGCTCCCGCTCCGGTTCGGTGAGCGAGAACCAATTTTCCGCGACGTCCCGCAAGCGCTCGAGCATTTTCTGCATTTCCTGATGTTTCTGCTCGAGCCCCTCGCGACTGGTTTCTTCGGGCACATGGAGCGGCGGAGCAAATACAAGCACGGCTCGCGTGAAGGGTTTCGGAATCTGGAACAGGTCCCACGTCTTCTTGAGCGTCCAGGCACGCTCCAGTCCGGCATGGAACAAAACGATAGGCCGGCCGCTGCGGCGAGCCAGCATGACTGGTCCGGGCTTGGCAATGTACCGCGGGCCTCGCGGCCCATCAATCGTGAATGCAGAGTCGAATCCTTCTTCGAGCCGCTGCGCCATGACCGCCAGTCCGCGCAATCCCCCTCGCGTCGAACTGCCCTGCGCCGTTAGATATCCCAGCCGCTCGATCACGCGGCGCGTCCACTGCCCGTCGAAATTCGTCGTGTTCATCAGAACGCCGTTGCGGTTCCGGAAGTACCACGTGGCCGCAATGATGCAGCGGTGCCAAAAGGCATAAATGTTTGGAGGTTGATCGGGGCGGTAATCGCGTCCGGCGCTTTGTCCACCTAGAACTTCAAAACGCAGCGTTGGTCCAAGAATTCGGATGATGGCCCATACCACCCAGCCGATGATGGGAATCCGGATCCGCTGGCCAAGCGTGAGCTTAGGCAAGGTCGTGTCATAGTGAACAGGGGGGCGCTTGGCTTCCTGCTCCAACGGCGTTTTTGCTTGCTGCGTCATGCGGGTATAGTATAAGTCGAAGATGGAGATCCGGTAGCCTCACAAAGACTTTCTGGAAGTTGCGGGTAAACGTGCTTTCGCTGACCATCCCAAAAAAGTGGCTCGCGGTCTCGCTCAAGATTTTCGCGACCCTCTTGCTGACGATTCCAGCACTGGTGTCCCTCCACGGCGGCCGCATCCCCGCGCAAAATATGCCGGTTATGATTGGCCGGATTGAAGGCGATGACGTTGTGGTGAAGACCACGACCCCGGCGGGAGTGGAAATCAATTACGCGCCGACCGTCGTGGCGAGCGGCAGCGACGTCACGCTGCACGCAGGACATGCGCTTCTGTTGCTCGATGCCGGGGGAGAGATCAGCATTTGCGGCCCCGCGCATTTTACGGTGCTCAAATCCGCAACAGATGTAACGCTCGCACTTGATTACGGCCGCGTCCATCCGTCTCTAGATTCGCCGGAATCATTTATGATCTACACCCCCACGATCATTGCCACGCCAATTTCGATTGCGGGCGGCGTCCGAGATGTGACACTGGGCCTCGCCGAGACCGGTGAAATGTGCATACTCACGGCGCGCGGAGCGATACGCGTCGAACCTCAATTTTCCGCCCAAAGCCTGATCGTACCTCAAGGTGGCGCGGTAAATTTAGAGGGCGGCCAGATTAAATCGCTTCCCGGCGCTGCCGCTGACTGTTCGTGCGATCTCCCCCGAGCGAGCATGGAACATCCCAAGCCTTCCCCTTCCCGCGAAGTCAGCGCGCTCAGCCACCCCTCGCAACCAAAACAGAAATCACTCGATCCGAGCTTTCCAGCGGCTGCTGCCTCTCCCCAGGAGCCTGTGTATACAGTTCTCATGCCGCCACTCAGCTTTGACGCGAATTCCTCTTCCCTTGCGCCAGACCCAAGCCCTGAAACAATCCTCCTGGTGCGTGAAGTACGTTTGCGCCCCTCGGTTATCTTTCGCGGACACGTAGATCCAGCACCGGTGCAAGCACCGCCAGAAGTCCTTCCCCCTGCTGCTCCCGCAGTGCCGACACCTGCCGCCGAGCGCTCCGCTCTCCCTCAGCCTGGCATCATGACCCGCATATGGAATTTCTTGCGCGGGATTGCGGGCCGGACTTCTTAATTACCCCGGACTGCAACACCCGGCTCGCTTGTCATTAATGGTGACATACTTCATTGACTCATATTTTATGCTGTGGTAAGTTCCACCGGGTCCCTCGAAAACTTAGCGCAATAAGGCGCAACCCATGAATACCCCCTTCGGTCTTCGCCCACAGGACCAGTCTCTTCGTCGCATTTTCCATGCACCAGGCGATGAGCCGTTGCGAAGGATATGCATCCCTCTTCCGCTTGTTTTCCTCCTGTTACTTTGCACAAGCTCGATTTCTTGTGGAGGCATTTCATCCTCGGCTCCGGACCCGCCTCCGGCAATAACCGTTTCGGTCACACCCGCCTCGGCGCAGCCGTTCGCTGGCGGCAATGTGCAGTTCAGAGCCACGCTGCAAAATGCCGCCGGGCTTCCCGTTAATTGGCAGGTAAATGCAGCGCCTGGCGGGAATCCGACATGGGGAACGATTGATGCGTCCGGCCTCTACACAGCCCCGACTTCGGTTCCGACTCCGGCGATGGTGACCGTGACCGCCGTTTTGCAGGCGGATTCCACCAAGAGCGGTTCGTCCAGCGTCACGATCCAATCGCTGAGTTCGATCACGGGACCCCTGGTGCTCTCGCCGGCTCTGTCGAGTCTCACGACCTCGCAGACCTTGCAGATGCGCGTCATTACCGCCGGACTCAGCAACAGCCTGGTGAACTGGTCGGTCGATGGTTTTCCCAATGGGAGTGCGTCGAACGGAACAATCACCGCCGGCGGCGTGTATGCGCCTCCAGCGATCGCTGGCGCTCATCTCATTACGGCCGCATTAATAGCCAATCCGAGCGCGCTAGGTTCGGCACAGGTTGAAGTGACCGATTTTACAGGCACTCTTACGTGGCGCAACGATAATTCGCGATCTGGTTTGAACACACAGGAACGCGCCCTGGCTCCCCAAACCGTCACTTCTTCCACGTTTGGCAAACTGTTTTCGTGCCCGTTGAATGGCAATGCCTACGCGCAGCCGCTCTATGTTCCCAACATGCTGATCCCTGGAAAAGGAACTCGCAACGTCGTCTTCGTGGCTACGGAAAAGGACAGCGTCTACGCTTTCGATGCCGACGCCAGCCCCTGTGTTCAGCTCTGGCAGGCGGACCTGATCCCTTCAGGAGAGGAAGCTGTTCCGACCCCCAACCTGGAAATCCTCAGCGACGACATCGCTCCCTTTGTCGGGATTACCGGCACTCCGGTGATCAATGCGAGTTCTTCCAAGATTTTTGTCGTTGCCAAGACGCAGACAAAGGCTATCACGCCGGTCTACAACCAGCGGCTCTATGCTCTGGATCTGGCCACGGGCCAGCCGAAAATTCAACCCAGCGGAGTCCAGATCACCACTCCTACTTCGGTTACCCCGGCATTTAGTCCGCTGCTGGAAAATCAACGAGCTGCCTTGCTGCTCGACAACAATATTGTTTACATCGCGTTCGGATCGCATCACGAACTGGGCGATTATCACGGCTGGTTATTGGGTTACGACTCCGCGACCATGCAGCAAGTGTTCGTCTTCGACGTTACACCCAACCTTAATCACGGAGGAATTTGGCAAAGCGGCGGTGGCCCGTCGGCGGACTTGAATCACAATGTTTACGTGGCCACCGGGAATGGCCCGTTTGACGCGGACCGGGGAGGGCTGAGTTACAGCGAAAGCTTCTTGCGGCTCAGCACCGCCGGAACACTCGCAGTGGCAGACTATTTCACGCCTTGTGACCAGGCAACGCTGGCCAACAAGAACCAGGATCTCGGCTCAAGCGCTCCGCTGCTGCTGCCAGATTCCGCCGGATCTCCCTCCCAACCACATCTGATGATGGGAGGCGCCAAGAACGGCTCTCTCTATCTGCTCGACCGGGATAATCTCGGTAGATACTCGAGCGCATGTCCCGATCTATCATCGCGGGCGCAAACCGTGCCGGTGGGCGACGCTGCGATTCTGAGCACGCCGGTATTCTGGAACAATACGGTGTACGTCGCTGCCGGAAATGGGAAGCTGAAGGCGTTTCCGATGTCAGGGGGCGTTCTCGCGACGACCGCATCCTCCTCGCAGTCGCCGGAAACATTGGGCCCGCAGGGGGCAACGCCAGTTGTCTCTTCGAATGGCGCGAACAACGCCCTGATTTGGCTGATCGATTCCAGCGGCGCGCTGGTTTTGCCGAACATGCCCGCCATTCTGAGGGTCTTTGACGCGAATAACCTTTCGAACGAACTCTATAACAGCGCCATGGTTCCGGCGCGTGACGCTGCCGGGCTGGCCGTGAAATTTACAGTGCCCACGGTGGCCAACGGCAAAGTGTACGTCGGGACACAGACCGAACTCGACGTCTATGGACTACTGCACTAGAAGATTTTATGGCGCGTTGCCTACATGCCTTCGTAGTTCGGGCCGCCGCCCCCTTCCGGCGGAACCCAGGTAATAATTTCGTAGGGATCGGCAATATCGCAAGTCTTGCAATGCACGCAGTTTGACGCGCTGATTTTCAGCCGCAGTGCGTCCTGATCCTGCACCATCTCATATACCGCCGCAGGACAAAAATACTGGCAGGGATTGCCGTACTCGGTTACGCATTTCGTCACGCAGACGTTCAGGTCCGCCACCACCAGGTGGCAGGGCTGATCTTCTTCGTGGCGCGTGCCGGAATGATAGACATCGGTCAAGCGGTCGAACGTCAGCGCGCCATCGCCCTTGAATCGCTCGGGCGCGGCGCCTGAACCATCCAGTTTGTGGTACTCCAGGTGTCCGGGACGCGAACGCATGGGATCCACCAGGCCGCGTCCGCCCGTGACGAACTGAATTCCGGCGTGAAACAGCCCGGCGTAAAGACCGCGCTGAAATCCTTGATGAAAATTTCGCACCGCCCACAACTCTTTCTTGATCCAGCTTTCCTCGATCTTGCGCGGAAATGCCGCCAGCGTTCTTGACGACGTGTCTCCAGTCTTAAGAGCCTCGAATACCGTCTCCGCTGCCAGCATCCCGCTCTTGATTGCCGTGTGGATTCCCTTAAGCCGCTGCGAGTTGAGCAGGCTTGCGGAATCGCCAATAATCAGTCCGCCGTCCACATATTGCCGCGGCATCGAATACCAGCCGCCATAGGGAACCGTCTTGGCCCCGTAGCGCACCAGCTTGCCGCCTTGCAAAACGCGCTTAATGAAGGGGTGTGTCTTGTATTTCTGAAACGCCTCGTGCGGGTCAAACCGAGGATTATGATATTCGAGGCCCACCACCATGCCGAGCGAGACGCGGTTCTCGCGCAGCCCATAGAGCCATCCGCCACCGTAGGTGCTCGAATCCAGCGGCCAGCCTAGCGTGTGCGCGACGTATCCCGGCTGGATGCGCCCCGCGGGCACTTCCCAAAGTTCCTTGATGCCGATGCCGTACACCTGCGGGTTCAGGCCATCGAGCTTCAGTTGGTTCACCATCTGTTTGGTCAGCGAGCCGCGCGGACCTTCGGCCAGCACGGTCACTTTGGCGCGCAATTCGTAGCCGGGTGTGTAATTGTCCTTGGGCCGGCCGTCTTTATCGACGCCCTTATCTTCAGTAATCACTCCGGCGATTCCGCCCCCTTCATAAATCAACTGGGCGCCCGCGAATTGCGTGAACAGATTCACACCCGATTGCTCCACCAAGCCGCCCAGCCATTTGACGAGCTTATTTAGCGAGACGATGTAGTTTCCGTGGTTGCGTAACGGCGGCGGAGTAACCGGTAATTTCCAGGCGTTTGCGGAGGTAAGCACGTACGCGGCATCGTCGGTCACGGGCGATTCCAGCGGCGCGATCTTCTCCCAATCGGGCACCAGTTCGGCGAGGCCTCGCGGATCCATCACCGCGCCGGAGAGTTGGTGCGCGCCGATTTCGCGCGCCTTTTCGAGGACATAGATATTTTCAGCGGAGAGCCCGGGTTTCCCGCCAGATTGGTTGTGCTGCGCGATCAGCCGGGAAAGATGCAGCGCACAGGCCAGCCCCGCAGGCCCCGCCCCGACAATCAGAACATCCGCATCCAGCCGCTCTCTCTCGACAGTCATTGTGCGATCCTAGTGTGCCGCATTCCCGCAATCGTCTCCACGCTCGCTTATGGCTAGGTCTTGGACAGCCCTCGCAACGCCGCATCCTGCGGCACGGGCTTTTCGGGGTTTGACCAATCGTAGAAACCCTTGCCGTTTTTCTTGCCATACCAGCCGGCCATTACCATGCGCTTGAGCAGCGAAGGAGACGCAAAGCGCTTCTCCTTGAATTCTTCGAACATCACCTGGGTGATGTAGTACGTGGTGTCCAGGCCGACGAAATCCAGCAGTGTCAATGGTCCCATGGGATGGCCGCATCCCAGCTTCATCGCGGTATCGATATCGGCTATGGAACCCACGCCTTCTTCAAATGCGCGGACCGCGTCCAGAATATAGGGCACCAGCAAGCGATTCACGATGAACCCGGTCTTATCGGTGGTGCGCACCGGCGCCTTGCCCAGCGCTTTCGCAAACTCAAACACGGTTTCATACACGTCGTCAGCGGTCAGGATGGTGCGGATCACTTCCACCAGCTTCATGCGGGGCACTGGATTGAAAAAATGCAGACCCACGAAGCGGTCCGGACGTTTGGTGGCGGTCATGGTCTCGGTGATCGAAATCGAGGATGTATTGCTGGCAAAGATTGCCGCGGGCTTTACGACCGTGTCGAGCGACGCAAACATTTTGCGCTTCTCCGCAAGGTTTTCGATGATCGCTTCGAGGATGATGTCGCAGCCGGCAAGGTCTTCCTTCTTGGTCGTGCCTGTTAGCCGCCCCAGGACTGCGTTCACGGGTTCGGCAAGGGCGCCCTTCTCCACAAATTTTTCCAGGGACTTCCGGATGCCGGCAAAACCCTTCTCGATGTACTTCTGTTCTACTTCCAGAACCATCACTTCAAACCCGGCCATGGCACAAACCTGAGCAATAACCGAGCCCATGAGTCCGCAACCCAGAACACCGACTCTCTTGATCTCCACGAGGACCTCCGGTCCGGTGTCACGACAGTGCAAAGTATCATAGCTCAAAATCCCAGGCCGACTTCACTCCACTCCAACGTTCAAACGGCCATGTCGAATGGACCGCGCATTCACCGTCCGGGTGGCCGGGCGTATTGAGCTTGAACCTACGGGCGCCCGGTCGTATCATTGTCTAGTTAGGCCAGCCCATCCTGTTTCAAGTCAAAAACTCAGTACAAGGAGACGTTTGCAAATGAAGAAGATTCTAGGAATTGCATTTGCTCTGTTCATGGTGGTGGGCATGACCACGATTAGTCATGTGTCCGTGGCGGCCGCGAGACCCGGTCTGGCCGCTCTGCCACAGGCAGCTCCGCTAAAGACGATTCAAGGGACGGTCAAGCCGGACGGTGACAAAATCAAGTTCGTTGCGGACGAAGACGGCAAGTCCTGGGAGGTCATGAACCCGGAAGTTCTCAAGGGCCATGAAGGCCACCATGTGGAACTCAGCGCGCACGTCTACGCCGATAAAGGCGCCATCCACGTCATGAGCGTCAAAATGGTTAAGAAAGCCGGCTAAACGATAGCCGGCTCGAGCGGCTCGCCGCTTTTTTACGTTCGGTGAGCGAACGATGAGGCGGTGAGCCGTCCTTCTGTTACGTGGTCCCGTGTAAGACGCCGGCGTCGCTGCGGCTACTTCAACTGCTCCGCAATCTTGGCGATGCCTGCATTCGCGCATGCTTCATCTTTGTCGCCGCCCGGAGCGCCGCTTACACCCACAGCGCCGATCACATCGTTGCCTGCCTTGATCGGCACACCGCCCGCCGTGCCCACTGTGCCTTCAATGTTGGGAGCCGGCGGATTGGCCGCCCAAGCCTTTCCGGTCTCCGCCGAAGTCCTCTTGAAGGTGAGCGCCGAATATGCCTTGCGGCGGCTGAAATCAATGGTATGCAGGCCGCTTCCGTCGTCGCGGAGAAACGCCTTGAGCACAGCGCCCGAATCAATGACGGTCACACTGACGCGGTAACCATCGGCACGGCATTTCTCCACCGCCCCGTGGGCGATGGCCTGGGCCGCATCGAGCGAGAGAGCTTTCTGGGTGATCAATCCTTGCGCAACAGCCGTTAGCGAGCCGGCGACGAGCAAGGCAATCGAAGCAATCAGCATCATCAAGCGATTTTGCACCATAGTCGAATCCTCCAGAGCTGAAATGACCAGAGCACAGTAATGGAAGCGGCGGAACAAAGTCAACCGTGGCTGGGGGCTGCAAAACTTGCTTGAAGTTTTCGAAGGCTGATGTATGCTTCCATGCTGCCAAAAATTTAACGGTAGTAACTATTTGACTCAAGTCAGCTCTTTTACTGGCGCCTATTTTCCCGACGGAGGTTTTGCACAAACATGCTGATTGGTGACCGCTTGCGTGAGCTGCGTGAACACAAGAAATTTTCTCAAGGTGAAATTGAAGAGCGGACGGGCCTGCTCCGTTGTTATATCTCGCGCGTGGAAAACGGCCATACCGTGCCTGCCGTCGAGACGCTTGAAAAATTCGCCCGCGCTCTCGAAGTGCCGCTTTATCAGCTCTTTTACGACGGCGAGAAACCTCCCAAACTTTCGAATCTTCCCAAGAGCACACTTGTGCCGGATAAGGTTTGGGGTCATTCAGGCAAGGACGCGCGCTTGCTCGCGAAATTCCGTCACCTGCTCGGTCGAACAGACGAGGACAACCGGCAATTGCTATTTTTCATGGCCAGGAAAATGGCTAGGACGAAGACACGTTGAGAAAATATTTCTGACTTGCTATTCTACGAGCTGCAAATTGAGGGCGATTCGCACTCCGTTGACCAGCACGATGCTTTGATCAATCAGTTGCTGATTGGTGATCCCCGCATCGATAAATTTGCGCAGGCTTTCAACTGGAAAGACAAATTCCATCGCTTCCGACAATGCGTGCGGCGCCACAGCTAATTGATTCACCACGGTGAAATCGAATGAGGTGAACTCCGCCTGGGCGGGAGCTTTCTCGACTAGGTCCTTGAGCTGGGGGGCAAGGAAAAGATCAAAGCTTTGCGCCGCACGCTTGTAGATTGAGGTTTTTTCGGCATCGAAGCGCGCCGGATTTCGCAACGTGATCTGGAGGGCGATGCGATTTTGAAACAAGATGAACGAGGGAGGAGAATAATCGACGAAATGAAATGCGGCGAATCCCTGCTTTGCCAGCCCATCCAGGTCCGGTTGATATTGCGCCTGCAGTTTGTCCGCGTCAGCTTGCGTCATGGCCGCCGGAGCACTGGGTGCGCTTGGCGCCAGCGCGCCCGCCTGATTCGCGGGGCCTTTTCCCAACAGTAGTCTTGAATTGATTTGCTGGCCGGGACCGGAATGGTCAGCAGGTGGTTCGGTGGAACGGACCGCAACCTTGTGCGAACTCGACCGCTCGAGCCCATCGACGATCAGAGGGTCGGAGCCGCTTAATGACAGCCCATATTCTTTGCCATTCAGGTAGACCTCGGAGCGGTTCAATATCTCCTGCCGGTCGGAATCGCGGGTTGCCTCCGCAAACGCAAATGCATCGTTCTTTTCAAACACCACGACGAGAATTTCCTTGCCTTCAAATTCGTAATTGCGCGTATCAGTTCGCGCATGGTATGAAATTTCAAAGCCGATGGCGTCGCAGGTTGCGTCGCGGGGAATCTGATCTCTTACCAGGCTTGCTATCGGGACGATGACTTCATGAAGGGCCCGGCTGGCGCGCGCGTTTTGGGTAATCTGATCGGCATTGTAAGCAGCATTGTAATTTCCGGTTACCTTGAGCACGATCCGGTCGTGGAATTTTACGAATTCCAGGCCGCGGGAATCCGCTTCGCCCTGCTTCGCCGGGTCCAGTCCCACATACCGGCTCAGGTAGAAGGAGAAGGGAAACTTGATCTTGGCAATGGATTGACTGAGCTGTTTGAGCTGCGGAAAGTACTGTGTCTCAGCCGCTTTAAGATCAGGATTCAATACCTCAGCCGGATTCACTTGCGCCAGGGCCGGCGCCGCGGCACTCAACAAACAGAATGCCGCCATCGCCGCGGTCAGCAGCCCGGACCGCAAAGCAATAAGTAATTGTCTATTGCACTTGATTTCCATATTTTCCTATCTTACCGGATATCGCGTCCCGAGTCGTGCCGGGGGCTGGTTCGCAGGCACGGCAATCGCGCAGGTGGCCGCAAACACGGCCAAGATTGAGGCGAACGGGTTCGGGACCCGGGCGTATCGGCACGCTTCCTCATTAACCAGGCTGGTTCGTTTGGTCAATGAAATGACTCCCGGGTCCCGCAATCGTTACTTTTTCACGACCAAGTTGGCCGTAACTGTGTCGCCGGTTACGGTCACTGCCTGGGTGGTTGGTTTGCCTTCCTCGCTCCAAGTCTTGAGCGTATATTGACCCGGAGGAACATTGGCAATTTCGAAATTACCTTCCCTGTCTGTCACGGCAAAGTAGGGAGTCGGCACGACTACCACGTAACCCGACATTTCAGGATGAACGTTGCACAGCAAAGCGGCTGAGCCCGCGTCCTTGAACTGAAACGATTTCTTCTGGCCTTGTGGCCATGTGCCCAGATTGGCCGCGAGTTTTTTGTTCCCGCCGACAGAGGGCCAGTAGACGTTGTGGGCAACGGTGTCGCTATTGAGGAAATCGACGGTCGTGCCCTGCAGGATGACGGTTACTTGCGGAACGAAATTCATTTTTTTCTGGTTGATGACTGCATGCTCGGCTGGCGCGTCAAAGGTTTTCCCGGGAATCGCGTCCACATAGACCGCGATGTTCCCGGCCGACTTGATTCCTTCGGTGCTTACTTTTCCCTTGATTCCACCCGCCCAACTCTGGCAAGGCAACAAGAACGCGGTTACCAAGGCCCCAGCCAGAATCAATCCCTTTCGAAAGTTCAACATTTTTCCTTCTCCTTGTTTATAAATGCCATTCGTCCGGAACCTGGCCGGATCGGGAAGATTAGAAAACATAATCGATGCCGGTCTGGAAGCCATTCGGCCGGAAAAACAATGTATTGGTGCCCACAGTGTATGGCTGTTCCCATTGATGTTGAAATTCAAAGTTGACTTTGATATTAGCGCGAACCAGAAGTTGAAGGCCGGGGCTGAAGCGGTTGCGGGTTTGATGCCGTGAAAGTCCGCTAAGAAAATCCGAAGACGAATTCACGACGTCATATCGCATCAGCGCTATCACCCAAGGGTGGATCCAGTAATTTACCTGGCCGAATCCGCCCGAGAAGTTCAGGGGCGTGCCCCGGTCGAAGCCTGTCGGGGGATCACCACCATTCAATACTAGATTCTGATCCCGGCCAAGCATTCCCAGACCATAGAGTTCTAGATTCCGATACCTGAACCGGAAGTCGCCCCCGGTGCGGAAAAATGGTTCCCGAAGCGTTCCCAAGGGCAATCCCGGGAACAGTAGGCCGTCTTGGTTCAATTCGTTACGGCCATAATAGTAGAACGCACCGAAGCGAATGGAAGTGTGGTCGCGTGGCACGGTCGGACCCGCAGCCTGGACTTCCTTCCGGGAATTGGCGTCCCGCTCGAGGTTGAAACGCTGTGAGACCCTGACGTAAACATCCTTTGAACTCCGCATCGCAGGACCGGCATTCGACCCATTGAACAGCGCCACTGACCACGAGAAATTGCCGTCGTTGGGATATCCCCCAATCTCTATTCCGCGCTGAGTGGAGGCAAACGAGAACGGGTTGTTGACCGTACATGGAGACCCGTTTGTCGGGCACGCGTTCACTTGGCCGTACACGTCATACCCACTCATGTTAGTGGTCCGAGCCCCCGTGAAAGGCAGGTCGGGTTCGAACTGGCCAAAACGCACGTTCAGAGTATCTTTCGGGAGGTGAAGGTAATGCCCGATGTCGTTCATTTTCAGATAACCGTCACCCAGCCCTCCGGCGGACCCGGCGCCTCCAGTGGAAATGTCGTCGTCAATCCAGAATGACAACCTTTCTCCAAAACTTCCCGCGCTAATGATGGTGAAAGTATTCGGCGCGAATAAATCCGTCCTCGGCACAAATCCTGCCGCAGCGATGGCGGCCGGCTGCTTGGAGTTGTAATTGAAATTCCCGGAGTAGCGGAAGGCGATGGGAATACTTCCAGGTATTTCACCGGGGTAGATGGCTTTCGGAAAGGCCTCCCTTTGCGCCTTGGCGCCCAGCAGGACGGGGGGTTCCTTCACAAAAGCCTCATCATCTTTAGGGAACTTGAATCCGTTCTTCTTGAATGCTTCACCAAAATCATTCAACGCGGGATAATTGCTATGGCAGGTCGCGCAAGAAGTCTGATACTTGCGCGAAAATGCAGGTATAGCCGAAGCTTGTTGCGTAGTGATCACGAAAAATAAAAGAATTGCGGCGCCAATAAATACGGCTATAATACCTGCTCTTGCTCCTGGAGATTTCATCCGTCACCTCGTTTCAGATGTTTCATGCAAAGTACGAACAGAACCACCCCATGGGACCCAAATCACGTCATGCATTCTTTCATTTCCAATCGTCAAGTGACTGTGACATCCATCACCTAGCATCGTGACGCACATCACACTTACCGCTACCATCCTCCGCCCCTTTCGCTATTAATTCAATGTCATTATGTCACGAAGTAGGTCTGCTATTCCTTTTCCAGCCCAACCCCTGGCAAACCCTAGCTTCGGAGATAATCTTCGTTGATTGGCCGTCGCATTGATTTCGCGATAAACTCTGTGCAGGTTCGGGGCTGTAGCTCAGATGGATAGAGCGGAGGTTTCCTAAACCTTAGGTCGGGAGTTCGACTCTCCCCAGCCCCACCACTTACCTAGGAAATTTTATGCAAAGCGATGCGCCGCACGCACGAAGTCAATCGCATCCGTCTGGCGGAAGCTCTAAGAAAAGTAGTAAAATAGCATGTTTTCCTCCTGCGAATTTATGCCCTGCATGAGGGACTAACCGAAACCATGTGGATCGTACGTATCGCGCTGAACCGGCCCTATACCTTTATTGTGGCCTCGCTGGTCATTCTCCTGATGGCCCCGATCGTGTTGCAACGCACACCGACCGATATTTTTCCTAATATCGATATTCCTGTGATCAGCGTTGCTTGGAGCTATAGCGGCCTGTCCCCCCAACAAATGGAGGACCGGGTCGTCTTGAACTACGAGCGATTCATGAGCGTGGTGGTAGACAATATCGAGCACATCGAGTCACAAACGGTGGGCGGCCGGTCGGTGATCAAAACATTTTTCCAACCCGGCACCGATGTCCACGTGGCGCTCTCCCAAATCACCGCCATTTCGCAAACCATAATCCGGCAATTACCTCCCGGCATCTCCCCGCCACTCATCATCACCTACTCGGCGTCCGCGGTGCCGATTATGCAGCTTGGTCTGAAAGGCGAGGGGCTCTCCGAACAGGAGTTATTCGACTACTCGACGACAACGATTCATAACCAGCTCGCGACAATTGCCGGCTCCGCCATTCCTTATCCGTTCGGCGGCAAGCTCCGCCAGGTATCAGTCAACATCGACATCCCGGCCCTGCAAGCGAAGGGGCTGACACCGGTGGACGTCATTAATGCCATTAGCTCTCAGAATCTGGCGCTCCCTTCCGGGACGGTCAAGCTGGGCTCAACCGAGTACAACGTCGAACTGAACGGTTCGCCCAGCACAATCGCTGCCCTGAACAACTTGCCGATCAAGACCAGCAACGGCGCGACCATCTTTGTTCGCGATGTGGCCACCGTCAGCGACGGGTTCTCGCCCCAAATCAATATCGCCCGCATGGACGGACAGCGCGGCGTGCTGCTGGCGGTCTATAAAAACGGTGACGCTTCGACGCTCGACGTTGTGTCGCAGGTCTACGCCAAGTTGCCGCAAATCGCCAATCTCCTGCCCCCACAACTCAAGATAACTCCGCTATTCGATCAATCGATTTTTGTGCGCGCCGCCGTTCAAGGAGTGATCCGCGAAGGTCTGGTGGCCGCCTGTCTGACGGCGCTGATGATCCTGTTGTTTCTGGGAAGCTGGCGAAGCACATTGGTCATCGCCATCTCCATTCCACTTTCGGTTCTGATCTCCATCTTTGTCCTGAGCGCGCTCCACGAAACCATCAACCTGATGACCTTGGGCGGGCTGGCGCTGGCCGTCGGCATTCTGGTGGATGACGCAACGGTGGCCATCGAAAACATCGAAAGGAACCTGGCTCAGGGCAAGGATACGGTGCGAGCGATTCTCGATGGTTCGCAGGAAATAGCCGTTCCGGCGCTGGTTTCCACGCTTTGCATTTGCATCGTGTTTGTGCCCATGTTTTTCCTTACCGGAGTGGCGAAATTTCTATTTGTGCCTTTGGCGGAAGCCGTCGTTTTCGCGATGCTGGCCTCTTACATCCTATCGAGGACCCTGGTTCCAACGATGGCG
>JBGOVX010000146.1:0-9500 GCA_041478355.1 Terriglobia bacterium | reverse complement strand
TCCGTATTTTTCCGCAAGCTTCCAGCGAACATAGGCGTGCAGTGAAACGTAGAGCGGCCGCACTTGTTGCCACAGGCGATCCAGCTCTTTGCTGAAGTCATCCGGGGCCATGTCGTAATTCGAGCGCCACATGGCTCCCACGTCGGCAAAGCCCATCTCCCTGGCGCCTTGATTCCCCAGTTCGACCAATCGCGTGTAACGCTTTCGCATGGGAGGGGCGATGGCATGCCAGCCCAGCCAAGTGCTGAGCAGCTCTTTTGGATCGCGGCTGTTGGCGAGAATTTTCTCGATGTCGGGCAACTGCTTGCAGTTTTCTTTCTTGTCGTCCGGACACCAGGTTCCTTTGCCGTATTCCGCTTCCAGCGCGGCGGCAATCTTGGCGAGTTCGGCCTGCGCCGCGGGATCGCGTGGCGAAGGAATATCCACGGACAATTTCAAAAGTTTGAATTTGCGGGCCACGTTCGGGGGCAGTTGCAGTTTGTCAAATTTCCTGGCCTGGGTGGCCAGTTCCGCAGTGGCTGCTTTTGTTGCTTGATCGGCGTCGGCATTGATGGCTTCGGTATCCTCGGTGATGAAATTGTCCGCTACCCAAGATGCCCGGCCCCCCTTGATCCAGAGATCGAGCAGGCGCGTTTCAGCTCGCGAGATGAACCGCTCCGCGTCGGCTACCGTCGGCTGCGCCATCGAGGATTTTGATGCAGCGGATGAATCCCTCTTCGCAGACGTCTGCGCGGCGCCCGCCTGAGCGAACAGAACAAGCGCGAAAAGGAGGCGCCCAAATCGTCGTTTACGGAAGGGATGGTTCACACGCTTGGTTGCGGTCATTTGCTCTCTCCCGTCTTTGCTCATTTCAAGAGATTAACAAACACTTCGTTTGAAACTGCCAGGCGGTCCGGCGCGAGGCGCAGCACCTTACCCTCCCTCTCGAGCAGGCCCTGGACACTCAATTCTTCGATGCTTGATCGTAAACTCGCGCTGTACTGCCCGCCGTACTGAGATTCGATTCGCGCAAGGTCAATCCCTGCGAGCTGCCGCAGTCCCAAAAATAGTTCCTCCTCAAGCGCCTGTTCGCGCGACACATTTTCAAGCTGCTCGACGGGAAAGCGGCCTTGATCGATGGCCGCAACATACCCGGCGGGATCGTGCGCGTTGGCCCAACGTTGGGCGCCATTAAAGGAATGCGCCCCGGCCCCGAACCCGCAATACGGCTGGCGCCGCCAATATTTCCTGTTGTGGCGCGATTCGAAACCTGGCAATGCCCAATTCGAAATCTCATAGTGAACGTATCCGGCGGCGGCCAATCGGGCGCAAGCATGGTCGTAAAACGACGCCATGTCGTCATCGCTGGGCAATGCCGAGGCTGAATAACGCATGCCACCGTTGATCACTTCCAATCCCAAACGGCTTCCCTCATCAATTTCCATCAGGTAGATGGATACATGTTCGGGCCGCAGGGAGAGCAATTGGCTGACCGACTCGTCCCAACTTTGATGCGTCTGGTGGGGCAGTCCGGCGATCAGGTCGAAGCTGATGTTACCGAAGCCAGCGTCGCGGAGAACTCGCGTCGCATTGAAAATATCGGCACGGCGATGCATGCGCCCCGCGGGCTGCAGTTCGCTATCCTGAAACGATTGCACGCCCATGCTGATGCGATCGAACCCGGCCTGGAGCCATGCGGCCGCTTTGACCGGCGTAATCGTCTCGGGGTCGGCTTCCAGGGTGACCTCTTCGAATTTGCATTCGAATCCCGCGCGGATGGCGTCGGCGATGCGGCGAAGGCCGCTAGGATCGAGTAGACTTGGAGTCCCCCCGCCGAAATAGACTGTGTCGACTATCGCTCCGGGAATTCCCGCGATTCCGAATTCATGCTGCAAACGGGGATATTCAGCGATTTCTCGACAGACCGCTGCGACATAAGGAGAGTACAGAGCATTTGAAAACACACCGGTGTGAAAATTGCAGTACGTGCACTTGGTCTGGCAGAACGGAACCTGCACATAAATGCCGAGGCGCATGGTTAGACACAAACTTTAGCACAACGATAACGTGAGCCGCATGTTAGATTGCACGCTGGAACCCCGAACGAAGCCGAATTAGGTGGTGGGCTAATTTCGCGTGGGTGAGTTCTTTGTGTCGCCCCTGTCGGGGCTTTCTGGTCATCACTATACGTTTCCCACCGCTTTCGCGATGGGCTACGATGTGCCGTCCCTTCGGGACTTCCACGCACACAGAATTAATCCACTGTACAGAATTATTCCGGCTTGCAATCTGCGGGGCGTTTTCCGTAGATTTAGATTGCAGAATACGAGACGTTCCCGGTTTTTTTTGGCCGGTTTATGAATGCACAGAAACGGAGAATCCATGCGAGTACAAAGTAAACTCCTGGCGCTCATCGCCTCGGTCATTCTATTCGGCTCAGCCGGTTACTCCGCTACCATCACGGGAACGGTGAAAGGCCCCGATGGCACCCCGTTTGAGGGCGCGTTTGTCCAGGCGCAGAACGCCAAGACTCGCATGACGTTCCTGGTGCTGACCGACAACCAAGGCCGCTACCGCGCGGAAAATATCCCCGCGGGCGAATATCGCGTGCAGATCAAAGCCACTGGTTTCAAGAGTGATCCACAATCGGGAGTGAACCTTACAGCGGACCAAAATATTTCCTTCGACTTCGCATTGCAAAAGGCCCCCGTGCGTTGGAACGACATTTCGATTTATCAGGTGAAGCGGTTGCTGCCCGCATCCACTGGCAAGGATAAGCTTTTCACCAGGTGTTTTATTTGCCATGGATTTCAAACCCGCATGGCCGCGGTGAGGCGTGACGCCGACGGATGGCAGGATCGCGTCCAATTCATGCGCGATACCATGCATTTTAGTTTGAGTTGGCGATTCACTGACAAAGACGCCGCCGACATATCCTCTTATCTAAACGACTTGTTTGGAGAGGAAACCACATTAGCCAAATCGCCGGCCGACCTGCCGCAATACAAAGAATCAGCGCCAACATTTACAAGCGACGCGATGAAGATCGCGTATGTGGAATACGACATGCCAGGGCCCAGCCGTATGCCATTCAGCGCGGCTCCCAATAAGGATGGCTACGTCTGGATCCCCAACTTTGGGATTGCCAACAAAATCACCAGACTAGATCCCAAAACAGGCGCGATGGAAGATTTCCCTGTTCCCAACGCAGGCACCGCCGCCGTTCACTCGGCTGTAGAGGCGCCTGACGGTTCGGTATGGCTCACCGAACAGGGTCCAAACAAACTAGGCAGGTGGGACCCGAAAACACAGAAAATCACCGAGTACCAGGACGCGTATCTGCCCGGCAAAGATGGAGAAGAAGAAGCCGGATCGAAGCATACGGTTCGCTTTGATCCACGCGGGAATGTTTGGTCGACCGGATATCCCTTGAGCCGGTTTGACCCGGAGACTGGAAAGTTCACCGACTTCTGGGGCGTCGCGGATCATACCTATGCTCTCGAACCGGATAAGGATGGGAACATGTGGTTCACTAACCCGGGCACAGGCCAAATCGGAAAGGCCGACTGGAAGACGCTGAAAATCAAACAGTGGATGGTGCCGACAAAAGACGGTTATGAACGCCGGATCGAACTGGATTCCCAGGGCATCGTGTGGTTTGGAGAATATCAGAACGGAAAGATTGGCCGGTTTGATCCGAAAACCGAATCGTTCAAGGAATACGATTTGCCGGGCGGTAAGGACGTATATCCCTACGCCATGGGCATCGACACCGATGATTACGTCTGGTATTCGTCGTATTACAGGGACACGCTGGGACGCCTGGATCCAAAAACAGGAAAAATTACCGAATACCCGTTCCCGCATTCCGAAAACACGATTCGGGAATTCTTCCGCGATGCACAGGGGCGAATGTGGTACGGCAGCCCTTCCAACAATAAAGTGGGCTACTTTTATCTGACCGGCGGAACTGCACGATCGAGCAAGTAAGAACGAGCGGTCGTCGTGGCGGCTGCAATGATGAGCAGTGCTTCAATTGTTTTAGGAAAAAGTATTTTTGTTTGTCATTCCGAACGAAGTGAGGAATCGCTCTTTATTGCATGCCCAAGAAAAGAGAGATTCCTCGGCACGCAACGTGCCTCGGAATGACGGCGTTTTGAGTTTTTCCGCAGATTCTTTAACCCAGCGCCGAAACCGAAGTGACGCCGTAGAAACCGAACCACGGTTTTGCCGCGGTCAATCTGCCATTCACGTTCTTGATGTTTTTCACGCCCTGGTCGCTGAGCCAGTCTTCTAGCGCCTTGACGCCATGTTTGCCGTAAACGGGGATGGCATCTTTCCAGGTGGCGCGTCCGCAGAGCACGCCCGAGAAATTCACACCCGTTTCCGACGCCAGGTCTAGGGTTTCGGTGAACGTATCGTTGCTCACCCCGGCTGACAAATAAATGAACGGCTTTTTGGCGGCCGCGGCAGCCTTGCGGAAGTGTTCCTTTGCTTCGTCTCGCGAGTAGGCCGAATCGCCCTGGCAGGAGCGCGTCCCCTTGACAAAGGCCATGGTCACCGGAACTTCCACTTTCATAATATCCACTTCGTACTGCGGCTTGCTGAATTCTTCCATGCTGCGAGTCACGCACTCGGGCTTTTTCCTGGCGAATTCGATGCCCTTTTCGTCGACGCCTTCCTGGTATCCGACGAACTCCAGGAAGAATGGAACATCTGCCGCCGTGCATTCCGCGCCAATGCGTTCCACCCAGGCATGCTTGGCGTCATTGATCTCCGGCGGATCAAACGGGGTGTAGTAAAGCAGAATTTTGATGCAGTCCGCGCCCGCGGCCACCAGGCGCCGCACCGAATAGTGGTCCAGCAAATCCGGTAAACGTCCGGGGCGCGTATTGTCGTAACCGCTATTTTCGTACGCCAGCAGGAGGCCGGCATTTTTGGCGCGCTGCTTGGCGGCCGAAAGACCGTACTCGGGATCGAGCAGGATCGCGCTGGCATGCGGGGTGAGGACGCGTACAACGGCTTCCTTGAATTCCGCCATCATCTGGTTGGTGACGGCCTTTTTATCGATGCCTTTATCCTTGGCGATGGCGCTCTTCAGTGAGCCGCGCTGGTCCATGGCAGCCGCGGCGATAACTCCGCGCGAATCTGAAACCGCTTGCAAACCTTTACGCTTTCCGGGGGTGACTTTCATCTGACGTTCCTCCATTTATGAATGGCTCATAAATATCGCCTTCTAAACCCGATGTTACCACGTCACTCTGCAAAGAAAACTTTCTCTATCTTCAATTAATGATGCAGCTAAAAACACATAGGGTCCAGGTCCCTATTTTGCCGGCGGCTACAAATGCACGATGCAATGCTCGCCTGTTCCAATCTTGATTAGGCTGTCGAGAAGATCGAGGAGCTTTCCGCCGTCTGCGGCAAGGAAGGTGAGCATGGAGAGCGAACGCTCCTGCAATTCATCGTTAGGAAGCAAGAAACTGGCGATCTCGTTCTCGTGCGTATTCAGCACGCCGCTTCGGAAAGACTCGGCGCGGCCGGCTTTTGCGCGCAGGCCGTTGAACTGATACAGCATCTTCTCTGCCGCTGTGTCGAGCGCGCCCGCCAGCGTTTGGTCCAGCCTGGAGAGCGGCTCGCGCAATCCTTCCAGCAGTTCCCGAACGCTTTTTTCACCGTCCGCAAAACGCGAAGACAGGGCTTCGGGCAAAGCCTCGGCTTCCAATCTGGATCGAAATTGCCGGCGTCCCGCAAAAATGTCCCGCGCATCCAATTTATATTTCTTGAGTAAATTCGCAATATGTTCCGGGACCAGCGTGAAACCTGCGCGCGGCAGAATCGCGGGAGCGCGCCCCAGGAGTTTCTTATAAATGATGGAAGCCTGCGCATGATAGGCGATTTCCGCGGCGCCGCCGATGTAGGCCACCGTTGGCAGCAGGGTATCCTGAATCACGGGGCGAAGAAGGGCGTTGGCGCTGAACTCCTCGGGATGCGTCTCCATCGCCTTCCAGGTATCTTCAGCCGATTCCGTCTTGCTTCCAGCCGCGAATCCGCCGTTCGCGGGACGAAGAGCGGTTCTTCTCCCATCCACCATGCGGAACACCAGGGTGCTTTGTTCGGTGACTTTCACCTGCGCGTGATAGCCCGCCCGCTCGAGTTCGGCGGATCGAGCTACAAGTTCCTGTGCGAGCGATTTGTGCTCCTTCACAGCCTGAAGCATGGTTCGCGCGGATAACCGGTGTAATTCTGGTGACAACGGGTTCAGAAAGATCAGCCCGCGCCCCGCGAAGATTCGCGTCATCAGTTTCGCAAATGCGGAACCAAATGTTTCTTCCGGGAGATAACTCTCGATAATCCACCGGGCGGCATCTTCCCTCGCCGCGCCTTCCAAAATACCGGCAGCGCGTGAAGCAAGTTCTCGCACGGCCTCTCCCAGAAGGATTTCACCGACGCGCCGGTCTTCCAGGCCGGGCGTCGTCAGGTCAAAACGCTCGATACCGCCGCGCTTGCCGAAAAAGCAGTGGTTCACCTCGGCCAAGTCATGATCTTCGGTCGCCAGCCAAAAAACCGGAACTGCGTTCGTGCCCCGCTTGGTCAAATCATTCGCCAAATGAATTGCCGTCAGCGCCTTGTAAATACTGAGCGCGGGGCCGCCAAACAAACCGACTTGCTGCCCGGTAACAACGGCGACGGCGCCGTCTCCAAGACGGTCCAGATTGCGGAGCGTCGCTTCGTCTCCGCCAAATGCGCGATTTTGATTTCGCAAGACGTCCACTACGCTGCGACGCAGCGAGGCATCGAGGCGAACCTCCCCCACCGATCGAAGAATCCCATTGATATCGGGGGGATGGGCGTAAAAATCAGAGACTCGGGAGAAATCAGTAAGAAAAGTGGTGTACAGGAGTGTGGTGTGCGGCAACTCGGACGCTGGGATACATGAACACTCCATGGGGCGCTCCATCATACAAGCCGGACCGAAGTCAGGCAATCGGCAATGATCAAACCAAATTGGATGATGGGGGAGAGATAGGCGATTCAGACAAAAGATAGTGTCCTTAGGTACAGCTGAATCCCATGTGTCGCCCCTGCCGGGGCTTTCTGGTCATCCTGGACACGTTTTCCCACAGCTTCCGCTGTGGGCTACGTTGTGACGTCCCTTCGGGACTCCCGAAAATAAAATAGGTTATGGTGCCACACCTGTTCTGCAGCCTCGGAATTGGAGCTGGCTTTGTGACCTCGACGCTCAGGAAACTCCGGACATAGAGGAGGCTTTGTTGTGGCGTCCCTTCGAGATTTGCAGAAATATAGACGTTTGTCTACCGGCTGCTGGACGATTCACTGTTTGAACAACGATTACCGGAGAACTCAGTCCGTTGAGGAAGGCAATTGTTGCGCGGCGGCTTTTTTTGCGTGCAGGGATTGCAGCGGTATGACTTCAAACGAGTGCTCAATCAGCGCGCGGATTCCCCGCGCGGCGGCGTTGGCGGCGGAGAGCGTGGTCATGCACGGAATGTTGTAGCGAATGGCGGCCCGCCGGATGGATTTTTCATCGTAAAAAGATTCGCGACCCAGCGGAGTATTAATGATCATGTCCACTTTGCCTGTCTTTACCAGATCCACGATGTTGGGGCGGCCTTCGTTGACTTTGTACACAGCCTCCGCCGGAACTCCCGCCGCCTCCAGCGCCGCTGCCGTGCCGCGAGTGGCGATTAAGTGGAAACCCAGGGCGTGCAACTCCTTCGCCAGTGGAGCCACGTGATGCTTGTCATGGTCGCCCACGCTCAGGAATATGGTCCCTTTACGCGGCAGGCGTTGGCCCGCCGCGAGCTGCGCTTTTGCAAATGCCTGGCCGAATGTTTTTGCCACGCCCATCACTTCGCCGGTCGAGCGCATCTCGGGACCCAGGATGGTATCGACGCCACGGAATTTATTGAAAGGAAACACCGGGGACTTCACGGCGAAATAATCCCGCACGGCAATTTCAGCCACGCCATCGATTTCGGCAACAGGCAGATTCATGTCGCGCAGCTTTGCTCCAGCCATGATTCTTGCAGCTACCTTGGCAAGGGGGACGCCTGTCGCCTTGCTGACGTATGGCACGGTACGGGACGCACGGGGATTCACTTCCAGCACATAAACGGTGTCGCGCTGGATCGCGTACTGCACGTTCATCAGGCCGACCACCTGCAGAGCCTTGGCCAATCGCTTGGTGTAGTCGCGTATTCTTGCGAGCACCGAGGACGTCAAGGTAACCGGCGGCAGCACGCAGGACGAATCCCCCGAGTGCACCCCTGCTTCTTCGATGTGTTCCATGACGCCGCCAATCACCACGTCTTCGCCATCGGCCAGCGCATCCACATCCACTTCGATTGCTTCTTCCAGGAACTGATCGATCAGCACGGGCCGTGCCGGGCCCATCAGGGCCGCCTGAGCAACGTACTCCTGCACCGTATTCAAATCGTAGGCGATCACCATGGCGCGCCCGCCCAACACGTAGCTGGGGCGCACCAGCACGGGAAATCCAATTTCGCTGGCGACGCGTGCTGCTTCTTCCGGCACCAGCGCGGTCCCGTTCTTTGGCTGGGGAATTTTCAACTCATCGAGCAAACGGCCAAACCTGCGGCGGTCTTCCGCGAGGTCAATCGATTCCGGCGCCGTTCCTATAATCGGCACTCCGTTTCGTTTCAGCTCGAGCGCCAAGTTCAAAGGGGTCTGTCCGCCAAACTGCACGATGACTCCCTGCGGCTTTTCACGCTCGACCACCGAGAGCACATCCTCGAGGGTGAGCGGCTCGAAGTACAGGCGGTCAGAAGTGTCGTAATCGGTCGAAACCGTTTCCGGATTGCAGTTGATCATTACGGTTTCATAACCATCTTCACGCAAGGCAAAAGAGGCATGGCAGCAGCAGTAATCAAATTCAATTCCCTGCCCGATGCGGTTGGGTCCGCTGCCTAAAATCACGATCTTAGGCCGGTCGGTGGGCTCCGATTCGTCTTCATCTTCATAGGTGGAATACAGGTAAGGGGTAAAGGATTCAAACTCGGCGGCGCAGGTATCGACACGCTTGAAGACGGGAGCGATGTGGGCCCCGGTGCGACGGTGACGCACGGCCGCGGTAGTGGACTTCCAAAGCAGCGCCAGTTGTTCGTCGCTGGTTCCCATGCGCTTGGCTTCACGCAGCAAATCTTCCGGCACGGTTTCGATGGTCACCGACGCCAGGCGCCGGTTTACGGCCACGATTTCCTGCAACTGCTCGACGAACCACGGGTCGATTTTCGTCAATTCGATTACTTCCTTTGACGATATTCCCCGCTCCAGCGCAACCAGCAGCCAATGAATCCGGTCCGGGCGCGGCGTGGCAATTTTTTCCCGCAGCAAGGACACCGGCGTATCCACCGGCGCTCGCCACGGCGAACTCGGCTCCAACGAGCGGATGCCCTTCTGCAACGCTTCCTTGAAGGTGCGCCCGATGGCCATCACTTCGCCGACCGACTTCATCTGCGTTCCCAGGGTCGAGTCGG
>JBGOVX010000182.1:0-7008 GCA_041478355.1 Terriglobia bacterium | reverse complement strand
CCTGCGGAACTTGTAGAAAAGTATGCGTTAACCGACGCTCCCACCCTCGAAGCCGCCAAGCCTCCAGTGCGCGTCGCCGGGCGAAACATTGCCCTTCGCCTGCACGGCAAGGCCGGATTTGCCCATATCTCCGGCTCAGGCCAGCGCCTTCAAATTTATGTGAAGCTGGATATCGTAGGTCCGCGCGCGTTCGAACTGTTTCAGTTGCTCGATCTGGGCGATATCGTCGGTCTGGTGGGGCATCTGTTTCGAACCAAGACGGGCGAGCTCACGGTGTGGGTAAAGGAGTTGGTCCTGCTCAGCAAGGCATTGCTGCCGCTCCCTGAAAAATGGCACGGCCTGTCCGATGTCGAACTCCGCTACCGGCAGCGGTACCTCGACCTGATCGCCAATGAACGCGCCCGCGGCATCTTTCTGCGGCGCGCGCAAATCATCCGCGAGCTGCGCCGTTTTTTTGACGCCCGGGGCTATGTGGAAGTCGAGACGCCGATGATGCAGCCTATCGCGGGTGGGGCCACGGCGCGCCCCTTTGTCACCCATCACAACACGCTCGATCTCGACCTGTATCTCCGCATTGCCCCGGAACTCTACCTGAAGCGGCTGCTGGTCGGAGGCTTGGACCGGGTGTATGAAATTAACCGCAATTTCCGCAACGAAGGTATCTCTACCGCCCACAATCCTGAGTTCACCATGCTGGAGTTTTACCAGGCCTATAGCGATTATCACGACCTGATGACTCTGAACGAGGAACTGTTCGCGTATCTAGCCAAGGAAGTTACCGGTTCCACGGTCATCAAGTATGGCGAGCACGAAGTCGATTTCGCCCATTTCCAACGGATCTCAATGCGCGAAGCGATTTGCCGCTACTGGCCCGCTAGCGCTGCTCCCGCTCCCACCGTCGCGGAATTGGCCGCGCCAGGCGGTCCCCAGGCATTTGCCGGACGTTATGACGCCTGGTCGCTGGCGCAGGGCCGCGAGTCGCACCTGGGTGCATCCGGCCAAACCGGTGGCGAGATCACGGGTTTGCTGTTTGAGGCCGTGGCCGAACCTCAACTCATCCAGCCCACCATTCTGTACGATTTCCCCACCGACATTTCGCCGCTGTCCAAATGCCGGAAAGACGACCCATCGCTTGTCGAGCGATTCGAAATTTATGTCGCGGGCATGGAACTCGGCAATGCCTTTTCGGAGCTTAACGATCCAGCCGAGCAGGAGCGCCGCTTTCGCCAGCAGGTCGAGGGCGGCGGCGAGGAAGTGCCGCGCGAGGTGGACATGGATTATGTGCGTGCGCTGGCGCACGGCATGCCGCCCGCCGCGGGCGAGGGCATCGGCATCGACCGCCTCACCATGCTATTCACCGATTCCCATTCCATCCGCGAAGTCATTTTGTTCCCGCTCTTGCGGCCTGAAGCCGCCCACGACGCGACTGCAGCCGGCGCGACCGATTCCGGGAAACAAGATTCAGGCACCCCAAAATGAGATTTACCTGGCTGGTCGCGCGGCGGTATCTGCGGTCTCCCTATAAGCCCGCTGTGTTGCGGCTGGTGACATCGTTCTCGGTGATTGGGATCGCCGCGGGCGTGGCCACGCTGGTCATTGCTCTGGCCATGAACACCGGGTTTCGCCGCACTATCCAGGACCGCCTGCTCGGTGTTTCCGCACACGTCAACCTGACGCGTCCCGGCGCCGAGGGCATCGAAGACTATCGCGCGCTCGCCGAGCGGCTCAGCCATCTCCAGGGAGTGCGCAGCGTGGCTCCGGCGATTTATCTGACCGTGCTGCTTTCAGGAACCGGCCGTGCGCGAGGTGTGGTCATCAAGGGGATCGATCCGGTACTCGAAGCCCGCAGCGATGAAGCTCTGCACCGCATCGTTTCGGGTGCCGCCAATTTCGATTCGGATGCCGATGGCTTCGATTCCATTGTTGTTGGGCGGCTAATGGCCGAGGAGTTGGGCATCCACACAGGCGACTTCGTCACGCTCACCAGCCCCGAAGGACGACTCACGCCCTACGGAATGGTGCCGCGCTCGCGCCGCTTCCGCGTAACCGGCGTGTTCGATTCCGGCTTCTATGACTACGACGCGAACTGGGCATTTGCGACCCTGGCCGCCACGCAAGGCCTTGCCGGGGTTGGCGACGTGGCTAGTGTCCTCGAATTCCGTGTGCAGGATGTGGACCGCGCAGCCGAGGCCGCGCGCGCCATTTCTGCGGCGGCAGGCTTGGGCCTGACGACAACGACTTGGCAGGACGAAAATCGCGCGCTATTCCGCGCCCTGCACCTGGAAAAGCTGGTCACGGCGCTTTTTATCGGCTTGATCACCTTCGTTGCCGGGCTGAACATCCTGGTTGTCCTGGCGATGACCGTCACCGATCGCGCGCGCGATATCGCGGTCCTGATGTCGCTAGGCGCCTACCGCCCTCAGATTCGCAATATATTTATGCTGCAAGGGCTCACCGTGGGAGTGATCGGCACGGTCACTGGCCTCATCGCCGGATACACGATCTCCTGGGCCGCCGGCGCCTATCGCTTGATTCCGCTCGACCCGCAAGTCTATTCCGTTCCCTACGTCCCATTTCAAGCCAACGCCTTTGACGGCGTATGGATCGCCGCCGCAGCGCTAACCATCAGCATTGCCGCCACGCTGATTCCCGCGCGCGCCGCCTCTCGCATCCTGCCGGTTGAAATTCTTCGCTACGAGTAGTAAAAGATTCTTAAGGTGTGCCGCAAGCTTGACGTCAAACCGCATGCCCAACCAGGATTCAATTTAGAAAGCCCAACCTCCGGAATGGAAGAGCCGGGCAAATACTATTTGCAGGACGAATTGGCTTGCCAGCAAGACATAAAACGCCGCCTTGAAAAGATAGGATGTCGCGCGAGAGCCAGGGGTGAGCAACAAAGGCAAACACAAGACGGGAAGGATGGGCAAATCATAGCGAATCGCGCTTCGCCAGATACTCTGGTTATGCGACAGGATTAGAATCGACAGCACGGTGACCGCGAGCACCTTCTCTCCCTGCTTGACCAGCCAAATCGAGACGCAAACCAGCGCGCCGAAGTAAAACAACGGCAGGAAAGCGAACTGCAGCCACGGAATTACGTAGCCATTGGGAAGGTCACTGGAGACCAGGCGCTCCAAGCTGGAGGAGAATCCTTGAAACAAATTTCCCGCCGGCATTGAAAATAACTCTTGGGCGCGCAAAAAATAAAATGGACTGCCCGCAATCATTTGATTGAATCCCAGCCAAAGACCCAGGGAACCGAGGACCGCAAGAGCCACCACCTTCCGCTCCAGCAGCCAGGACGCCAGAGCGTAACCGGTTAACCGAATCCACGGGAGCACAAGAAGCAGAATGGATTGAGCGATCAGATTTTTATTTCTTGGCAGCGGCGTTGACGACACGGCGAGCCAAAGCAGGACCCACAGCAACAACATGAACAATATGTCTGAGTACGAGGTGAAAACGAAATAGGAAGCCGGCGCAGACAAGACAAAAGCAAATACCAAGTAGGGGGAGACATTAAATTTTTGCGAAAACCATTCGGAAATCAGGCTGGCAGCGGCGAAAAAGGAGACCAGATTCACAACAACCGCTGTGCCTATAAACGAACTGGAAAACAATCTTGAAAGAATTCCCGTGATCAGAGAATAGCCAGGAGGAAAAACCAGGGTGCGGGGGTCCGAGGCGGGATAACCCTTCAGCCATATCTGTTCGTACCACTTCGCATCCCACCGTGCCCAATTGCCCAGCCAGGACGGATCGCTCCGTCCCCCGGTAACGAAAAATATCAACAAGGCCCAAACAAGAAAAAAAGAAAAATAGATTACATATCTCTGGAGGGACGCGACCCGCCCTTCCGCGTTTTTCTCTTGGCCACTTGACACGCAGGGATGATACCACCGCGTCCTGTCGACAAACACCAACCGGTTTAGTTCTTTGAACGGCTGCTCAACAGCGATGCTACCTGGTCTTGTTGCGCGACTGGCTGAGCAGATTCACGAACAACCGAAAGGCTCCCGCATTGCCTTCCGGCAACTGCCGCGAAAACGAGAGGCCCGTGTAGATATAGGCGCCCTTGCCGGTGCGGATCCAGACCAGGCCGCCGGTCAGGTCCTTTTCTCCGGGATCGCGCATCGAGAGGACGGCGTGATATTGCGGGTCCCACTTTTCCCAGAAATAGAGGCCGCGCTCCTGTACCCAGCCGTCAAAATCGCGCGCGGTAATTTTATTTGGGAAATTAAGGAGCGGGCTCGCGGGGTCGGCAAACGTCACGGCTGCATTCTCATCGGTGACGCGGGGTCCCGCGCCAATCGTTGCGGGGAACGGCGCGGGCTTGAGCGCATCCCAAATGGCCGGGCGCTGGTCCTGAACCACGAGCGTCCCGCCGCCAGCCGCGTAGTCGAGCAGGCGGCGGTTCCCGGCGACGACATCGGAGCGCAGCTCGTAGGCGCGTAGGCCCAGGACGATCGAGTCGAATCGGCTGAGGTCGCCGAACGCCAGGGCGCTGGCGTCGAGCATTTCAACTTCGACGCCCAGGCGTCGCAGCGAGTCCGGGATGGCGTCGTTTTCGGCGGCAATGTAGCCCACTCGGAGATGACCGGGAATCATAATCGCGAAGGCGTGCACCGGCACCGTGGCCGGCGCGCTCCACAGATAGGTGGGAAGCGAGGGTAGCGGCTCGAGCGACATTTCGAACGTTTCCGCGCCGCGCTTCGCGTAAGCCTTCAGTTCATAGTTGCCCGCGGCGATTTTCGCCGGTGGCGTCACCGCCAGGTGCACCAGGCGGTCGCCTGCGCCGGAAAATTCCACGGCCTCTGGCGTCGGCGCCTTCCAACCGGATGGCACGTCCACTCCGACCATGACTTGTGACGGCGTCTGCGCAAACGAGTGAACTCGCGCAAAAATATCGAACTGCTTCGGCTGGCGCGTTTCCACGACCACGTATTGTTGAGGCTCGGGAGTGAGCGCGACCGGGGGAACGATGCGCAGCGGATAGCTCAGCACGCTTACGGTGCTGGCATGCAGGCTTTGCACTGGCGTCGTGAAATCGAATGCGTACCCTTCCACCTCGACGTGCGTACGCGCGCTGACCATGGCCGGCGGAAATGGATACATCCAGTCACCAGGGGTGTATGACGCTTGCGCCCCGGCGGGCAACGCGACGCTGAAGTTGGTCGAGCCGTCTTTCACTTCCTGTTTTGTGATGGTCCATCCCAATGGCAGGGTCAGCGCCGGATTCGAAAAGACGGCGGGAACGTCCGCGCGATGGGCTACTTCGGCACGCACATTGAAACTTTCTCCGGCGACCAGGTCGCTCCGGTCCGCATTCGAAATAATTTTGATTGCCGCGGCGTCAGCGAGCGCGTGGTTGATGCGTCCGCGCACCTGATCGAGTTCCGATATCGCATTGGCCGCGCGCGAGTCTGGCGAACCCTTCGCCTGGTCTTCGAGCGACGCAATCTGTTTCCCTGCTTCCGCGATGCACCGCACCGCGCTGGGCCAGTCGAGTTTCTCGGCCGCCATTTGGGCTTGCTCCAGCGCGTGATCGGTTGCCGCGAGCTGCTGCCCAGCCGGAACAGGCATCACGCTCGCCAGCGACGTAATCGGCTGCGCGAAATCCGCGGGCGAGGGCGGGCCGCCCCCGCCTGTGGCAGGTTTCAAGCCATAGGGTCGCCGCAAAAATGGCGAATTCAGAAACGGCGTCACACCCTGCGAGCGGTGATGCACGTAGCCTTCGATGGAAATATCGCGGTAGCTGCGGCCCCAGATCGGAGAAATTTCGTCAGCAGGGACAACCCACGCGCCGGTGTAATCCACTTTCTCATCTGGATTTTGCCCCTGCGCGCGCACCGGATCAAGAATCATCTCCGCGTGCCACGGCTTCAGCCCTTCGGCAATCTGGTCGGGATATTGCGCGGGATCAGCGGCCGCTTCGACCGCTTTTGGCGTGAGATAACCGGAAGCCTGGTGATTTCCATGCCCGGTTTTTTGGCTTCCCCAGCCGTTGACCACAATGTTTGGACGCACCGTGCGGATCACGCGGACCATATCTTCCAGCGCCCGGCCCTGCCACATTTCCAGTGTTTCTTTGAGAGTTTTCGAAAACCCAAAATCGACCACGCGCGTGAAATAAAGATGCGGCCCTTCGACATTCATCGCGGCGGAAAGCTCGGCGCTGCGCAGGATGCCGAGTTGCTTGCCTTGCTCGGGTCCAATGGCGTTCTGGCCGCCCTCTCCGCGGTTTAGTGTGAGCAGGGAGGTATCGGCGCCCAGGCCGTGCGGCAGGTAGGTCAGCAGCGTGGAAGCTTCGTCATCGGGATGGGCCACGATGAAGAGGACGCGCGTCACCACGCGCGCTTGCTGGATCGCTTCGAGCGTGTCCGCGACGCTGGTGCCGCGCCCGGGCGCCGCAGCTTCCTGCTGGGCCGCAACCTGTGGAGCCCGAATAGGGAGCGCCACCAGCGTTACCAGCATCGCAATTTTTAGCCAGCGCATCATCGGTGCACCTCTTGGGGTCTCACCTCTGGGGCGACATCGAACGGCCATAGGTGCCGGTAGCGCGCCTGAATCATATACGTGAGGATGCCAACGATAATTACCACGAGTCCTCCGACGGCGAATTTCCATCCGGTGTAATAAAACAGAGCCGCCCAACCCAGGATCGACAGCAGCGCGGGCCACGGATAGAACCACATCTTAAAGGGAAGCCGTTCGGGAGGCCAGCGGCGGCGCAACATCATCACGCCCACCGCCTGACTGATGAACTGCACCAGCAGACGCACGGCGATGATGGCCTTGATCACACTCGACAGGCGGAATAGCACGCTGAATGCGAGTGACGCCGCGCCCAAAAACAGGAGCGAAACGTGCGGAAAGTGTTTGGCCGGATGCACGCGCGCGAAAACCGGAAAAAAGTTGCCGTCCTCGGCCGCGGCAAAGGGAACGCGCGAATAGCTGAGCAATGTGGTGAACAGCGACGCAAACGCGATCCACAGAATCATGATCGTG
>JBGOVX010000013.1:0-35347 GCA_041478355.1 Terriglobia bacterium | reverse complement strand
CCCCCATCCCGCTCACGCTGGTGGGCATATTGCCCGCCCATGCGCTGATGGGAGCGTTTTTCACGGCCACATCCATGATCGGCTTTATCGCGGGCGCCGGCATTATCGTTCGAAACTCGATCATCCTGGTGGATTTCATCGAACTTCGCCGCTCGCACGGATTTTCATTGGAGGAAGCAGTGGTGGACGCCGGCGCGGTGCGCTTCCGTCCGATGTTGCTGACCGCTGCCGCCGTGGTCGTCGGTGCGAGCGTGATTTTGTTCGACCCGATCTTTCAGGGGCTGGCAATTTCCCTGATGGCGGGCGAGGTCGCTTCGACCGTGCTCTCCCGCATAACCGTGCCTGTTCTCTATTATCTGAGTGAAAGAGGCGAATGATGTCCATGGAACGATTGATCCGAATCATTGCCGGTTCGTTTGTGCTGGCATCGCTGGCGCTGGGAACCTGGGTGAATCACAACTGGTATTGGTTCACGGCGTTCGTCGGCGCAAACCTGTTCCAATCCGGCATCACAAAGTGGTGCTTGATGGAAGATATTCTCAGGAAGATTGGTGTTGGAGCCCAGGCAAAACTTCAGTAGCAGACGTTACGCGGGTCTTGCAACTGTCAAAACAGCTGCGTGAATGTGGAAACTGCGTGGAACTCAGGCCAAGGCCCCGGCTCGCGGCCGTTTGCGCTTCCACTCGTAGTCTTTGCGCAACAGCGCCACGTGCTTCTTGATTTGTGTCTCGATCTCGGACAAGGCCGCCTTGACGCTCCTGCGCACGTCGGCGCCATCACCGATGGCGTGTAGCGTTCCGGTAGGAAGCGAGAGATTCACGGTGAAACTATAAGCTTCTTTTCGGGCATGTTTTTCCATGCTCCCCTGCAACATCACCAGGTCAGGCTCGTACCGGTTTAGTAACTTCTCCAGCTTTGCGGCACGCCTCTCTATTTCTTTGTCGATCGTTTCGCGCCATTCCTTGAGAGAGTAGCTGATTGAAAGTTTCATGAGGGAACCTTTCCCGGAAAAGATTGGAAGGAGACTGCAGTGGCGGTAGTATCCGCGAACGCATAGGCAAATTCAGGATAGCAAGTCCCAAAGCGGGTTGCAAATTCAAGGTTCCATGCTGGTACGGGGGCATTCCGAGGAAGTATCGGAACTTATTTTATTTCCTGAAAAGATCTTCAAACGCTTGCCGGGCATCCCGGGGACGCGAAGCGCGTTCTGTTGGCGCCGCGGGACCCGCGGCCGGCGAGGATGGCGCCGTATCCTTTTCGATCGTGGTGCGAAACTCGTATAACGGACAGTCGTTTCGCTGGTCCTTGCGGGGAATGCACTCGGGTATAGGCTGCATGCATTCAAACTGCGCGGCCGTATCAAAATAGGCGCACTGCTTGCAGCAGTGCAGTTCGAAGGCGCAACGCGGGCATTTTCCCTTGGGATCAAAACCTGGTTGCAGCACGGTTCCGCAATTCGAACATCTGGCGCGTGTGATGGTGCCGACCATTCGCGGCGTTCGCGGCCCGATTTGCTCTTGCCGCCGGTTGGCTTCGGGCGGACGTTTCTCTGTCTTCTGGGGCTTGTCGGCACTCATGTAGCCCCGCTGCTTATACTTCCGCTCCAAAGGAACCTCCGGTGGGATACTCACATCATACTCTGAATCGCGGGATGCAACACTTAAATTAGGTAGATCTGTTTATATTCCCGTTCCACGACGACACCGGCGCTTTTGTTCAGAGTGTCGCCGCCTCCACAGATAGAATAGGCGGAAGAAAATCCGCGATTCGTTCCCAATCGCGGCCTTCATTGCGAGTGGCAAATAATTGTCCCGTCTCGGTGCCAAAATATAACCCGGCAGGATCGCTTGAGTCGGTGGATATGGCTTCGCGCAGAACGAGCAGGTGAGCGTTGCGCGACGGCAGGCCCCGCGTTTGCTTTTCCCACACGCGCCCCCCATTTTTCGACCGCCACACCGCCAGGGTCCCATCAGGACACGCGCGATATTCCGCTCCCACGGCGGGGATGACCCAGATTTTCTCCTGTTCACGGGGATGCACGGCGATCGCAAATCCAAACCGCGACGGCAAACCTCGAGAAATGTCTTTCCAAGAATCACCTGCCGAATCGGTGCGGTATATTCCGCAATGGTTCTGCTGATACAGCCGCTTCGAGGAGCCCGGGGCCAGGACAGCCTTATGAACGCACTGCCCTACTTCTGGAAACTTCTCGGGCAAGAAGTCGGCGCGCGTGTTCTTGTTGCGCGGAATCCAAGTCGTGCCACCGTCGTCGGTCCGAAAGACTCCCGCGGCCGAAATCGCCACGAACATCCGCTCCCGATCAGCTGGGTCCAGAATAATCGTGTGAACAATCAAACCGCCGGCTCCGGGATTCCATTTCGAGCGGGTCGCGTGGCGATTGAGCCCGCGCACCTCGGCCCAGGTCGCGCCTCCATCCTCGCTACGGAACAGCCCCGCAGGATCCACGCCGGCGTAAACCACGCCAGGCTCGCTCGGGCGCCCGGGACGTATGTGCCAGATGCACTTTACGGAAAGCCCCGCATCCTCCGCATACCGCACACCGCCATCGGTTTGCTTCCAAGTCCGTCCGCCATCGCTGCTGCGCTGGATGTCGCTTCCAAACCAGTCATTAAATGTGGCTGCAAACAGGGCGCGTCCGTCACCGCGCGGATCGCGAATAAAGTGATGCACCTGACGTCCAGGAAACTGCGGTCCTTCGATTGTCCATTTCTTCCGGCGCGCGTCACTGCGCAATGTAAACGCGCCTTTGCGAGTACCGACCAGCAACAGAACGTGACCTTTTTTTGATTTCACCATCGGAGCACCCCGAAAAAGAGATGAGTGAACTTGTCAGGATTCACGGGCCCAAAGCCGGGCCAGCCCTTCGGGAGGCAGGTCTGGCCGCAAGAGCTTTTTTGGCGTTCCAGCATCGCTCAGGATCGCCTCCGCCGCAAGGTATCCGCTACGGACAGCGCCTTCCATTGTCGAGGGCCAGCCCGTGGCCGTCCAGTCTCCCGCAAGATACAGGCTCGTCAGCGGGCTCTTCTGCGAGGGCCGCCACTGATCCGACCCGGGGGCGGGAGAAAACGTTGCCGAGATTTCTTTGATCACGGTTCCCTTGACCAAAATGGCTTCGCCAATCGCGGGAAAAACTCCTCGCAATTCGTCCAGGCAAAGCTCGATGATTTCCTGGCGGGATCGCGACAATAAACTGTAGGACGCGCTGATCACCAGCTGGAGATATTGGCCGCCATTCTCCGCCCTGCCACCATAAAGCTTCGTCTTGTTGAACACCCACTGCACCGTGCTGTCCAGCAGCGTCAGAAAAGGCTCGCTCATCACGGTTCGATCGAGCCAGAGGTGGACGCCCGTAATTGGGGAGGTGCGCAAATTCCGAAGGTTCGAAAACGCCGCTTCGCGCTCCACCACGCCCGCCGGCAACAACTCGGGCAAAATGTCCTGCGGCACTGCCGCCAGATAGTAGTCCGCAGTTTCTACCGAGCCATCTTCCCTGTCAATCCCTTCGACGCGCTGGCCTGATACTCGAAATCCCCGCACACCCGCTCGCAGCAAAACTTCCCCGCCCCGCCGTTGAATGGCTTCGCTGCACCCGTCATACAGTTCTCCCAGTGGAACGCACGGAATTCCGACGCGGTAACCAGCGCGCGACGAAAGAAATGCTTTCCAGAAAACGGCCATGCCGTGCCGCGCGTCGGTTCGATCCAAATCTTCATCCAGCGCACTCACCAAAATCACTTCCCAAAACCGGCGAATCGCGTTGCCGGTCTGGCGGTGCTTCCGCAGCCAGGCGAGCATGGTGACTCCGCCCGCAGCATTCGAAAAGTTTTGGGGCGAAAGGTCCGCCGGATGCCCGCCGCTTCGCGCAATGGTTAGCAGCGCCTGTGCAATGCAAAATTTGTCTGCCCAACCGAGCAGCGGGAAACGCGCAAACGAAGGCGCCATGTGCAAGGGCGGAGGCAGCATCGAAGACGCCATGACGCCGCGGCGGCCGTCCGGTGCGGCAAACAGCAACCGGTCATAAAATCGGATTTTGTCCGTCGCGTCTGCGCGGCGATAGAAATCCGCCAGATTCGTACAACACCCAAGAGTGACATGCTGGCAATTGTCCACATGCTCGCCGCCGGACAGCACGTAGGAGGTAGCGCGGCCTCCCAGATGGGGCCGCTTTTCGAGCAAACGCACGCGGTAGCCGGCTTCAGCCAGCGCGACGCCCGCGGAAAGTCCCGCCAGGCCGCCGCCGATCACGATCACGCTCTTCGAGGACATTCTGTTGGGAGTACCAGCCAAACCGCGCGCGCAGCAGGATCCCGGTTTTTTCGGGAGCGCTCAATCGCACACGCTGGGAGAAAACATCATAGCCGCGCGCTTCAACGCGCCGCAATAGGCCGCTATAAATTCGAACCAGCGCCCACAGCGCCGAGCGGGAATCCGCATGTACTCGCGGGATCAGTTCCACACCCTCGCGATAAAAAGTCCAGGCGCGGCCGGCTTCGAACGCGAATAGCTCTCGCATCTCCGGTGTGAGCTGCCCGCGCGCAAGCTCGCCGGCACGCACGCCGAATCGTACCAGATCCTCGGCGGGCAGATAGACACGACTCATCTTATAATCGGCGGGCACATCGCGCAGAATGTTGGTCAGTTGGAAGGCGATTCCCAGTTTTTCCGCCAGGTCCGGCGCGTGCGGATCGTCAAATCCAAACACGTGCAGGCAGGTGAGGCCCACGGTTCCGGCCACGCGATAGCAGTATTCGCGCAGGCGTTCGAACGTTGCGTAATCGCCCACGGTCAAATCCATTTCCGCGCCCGAAATCAAGTCATGAAAATAGCGCGGCGGAATGCGAAACCTCGAAATCGTATCCGCAAACGCGGGAAGAATCGGGTGGCCGGAAACGTCTCCGGCCACAGCCGCATCAAGCGCCGCCCGCCAGCGCGCCAGACCGCGTTGCTTGTCGGCTTCGCTCCCCACCGTGTCCGAGACGTCGTCCACCAGCCGCATGAATGCATACAGCGCGCACAACGCATCGCGCTTGGCCGGCGGAAGCATGAAAAACGCGTAATAGAAATTACTTGCGGCCACGCGAGCCACACGCCGGCATTCCGCATAGGATCGCGTAACTTCATCCGTGCCCCCGGCCTGCGCGTTCTTAGCACTTGGCTGAATACATCCTCCCTCAACAATCGCCAGGCGCCTGGGGGATGTGGAGGCCACAGCCATGGGACCTCGATCGGCGAAAAATAAGCGCTGAACGAGGGCGCCCGCAAGCAGTTGCAACTGCTTGGTCTTCGAGATCGACGGTCTATGCTCGAGCGTGTTGTATTCGATGGCTTCGATCGAATCCAGGACAGCCAGTCCGCCGCGGCTAAATAGCTCGATGTCCACGCGCAACGCCGAATTGACGCTGCTCGCCAGGGGCATGCCTTCCGCGAGCAACTCCCGCGTCCGCGCGATCAATTCCTTCATCAGGGAAACGTAGCGCGAATCGAAGCGCTTCTCCAGGATGTCTTCTTCGGTTAACCCGTGGGCGGCCAGAGCATCCAGTGGAATGTAAATGCGGCCCTTGTGCAAGTCCTGCGAAACGTCCTGCCAACAATTCGTGAGCTGCAGCCCCGCGCACGTAGCGTCGGAAAACCGCTGGCGCTCGACATCGCGATAACCGCACAGATAAAGGACCAGGCGTCCCACGGGGATCGCCGAATAGCGGCAATACTGAAGCAAGTCGCTCCAGTTCGCGTAGCGGCGCACGGTCTGATCCTGGCGAAATGCCACCAGAAGATCCGAAAATGGCTCGATGGGAATGTCGCAAGCGCGAATTGTTTGGCGCAGCGCGACAAACACGGGATGCGATGGACGGTCCGCATAACAATCCCGCAACTCCTGTTCCCAATCGCCCAGCAACTTCAGCGCGCGATGGGGATCGGCAATCTCATCTCCCAGGTCATCTGCCCACCGGCAGTATGCATACACATTATAAAAATGCTGTCGCAGGTGTTTGGGCAGCAACCAGGACACGACGTTAAAGTTTTCGTAGTGATGAGTGGCCAGCCGGCGCGTGTAACGCTCCGCCTCCCCAACCGAACAACCAGGCGGAGGCATCTGGCGGGCAATTTCGAGTTCAGCAGGTATCTGCATGGCGTTCGACCGGGAGCCCCGGAGCCCGGCGCGGCCTAGAGAGGTCCGTGCGGGGGTAAATGACTAAGGTATTACCGCGACTTTCATTTCGCCGTTGCGATGTTTCATGTGTTCGAACATCTTTGGCAAGTCGGAGAGCGGAATTTCAGCGTTCACAAAATCACTGGAGCGAATTTCACCTCGCGCGACAGATTCCAGCGCTTCGCGGATGAACCGCGGCGTGTGGTGGAACGTGGACTTGATTGTAATTTCCGAATAGTGCAGCGCATTGGGGTCCACTTGCACCGTGGTGCCCCGAGGACAGCCGCCAAACAAGTTTACGGTGCCGCCGCGACGCACCATCTGGAGCGCCCACTCCCACGTCTTGGCCGTGCCAACCGCCTCCAGCACTGAATCGGCGCCGCGCCCGCCTTCGGTCAGTTCGCGCACAGTCCTGGCGGGATCACTCAAGTCCGGAACAACAAATGCCGCGCGCGCGCCAAACTTCTCCGCGGCCCGGACCTGGCTCGGACGCTTGCCGAGGGCGATCACATGCACGCCCCGGCCAGACAGGATACGCACAAATTTCAATCCAATTGGGCCGCAACCTATCACCACGGTTGTGTCACCAGGCTGAATGCCGGTCTCGTGAATTCCGCGTAGAACGCAGGCCAGCGGTTCGACCATCGCCGCGTCCTGAAACGAAACGTGCTCGGGAATCACCAGCATGTTCTGGCGAACAATGCGTCCAGGGATGCGGATGTACTCGGCATAAGCCCCGTTATTGAACAGCAGGTCTTCGCACAGGTTGCTCTGCCCCTTGCGGCAAAACAGGCACACGTTGCAGGGGGCCGAGTTCGATGGAACCACACGCGAGCCGATTTTCAGGACGCCATTCACATCAGCGCCCAGCTGTTCGACGACGCCGGCAAGCTCATGCCCGAATACCGCCGGCGGTGTGATCATTCGCGCGTGATATCCCCGCTTCCACACTTTCAAATCTGTCCCGCAGGTCAGCGCCACCTTCACGCGGAGTAATGCCTCATCGGGCGCGAGTTTGGGAATATCCACGCTTTCGATTTTCAGATTTTCGCTTCCATAGAGGACCGCGGCAGTCATGTGGCCGTTGCCGTGTCCGTTGTCTTCGTTTCTGATCAAGGTTGTATCACCACTTTCAATGAATCGCCTACCGGACGCGCGGCCAATTGCAAGGCCCGGTCCATATCTTCCAATGAAAAACGATGTGAGATCAATTCACGGACCGGCAATTGGCGCGAAAAAATCAACCGCGCCGATTCTTCCTGCCGATCTACCGCGGCGCTATAACTGCCCAGAATTTCCTTTTCCTCGACGCCGACCGCCGCCGCCGGAAACTCGATCCGCATGTTCGGATCGTTCTGCGCAAATAGCAGAACGCGCCCGCCCGGTCTGGCGATTGCAAGCGCGTCGGTCAGCGCCGATCGAAGCGGCACCGCCACCAGCACCACGTCAGCGCCCCGGCCTGCGGTGCGCGAACGAATTTCATCCGCGAGCTGGCCTTCGCGAGGGTCCAGCGCCAAATCAGCGCCCAGCGATAAGCTTTTCGCGCGGCGCTCCGGCATCGGATCACTGCCAATCACGAACGCGCCGGCAAGTTTCGACAGCATCGTGAGAAGCAGGCCGATCGGGCCCTGCCCCATCACCAACACCGTCTCTCCAGCAGCAACGCGTGCTTTTTCCACCGCCTTGATGCAGGTATTTACCGGCTCGATGAACGTGGCCTCTTCGAAACTAATTCCATCGGGAATCGCTACCATCCCGCGCTGGGCTACCCACGGCATGGCTCTCGCGTATTGGGCGAATCCTCCGCCGTTGGGATCAAAACCCGCGGTCAGCCCCACTTTCTTGTACCCAGTGCACTGCGAATACAGCCGCCGCTCGCAATAAAAGCACGCTTGGCAGGGTATGTGGTGAAAACTCATCACGCGATCGCCAAGCTTCCACTTTGTGACGCCTGGGCCCACGGCAACCACCGTGCCGGCAACTTCATGCCCGAATATCTGCGGAGCGGCGACAAACCCATGTTCAATCTTCTTGATGTCGGTGCCGCAAATTCCGCACGCCGCTACTCGAATCAGCACTTCTCCCGCGGCAATCCCCGGTACCGGAACGTCTTCCACGACCACGCGTCCCTTGCCGCGGTAAACGGCCGCGCGCATCGTCGTGGGTATCGCCTGCCCCGCGAATGACGATTCCAGTATGGCTCCCGATTGGCTCATAGCGCAGCCACCATATTGTTCTCGATGGGGATCAGCCGGTCACCCAGCGTTCCCGTATAGGCATCCAGAAAATCCGCGAGATGTCGCGAAGCGACTCGGCAATCGCGCGCCAGTCTCAGCAACGCAGGCACCCCGGAAGGACGGCGCAACACCTGCGAAAATATCCCACCGATGCGAATATTTCCACGCTCATCTTGCGCGCTCTCAAAATCATACGGCATATCGAAATCCACTGTGTCGCTGATGGCCCGAACCGCTACCGCAGGCACGCCGTACCGCGCGGCCTCAGCCAGGATCGTATAGCTTTCCATTTCCACCGCTTCCGCTTCACTCCCTAGATTCCGCTTCTGCTCCGCGCGTAACACAATTGTGCGCGAGGAAGCGAACCGCTCGATTTTCCGGGCGCCGCATCCCACGGCGATTTCCAGCAATTCCCGATGGCTCGCCACAGCTACCGGTTCGCCCACCTCACTGATCAATCGCGCAACCAGAATGTCGCCAGAGTGAAACTCGCTCCGCAGCGCCCCCGCCAGTCCGGTCGAAATACAAATGTCGGGCCGCTCGGGCAGCGTTCTCTGCGCCGCTTCGAGAGCATGGGCGCGTCCCATGCCGGTAAGGATCACGCGCACATTCGCGCCGCCAAATTTAGCCTCAAAGCACGGCCATTCACCCGGCAGGCACTGAAATTTCCTCCGCCGCTGCCATGCCGCGAATTCCGCCTTCACCGCGAATGTCACCAGAATATTCATTGAACCCGGCAATTAGTTACGCCGCATGTGCTCGCACCACAGGTTGCGCGCCGCGTGCCGCGACATATCCATGGGTTTCGTACCATTCAACTGCTCGCTCCAGCGCGCCTTCAATCGGCCCGCATGCAAAACCGAGTTCCCTCTCTGCTTTAGATGCGTCAACAAACATTTTGTGACGGGCCATTCGAACCCCGTCGAGCGAAATCTGTGGCTCGCGCCCCAACAGCCGTGAAACCGCCGCGTCCACGCACCCGGCCGCATAGGCCAGCGCATGGGGAAACTTCCACCGCGGCTCGCGCCGCCCGCTGATGCCCGCCAGCGTATCGAGCGCCTGTTTGAGCGTCAGATTGCGGCCGCCCAGAATGTATCGCTCCCCTACGCGCCCGCGTTCGGCTGCCAGAAGATGTCCCCTGGCGCAATCTTCCACCGGAACAAAATTTAAACCCGTATCCACATAACCCGGCATGCGCCCATTCAGAAAATCGACGATGATCTTCCCCGTCGGCGTCGGCTTCCAATCTCCAGGCCCTACCGGAGTCGTGGGGTTGACGATCACCACCGGCATCCCCGCCCCGGCTGCTTGCATGGCGCACCGTTCAGCTTCAAACTTCGAGCGCTTGTAGTCACCGATCATTTCCGATACCGACGACTGCGTCGTTTCATTGGGCAATCCACCAGCGCGGGGCACCGCAATCGTTGCCACCGTGCTGGTATACACGAACCTGTCAACACCCGCTCGACGCGCCGCTTCCAGCAGATTCCGCGTGCCGGTCACATTCGATTCGTAGATCTCGCGAGGATCGCGGGCCCACAGGCGGTAGTCCGCCGCCACGTGGAATACACGCGTGACGCCTTCCAGTGCGCGGCCCAGCGACGCCATATCCCGCAAATCTCCGATACACCGTTCCGCATCGAAACCTTCCAGCGCCCGCGTGTCGCTCGACGCTCGCACTAGCACGCGAACGCTTTCGCCGTGTTCGGCGATTTGCCGCGCAACGTGGCTTCCCAGAAAACCCGTTGCCCCGGTGACCAGTGTCTTCATAGCACCCGTAATCTGCCGTCAGCAGAAACTAAATCCGTGTCCGGCGGTGGCGGAGGCATCAGCGGTGTACCGCTCCCCATGTGGCCGTTCGTGGGCTTATCACTTCCGTTCTTGTCGGGATGCCCGCCCATGCGTCCGGAAAACTGCCACTTCAACATCTTCCAGGTATCACCGATACTTCGGTTCGCTCCCAGGACCGGGGTGGTTTCAAACCCCACGTGCATCATGCAATCGGCGCACCGGGGGTCGTTGCCGGGACCGTATTTCTCCCACGGCGTGCTATCGATCATTTCCCGGTAAGAATCGTAGTGGTTGTCGGTGATGACGTAGCAGGGGCCCTTCCAGCCGCGCGGATTAAATGTCGGCGTGCCCCAGGCCGTGCACTCCAGCTCGCGCTCTCCCCGCAGGAAATCGAGATAAATAGGGGACACCATGAGATTGTGTTTATCCAGCAACGAGACCGCCTCGCGGAATTTCTCGCGAATATCGGTGCGCGACATGAATATGTCCGTTGTCTGCACCGCCGCGTAGCCATACGCCGGCGAGAGCATGAATCCATCGACGCCCAGAGTATCCAGATAGGCGTACAGATCTGAAATCTCATTCAAGTCGGTCTCTTTATAGATCGTGGTATTCGAGCAGACCAGGAATCCCGCTGCCTTTGCGGCCTTGATGCCCTCGATGGCTTCGCGGAACACGCCGTCTCTTTCGACGCAAAGGTCGTGCGTTCTCTCCAGGCCGTCCAGGTGCACGTTGAAAAAGAAGCTGGAAGTGGGCTTGAACTCGTGCAACCGCTTGCGAATGAACATGCCATTGGTGCACAAAATGATGTGCCGCCCGCGCTCCAGAATTTCGCGCGTCAGCCGCCCAATCTCCGGATAAATCATGGGTTCGCCGCCACAGATGGATACCACCGGCGCACCGCATTCATCCGATGCCGCCAGGCATTGCTCCACGGTCATGACTTCATTGATCGTGGACTTGTATTCGCGGATTCGTCCGCACCCGGTACAGGTCAGGTTGCAGGAGTGCAACGGCTCTAGCATCAACACCATGGGATACTTTTGCGTGCCACGAAAGCGCTGGCTCGCGACGTATCGTGCCAGGTTCGCGGTCATTTTTAACGGATATCTCATTCACTCTCCTAAGCGTGTTGCCGCTCAAACTCCTGGGGCTTCACCTGCAAGCCGCAGAATTGGGCGACTCTCTGTGTCATGTTGCGGTACCGCGCCAGCGCGTACAATGGAAAATAGTTCCGGTACAAATGATACTTCAGGTAAAAGACACAGGGAAATCCAGTTCCGGTAAATTCGTTCTCAGCCCATGAGCCGTCGGACTGCTGTTGCTCGACCAGGTGTGTTACCGCGCGTGTGACCGCCGTATCGCTCGCCTCGCCCGCCGCCAGCAGACCAATCAGACCCCACGCCGTTTGGGATGCGGTGCTGGCGCCCTTGCCTTTAAGCGCCGGGTCATAGTAGGAGGCAATCGATTCGCCAAATCCGCCGTCGGAATTTTGCACCAAACGTAGCCATCCGACCGCGCGCTGGCAGTATTCCCGAGCCGTCAGGGCCACTGTTTCCAGAGCGCGCAGCACCCCGCTGGTTCCGTAAACGTAATTCACACCCCAACGGCCAAACCACGGCCCTTCCTCGGTTTGATCTTTCAGCAGAAACTTCACGGCACGCTCGATTACCGGTTGGCTGGAAGGCCATCCGTGCCGGCCCAGACACTCCAGGACTCGAGCGGTAACATCCGCCGTTGAAGGATCAATCATCGCATTATGATCGGCAAACGGGATGTGGCACAAAAATTGCCGGTCGTTATTGTGGTCAAACGCACCCCATCCGCCGTCGTCATTCTGCATGGCCAGCAGCCAGGTGAGGCCGCGCCGCATAGCGGCTTCCATGCGCGCCTTGTCAGGATAATCGACCCGCTGCAACGCCATTAATACGAATGCCGTGTCGTCCACATCGGGATAGAAATCATTGCGAAATTCAAATGCCCAGCCCCCCGGCATGACTCCAGGAGTTTTTACCATCCAGTCGCCTGAACCGAGGATTTGATTCTCAAGCAGCCAGGTGGCCGCATCGACCAACGCAGGATGATTCGCCGGCAGCCCCGCTTCTTCCAGGGCCACCATGGCGATCGCGGTATCCCAGACCGGAGAAACGCACGGCGCTACGCGGATGGTATCGCCTTCCTCGATCTCGAACTGTGAAAATTCGGTAATCTCCCGCGCCGTCAGCGGATCGTCGGGAGAATGCCCCAGAGCCAAGAGGGCAAAAATCGCATTCATCATGGCCGGATAAATCGCGGCCAACCCCTCGGATCGTTCCAGGTGCTCGAACATCCATTCTCGCGCCTGGCGCAGCGCGCGCCGCCGCAGCGGTTTCCACGGAACGAGTTCGTAAAGCTTGAGCCCGCGATCGAGCGCGATAAACAAATTCCGCCAGCTAAATAGCTGCTGGTCCCATTCCAGCCCGAGAGCCTTTCGAGAAGGATCCTTGTACAACACGTCCACGGAAACAATCGATGCCATGGCAAATCGCGGTTTATGCGCGTAAAGAATGGTCAGGGGAATCACGATCCCGCGCGTCCACGACGACATTTCGTAAATGTTGATGGCAAACCAATTTGGAAGCAGCATCAGTTCCGGCGGTACCGCGGGCACCATGTCCCAACCGACCGCGCCGACTAAGGCCAAATATAACCGCGTGTAGGAATTTGACGCTTCCAGACCACCCAGCTCGTGAACCCGCCGGCAAGCACGCTGCAAGTGTTCAGACTCCGGCGAATCACCGGCCAGACGCAACGCCACATACGCTTTAACCGTGGCGTTAAGCTCCGACGGCCCCCCGAAGTAGATGTTCCAACCCCCGTCTTCAAGCTGTCGCCGCCTCACATAGTTTGCAAGTTTCGCCACCCGGTCCGGGTGGGCTTTGCCGATCACATTCAAATAAAAAATATAGTCCGATTCCAGGGTGGTGTCCGCTTCCAATTCTCCAAACCAATACCCCTCGGATGCCTGTAAGGAGAGCAGGCAATTCACACCACGATCAATGGCATCATGCAAACGATCGGTCAGAGCCGGAAAAATCCCGGCAGACCGAGGGTCCGGTGTGGGCTCGAATTGTACGCGGGTTCCTAAAGCCATTCTAATGTCCGAACTTCAATACACTCAATAATCCGCAATCCATGTTCGATGCAAACCTGGGGATTAACGATGGCCGGATATACCAACTCTATACTCTATCCTCTAACGCCTGTGTTAAGGCTCGGTAAACTTCACAATCTTGTCCGGATAGACTGAGTCCTCCGACCCTAGGCATGGAAAGCCTAAGCTCCCCCTATTTCTATTATGTTCAGTATTTAAACAGCGGTCAACAGGGATTGTAAGCGTTGTTAGACGACAAGATAGCAGCTTCGGTTTCAAATACCACTGGGCTTAAGCTTCTCCTTCTCCGCTGGACTCTTCGAGCCGCCGAACTCGTTCCAGCAACTCGGGCAGCCGGCCAAGACAGGCAAATTGTTCTTTAAATTTCGCCAGAGGCCGCGCCGGGGTGCCCCACACAATTTGTCCGCTGCGGACAATCTTGCCGGGCAGAATGCCGGCCTGCCCGCCAACCACGGCGCCATCTTGGATCTCGCAGTGGTCTCCCAACCCGGCCTGTCCCCCGAAGGCCACATCTCTGCCAATAATCACCGACCCGGAGATGCCCGTTTGAGCCGCCATTACAGTATTTTCGCCGATGTGCACGTTGTGCGCGATGTGCACCAGGTTGTCGATTTTCACGCCCGCGGAAATTTCGGTGCGCTCGAGCGACCCGCGGTCAATCGTCGTATTCGCGCCGATCTCCACGTCATCCCCAATTTCCACTTCGCCAACCTGAGGGAATTTCCAGCGCTTCCCTTCCGCCTCCACATACCCAAACCCGTCCGAGCCGATCACGGCGCCCGAATGCAGGATCACTCGATTCGCAAGCCGCGCGCCTGCATACAGCGTTACGCGCGGATACAACCGGCACACCTCCCCGATCTGCGCATCACGGCCCAGAAAGCAATATGCTCCAATTTCCGTGCCTTTCCCAATCTTCACGCCATCCTCAATTACTGCATAAGGTCCCACGGCCACATCGTGCGCAAGTTGCGCGGTGGGCGAGATTACGGCCGTGGAGTGAATGCCGGTCGCTATGGGAGCCGGCGGAAGGAGCCAGGCCGCGGCGCGCGCAAACGCAAGCTTCGGGTTTGCAGCACGCAACAGCGTCTTGCCAATGAGAGTAAGGCCTGGCGCAATCACCACGCAGTTGGCCCTGGAAGCCCCGGCCCGCTCCAGATGGCGCTGCGTCTCCACATAAATCAAGTCGCTTGCCAGGGCCGAATCCGGCGCGGCAACACCTGACAATTGTGCCTGCCCGTCTCCTTCGAGCGTACATCCCAGAAATGCGGCGAGCTGATTTGCGGTACAAGTCATTGTGTGTCTCCCCTCGTTATGGGCCAGGTCGCGTGTTCAATCCCTGTAGACCGACGGCTCGCCTGGAGGGCGTGTTTTCCACCGGCGGTGCAGCCAAAGCCATTGATCCGGATAGCGCCGCACGTAATTTTCGACCACGCGCGTGAATCGCTGCGTATTCACGCGGATGTCGGTTTCGTCGTCGCCGGTGCGGATCAGCTCCACCGCAGGCTCGAAGCATAGCCGGTACTTTCGCAACGCCGCGTCCCAGTGAAGAAACCCTGGAACCACGGCGGCGTCGGTATGGAGCGCGAACCGCGCCAGACCCGCCGTCGTGCAAGCGGGAATGTCAAAAAAGTCGGCGAATACGCCTTCGCTCAGAAGCGTATTGTGGTCCGCCAGGATTCCCACCGTGCCTCCCGCGCCCAACACCTTGAGCACCGCCCGCGCCGATTGATTCTTTTCGATCGGCAAATTCCCGCTGAGGCACCGGTAACGGCTGATCAGCGCATCCAGGCGTGGATTGTCGATTGCTCGCACCAGGAAATGCAGCGGATATCCGAAAAGCGCCTGCGCGAATGGCGCAACTTCCCACGCGCTCATGTGCCCGGTCAGGAATAGAATCCCTTTGCCGCGCGCTTGTGCCGTCGCGAAATTCTCAAATCCGTCGAGCAGCACGATGCGCTCGATGTTCATCTTCGAGTAGCGCGGAAACTGTGCGAATTCCGCGGCCATCCACCCGAGTTGCTGCACCATGCCGCGAATGGCCGCGCGGCGCTGTTTACTGCTCCACTCCGGAAATGCCAGCCGCAGATTCTCCGTCGCCGCGCGGCGCAATCCCGGCCGCAGCCACAATAGAAACGCTGCCGTCTGCGCCCCCACAAATCTCGCGAGCGCTCGCGGCATCGCACCGATCGTCTTGAGCAGCAGCCATGCCGCTGCGTATTCCAGGCGTTCACGCACCCGGGAATTATAAGGGAAGCCGAGCCTCCGTGCCTGGTTGCTGAAAACTATCTCCCGCAATGCTAGACTCAGCCGCTTGGATTACTTGCCCCCAATTCGCTCGCGCGCCTCGGAAGAAGGCAACATTCTGGTTCCTCTATGGGGTGTGCCGCTTATTTTTGCCGTGCTGTACATCTGCCTGTTCAGCGGATTGGGCGCGCTCGGCCTGATCGGCCCGGACGAGCCGCGCTATGCCGCGATTGCACGCGCCATGGCTGAAACCCGTGATTGGGTCACTCCGCGGTTGTGGGGCGCGTCTTGGTTTGAAAAACCCGTGCTCTACTACTGGATTGCCGGAACTACCATGCGCATCTTCGACGTGAGTGAATTTGCCGCGCGGCTGCCCTCAGCGATGGCGGCCTTGCTCGCCGTTGTCGCCGTGGCCTGGACCGCGTTACGCTCCTATGGCGTGGGCGCCGCCTGGTACACATTTTTGATGTTGCCTGCGTCAGTGGCCATGATCGGCTTTGCGCGTGCCGCAAGCCCCGACATGCTTTTCGCGGGCTTGCTGACCGCGGCGATGGCAATTGCCAGTGAAATGTTGCAGTCGCCGCGTCCCGGGCCGCTCCTGCGCTGCGCATTCGGATTTTTTCTGGGTGCCGCGGTTCTCGCCAAGGGCCCTGCCGCCGTCATTCTGGCCGGCGGCGCCACGCTGCTATGGGCTGGTGTAACGCACCAGTGGCGCGCTCCTTTTCGATTTCTGCATCCGCTCACGATCGTGGTGTTTTGCGCGACGGCCCTGCCCTGGTACGCTGTCTGCGCGATACGCAATCCTGATTTCCTGCGCGTTTTTATCTGGCAGCACAATTTCCAGAGGTACCTCACTCCGGTTTTCGAGCATCGCCAGCCTTTTTGGTTCTTTGGCCCGGTTTTATTGCTGGGGATTCTGCCGTGGATACTGTTCTTGCGGCATGTAATTGCTGACGCAGCCAGGTCGGTAAGAAATAAAACGTCCGCCGATTCTCCGGCCGCATTTTTCGCCTGCTGGGCGCTGTTCCCGGTTCTGTTTTTTAGCCTTTCCCAATCCAAGCTGCCCGGATACATCCTGCCGGCTATACCGCCCCTTTTTGTTTTGCTTGGGAGTCGCGCATCCAGACTGATCACGCTGGATTCCGCCGTTAAAAACCGTTGGCGCGTCACATTTCTTGCTGTCGTTCTGTTGATGGCCTTATTGGTGGAGGCCGCTAATTTTGCGATTCTTCCTCGAGTGGACCATCAAATCTCTTCCCGCACCATCGCCCGCGAACTCCTCAAAGTCAATCCATCAGGTGACGACGTCGCCATTTACGATATTCCGAGAGCGTGGCGCTATGGATTGAACTTCTACCTGCACCGTGACTTGCCGGAGTGGACGCCGGGCTCTCCTGAGCCGGAATGGATCGTCGCCGGCGTTTTGAATGTTCCTGAGTTGCAGGTTCACTACAAGATGCAGTTTGGGGAAATGTCCAAGGAAGACCCAGTGCGGGTGTATCGTAAAATTAGTGCCGCGCCGCAGCGTTAGCAGGGGAACTGTCCACGGGCGGCAAATTCAACAGGAAAAAACTCACGATCCGATTTTCGTAATTGTGCTTTTCATCATCCAGCATTCCCGCGTAGTTTCCATGCGCCAGGCTGACCAGTTCGTGCGGCTCGGGAGAGCTATGGAATATTTCCGTCGTGCTTTCGGCTAGTGCCGGATCATCGGAGGATTCCAGATAGAGCTGCGCAACTCCCGCGAGTTTCTTGATGCGCTCCCCCAGCGGCGGCAATTTCCGGTATTGGTAGTTGAGCCACCGGAATTCCCACTGCACCATGCGACTAATCAAAGGCAGCGAACCAAGCCCCGAACGGGCGACCAGAATTCTAGCCATCTGTCGGGGATGATCGTAGGGAGATTCCACCGCGATGGCGCGTACGCGAGGATCGTTCACCGCTTCGGCCAATGCAACATATCCTCCGAGATTGACACCCCACAGTCCGAACCGTCCAACATCCACGTCCCCACGCTTTGCTACAGTGTCCATTGCGGCGCGCAACTCCGCAACTTCCTGAAAACCGAGCGTGCTGCGGCCGACGCTTGACCCTTGCCCGGAAAAATCGAATAGGAAAACGTTGTACTGGTGTTCCTGAAGGGCCGAAGCGAGGGTCAGCAACTCTCCACGGCTCGATTGATAGGCTTGGCAGAGCATCACAGTGGGCGCCGATTTCAGGCCCGGAAAGAACCAGCCATCGCGAGGACCCTCCCCAGCCACCGTGTAGGACAGTTTTTCGGGATGGCCCGGAAAAGTCTGCAGATCGATTTCGGAGTGGCTTTGTGGGGGCGTTACAATTCGGTAGACTTGAATCCCCGAAATCGCGACCGCCGCCAGAACAATGAAAAACGACAGAGTCAAGACTGCAATCGCCACCTGGGTGTGCCACTTCGTGGGATATCGCAATTCGGAAAGGATGCCCATACCGTCGGATTTGTGGCCGTGGATCGCGTCTACGCCCAGCCGGTCAAGAAGCTAGGTAGAATTCACGACACTCGGCTCGTGCATGTTAGCACACCTGACTGCGCGCTACGGACTGCCGTCAAATAAATGTTTCCGAAATGCACCTACTTTCCGGCGCTATGATAAAAAGGTTGCTGCGCCATAAGATACAGGCCGGGAACAGGCTCCCATGCACATCGTTGACCTCAGGCAATTAACGTCCCGGCAACTGGAGCCCTTGCTCGCCGAGGAGGCGCAGCAGTGGGAACAACAGTTACGCTGGGATTACCGCACTTCGGTCGAACTGATCAAGAAATTCGTGGACGCTCATTCCCTGACTGGCTCAGCGGTGATCGAAAACGGCCGTCCAATCGGATATGCATTTTACGTCCTCGAAGAACACAAGGGGCTGGTCGGCGGGCTGTTCATTTCCCCTCGCTACTCGCAGCAGGATTTGAGCCAGCAACTTCTCACCGACACGCTGACCACGCTGAGCGGCATTCCCAAGATCGAACGAATAGAAGCGCAACTGATCCCATTCGGTTACTCGCTCGAACCGATCCTCTCCGAGTATGGATTTCGTTTGTACCTGCGGCAGTTCATGATTGCTTCCCTGCCGCATCCCGAAGGCGTGCATGCAATCGACGTTCTTCCGGGGCTGATTCGAGAGGGGCCCGGCGCTGGATTAATTTTGGATCGGTGGGACCACCGCTATTTCGAACCCTGCGCCCGGCTAATTCAGCTCGCCTATGCGAATCATGTCGATGGCGAGATTAACGATCAATATCGCAGCGAGTCTGGCGCGTTGCGTTTCTTGAAAAACATTATTATTCTGCCCGGCTGCGGCCAGTTCCAACCGGACGCTTCCTTTGTGCTTCGGCCACCCCATGCAAACTATCTTGCGGGTGTGGTGTTGAATTCCTGCGTCTCACCCGGGGTTGGCCATACCACGCAAATCTGCGCCATGCCCGGATATCAGGGTCACGGACTGGGCCGCCTCCTGATGACCGCGTCCATGCAGGCATTGCGCATGCGCGATTTCACTGCGGTTTCGCTCACGGTAACCTCAGGGAACGAACGCGCCGTGCGGCTCTACGAAAACCTGGGATTTTCTACAATCAAGAAGTTCGCCGCCGGGGTTTGGGCGCCGTGTTGAAACAACCTAATGCTGCCACTCATACATGATGGTTTTGCAGCGGCCGCTGCGTCCCGTTTCTTCAGGAACGCAGCGGGCACCTTTCAAAGTAAAACAATCCCGAAAATCTCTCAGGTGACGAGCCGGAAACAGCGCCTTGCCTGATGCTTGCTGAGTTACGGAAACCTTTGCCATACTCAATATCATGAGTAGGCGTGCAATCCCCCTGCTAACCCTCCTCGCTATATTGACCGGCGCTACAGCCGCGCGCGCTGACGAAATTCGTCTGAAGGATGGCTCGAAAATTAGCGGCACGATTGTGGGATTCGAAAACGACTCCTTCAAGGTGGAAACGGCCTACGGATTCGCGCTCATTCGCAAGGACAAGGTCGCGGACATCAATATTTCGGTTGCCAAAAAGGACCCCGAACCAAAAACGAAAACTAACATTCCCGTTACTCCGCCCCCTGCGCCAGCGCCCGTCGAGGCCACAGCTATCGCGAAAGAGTCTCCCGCCCCCGCGAAACATGAGAGCCCGACCGTCAAGGTCAAGGCTCCTGATCCTGCGCCGCCCGCGCCATCCCCGCCGCCTGCGCCCCCTGCTGCGCCTGAACCACCTGTAATCAGGGACGAAATCCGCGGCAATCTCTATGTGAACTACACATACGCTTTCCAGATGTATAAGCCGCCGAGCTGGGACCTGATTCCCGCGGCTCGCAAGGCGTTGCCCAATGCCGTCGCCGCGCTGGGCACATATGATCAAACGACCTTGTTAGTGATTGGCCGGGAACCCACGAAAGTTTCTCTCGATGCGCAGGCCGCCGTGACGGCCAAGGCGCTAAGCGGCGTTTACGAAAATTACCGGCTGATTTCCAGCCGCCAAGTTTCAATCGCTGGATCATCCGCAATCGAGCAGCGCGCGCGTGGAACCGCTGATGGACGAGACTGGTCGGTAGTGCTGCTGACGGTTTTACGTGGCAATGACGCTTTCACGCTGCTAGGCATGACCTGGGCGGACTCGGACCTCATCCAGGTGCAGGAAAACGTTATCTCAAAGACGGTTAACAGCCTCGCGTTTACAACGCAGTAGCCATTACCAGGCTTCAGAGTCTGCGAAGTCATACGAGATTGGGCGAGATTGGGCGAGATTGGGCGAGATTGGGTGAGATTGTGCAGTTCTCCTGGTTACTTCAGCCGCGCTCCCACGGGCACGTCTTCCAAAAATCCCGCGAGCACAGGTGAGCCATCCGCGGTGGAAGCGGCCACGATCATGCCGTTTGATTCCACCCCGCGCAGTTTCCGCGGTTGCAGATTTGTCACCACCACGACCTTGCGGCCGACCAGGTCTTCCGGCTTATATGCCAATGCTATTCCCGCTACGATCTGGCGCACTTCGTCACCGATATCGACTTGCACTTGCAGCAGCCGGTCGGCACCCGCTACACGTTCGGCTGATTTCACCAGGCCAACGCGCATCTCTACCTTCATGAAATCGTCGATTCCAATTTTTGCCGGAACTGGCGTCGCCGGCGCGGTTGCGGCGGCTGCTCCAGCCGCGGCCGGGCCGGCGGTTGCATCCGGTGCAACCATTTTCTGTTCTTGCACCTTGTTCTCTTCCTGCTCCATGGCTTCAATCCTTTCGATCGCTTCAGATTTTTCGACGCGCGGAAAAACTCCTTCGAGTTTGCCGATCTTTGTTCCAGGCTTGAGTTGTCCCCAACAAATAAGGTCAAGCTGCACAGCCTTAAGGGGCTCGGTCTGTCCCAATTGCTGCCAAATCTTTTCCGTCGATTCCGGAAGCACCGGATGCGCCAGCGCGGTAACCAGCCGCAGTCCTTCGGCCGCCGTGTAGAGCACGGTTGCCAGACGATCGCGGTCCTCCGGCTTCTCGGCCAGGGTCCAGGGCTTTTCAACGGTTAAAAACTTGTCGATTGCCGCCACTTGCTCCCAAATGGCTTCCAGAGCCACTGAAAAATTAAATTTCTCGTACAGTTGCATAATCCTCGCCAGGGCCTCGCTTGAGGAATCCGCCCAACCCGGCGCATTTGGGTCGCCCGTCGAAGGCTTAGGAATTTCTCCGCCGAAATACCGGCCGATCATCGTAAGGGTGCGGCTGGCGAGGTTTCCGAGCCCGTTCGCCAGGTCGCTGTTGTAGCGGCCGACCAGCGCATCGTAGGAAAAACTGCCATCCTGTCCAAACACGATCTCGCGAAGCAGATAGTAGCGCAGCGCCTCGACGCCCAGCACCTGGGCAATCGGGCGCGGCCGCACGACGTTTCCGCGCGACTTGCTCATTTTTTCGCTGTCGAACAGCAACCAGCCGTGCGCCCAGATTTGCCGGGGCAGCGGCAAATCCGCAGCCATCAAGAACGCCGGCCAATATACGGCATGGAAGCGGATAATTTCCTTGCCCACCACGTGCAAATCCGCAGGCCACAGTCCGCGTTCTTCAAATTCCGGCCCCCCCACCGCGCTCAGGTACCCGATCAGCGCGTCAAACCACACGTAGAACACATGGGGCGCTTCCCCAGGCACAGGGATTCCCCACCGAATGGTGGTGCGCGTAATCGACAGATTCCTTAAACCGCCTTGCACAAAACTCAGGACTTCGTTTCGCCTGCTCTCGGGGCGAATGAAGTCAGGGTTCGCCGCATAAAAATCGAGAAGCCGCTGCTGAAATTCCGAGAGTTTAAAAAAGTAATTATCTTCGGTAACGGTTTCGGTGGGCCGGCCGCAATCCGGGCAGGGATCGCCGGGACCCGCATCCACAACGTAGGCATTGTCATGCACGCAATACTGGCCGGTATAGTGGCCCTTCTCGATGAAGCCGTTTGCGCGGCAGCGCTTGAATAGCCACTGGACCGTCCGGTGATGCCGCTCGTCGGTGGTTCGAATGAATTCGTCCCCGGAAACCCCCAAATCGGCCCAAAGTTGCCGCCACTGGGCGGCAATGGCGGTTGAAAACTCCTGCGGAGTCTTCCCCGCTTTCTTCGCCGAGCGCTCTACGTTGACGCCATGCTCGTCGGTCCCAGTGGTCATGCAGACGTCAAATCCGCGCATGCGCTTGTAACGGCGGATCACATCGGTCGCGATGGTGGAATAGGTATGCCCAATGTGGGGGAGGCCGTTGGTGTAGTAGAGCGGCGTCGTCAGATAGTACTTTGGCTTGGCTCGGGGAGTGCTCATTCGCCCTTTCCGTTTGACGACTTGCGGATGATTCTGACTGGGGTGCGAATGCTGATAGTAAGCGCGCTGGCAGATGGTGTCAAATCACTGGTCTGTTTAACCTTAACTGTCTCCTGCTACCCCGCCACCCTCACATGCGAAAGGGCACGCCAGACTCGGCGTGCCCCTTAGTTTGGTCATGGGATCGTTAGACGATCGGTCTATCGAATCAGTCCTGAGATGGAGGAGAAGCCTGATTGGCGTCTCCTTGGCGTCCACGGCGGCCAAATTTCGCGCGTTGTGCCGGCTGCCACGACGGATCGAGGGTGAACGACACAGAGGGCGCCAGCACGATGTTCGACAATTGGTAGATTGAGCTTCCAAACCGCGGATCGCTGTGCGTCTCCTCCAAAACCAGGTTCAAATCGGACGAGTACCAGCGCTCGGTCGTAATCACGATCGGATTCGTGTTCCCGATTTCCCCCGCCGGAATGGTGCGCGTGATTTTCTTGTCATCAACCGTGTACTTGGTGCCCGTGCCAGCGTCCAAATACACGGCTGCCGGATTGTCGGTCACCGATACATTACTCGAAGCAGCGGAGTCAGGCCCCTTTTCGTGGCCCTTGCCCATCTTTCCCTCGCCAGGCGGGAGATTGCGTTTGTGGATGGCAAACGCTTGGTAGGTTCCCTTCGTTTTGTTGACGATGTATTGCATCATCGCTTTTACGTTCCTGATATACACAAACTCCTGCGAGTCGCCCGAAGATGCCCAGGGGCCAATCGACGGCAATTTCACATCGCGATAAGTATCGCCATCGGCGTCGCGCGCTATGATTCCAGTAGTGGAATTGGTAATCGTGTTCCCCGGAATGGTCTTGGTACGAGTGATCGTAAATGTCGCTTGAAACGGATTTCCCGTAACGGTCTTGCCGCCGAAGCCACCCACAAGGCCGCCAAACTCAAACGACCCGGGCCACGGCCCACCAGGGCCTCCAGGGCCGCGGCCGCCAAAACCAGCCGGGCGCGGAGGACCCTGCGCACCAGCCATCAGCGCCGCAGTGATAAACGCAATTGTCGTCAAACTAGCTCGAAGCACTGTCTTCCTCACTGTCTGCCTCCTCACAAGCTTGCTGAAAAAGTACTTCTGGTTGTTATTCCGAACCCCGGCAGGAGCCGGGATAAACTCCGTGAGGAATCCCTCTTTGTTTTATGCCCAAGAAAAGAGGGATTCCTCGGCACGCATCGTGCCTCGGAATGACAGCGGTTTGAGTTTTCCCGCAAACTGTCTGGCCGCCACTACGGAACCAATTTCACCCCGCGCGGCCATCCATCCTCGCCCACCAGCACATCCGCCAGAATCAAGTCCTCACCCGGAGTTTCAGCGACTGGATAACCCAGCTCCGCCAGTGAAGCGCGCGTCAACTGAACGCGAACGACCATGCCTGCATCCTCTGGCGCGATACCCTCGGTGAATGGTACGGGGACAAAATCAGATGCCGCATAGCCCTCGCCGCCGACCCTATCGGCCACTTCGTCTGCTGCCACTTGCGTGCTCTCACCTGGCTGTTGCAAAACAGGAACACTGGCATCGAGCGGGGCCTTCGACTGAGAGGAGACATCCTTGCTGGGCGCGGGTGACGACTGATCCCTGTTCGTACGACCCTGATAATTCCAAACGAAAACCAGCAGCATTGCCGCAACTGCTCCCGCAGTGACCCATTCGAGTCTCCGGACCCACGACGCGCGCCGGTGATGGCTTCGAAAATCCGAGAGCAGCGCAGCCTCGACGCTTGGTGGCGCCTGCTGTTCACGCGAGTTCCGGGCAACGGATTCGGTCGCTTCCGCGAGCAGCCTCGCCTCGGCCATGCGGTCCGCGCAATTGGGGCAATGCGCCGCATGATCGAGCGCCTTCTCCCGCACGACCACGTCGAGAAGTTCCATTCGCACCAATCCGTGCACGACTTCATCAAATTCCCTGCACGTCATCTCAATCACGACTTGCCTCCCAACCGGACTCCGAGCGATTTAGTCCCCATGCGAGCGGGGCGCAGCTTCTCCAATAAAATAGAACGCGCGCGATTCAGTCTGGACCTCACCGTTCCTACCGGACAGTCCAGCAACGCCGCCGCCTCGCTGTAGCTCTTGCCCTCGAGGTCGCACAAGGTTACCGGTTCACGGTAATGATCCGGCAACCTCAGCACCGCTTCTCTTAACAGCCCGCCAATTTCCGCGCGCTCGAGCCCTTCCACAAATGTGTTAGGGTAGTGGCCATTCCGATTGCGATTCCGACCCTGCCCATCCCACTCCGGCCCGAGGTCGTCGCCCATTTCCTCGCTCAACGCCACGTACCGGCTCTCCTTTTCGTACAGCTTCCGCACGTGGTTGCGCGCTATGCCGTAAAGGAAACTGGCTGGCGCGCCCCTTTCTTCGTCGAATTTCCCGCCATGTCGAATCAATGTCAAAAACGACTCCTGCACAACATCGGCTGCTGCTTCCGGCCTTCCTGTCATGTGCAAGGCGAACCGGAAGACACCTCCCTGGTGTCGCCGGTAAAACTCCAGGAACGCGTCATCATCCCCGCTGGCGAGGCGCCTAATGAGATCGATATCTCGTGCTTCGGCTATATCCGGCATCTGCCTCGGTTGGACGTATGATCTTGCCTCACAGTAACAATTACTTTTAAACGCCCGCGAAGTTCCAAATTCATTTGGACGTCCTCCCTGAGGAGTGGACTAATCGCAGTGAATCAATTGTGTATTTCTAGGAGTTTCGAAAGGACGCGACAATGTAGCCTCCTGCATTTCCGGGAGTCCCGAAGGGACGTCACAACGTAGCCCACCGCGGCAGCGGTGGGAACACGTTCCCAAGACGACCAGAAAGCCCCGGCAGGGGCGACACATCGGATCCAGCCACACATCCATTATCCGCTCCGCAAATCCATCAGAAAATGGGGGATTTAGTGTATTCTTTCAGCTTACAAAATGTCGCACTGCGTAATGTGTGCGAGAATGATTCCGGGAAAATTACATGTCGTTGCGGCCACATTAAGTGCATATGCGTAAGCAGGTTAACAGGCTTACAGGACCTCTCTCCATAATGTCGGAAGTCTTACGCCCGCTTAACGAGCGATGGCATAAAGACCGTCAAACCATGCTTCTAAAAATTTAAGAATGGGAGGCTAAGAAATTGAAAAATAAATTCCTGCGCCGGGTTCCGCTAAAGTTGGTGATCGCTGCATTCGGCATCGCCCTGGTTTTTCTGACGGTCACATGGGCGCAAAGACCTGACTCGGCGCCGAGCTCCACGAAAGTCTTGCGCGGGGAAGGCTCGTTCAACGATTGGGGAAATGAACGGCCGGGCAACCGCTATCTCATCAAGGCCTCTGACTTGCCCAAACCTTACGCCACCGAGTCTTCCTCCAATCAATCCAAGGTCGTGCCTCGTCCGTCCGACGCTTGGCCAAAAGTGCCCGAAGGATTCAAAATAGATATGGTGGTCACGGGCCTGGATAACCCACGAGCCATCGTTACGGCGCCCAATGGAGATCTGTTTCTTGCAGAGAGCGATCCGGGCCGAATTCGCGTCCTTCGCGGATTCACAAGCGAAGGCAAGCTTCAGTCGAATGAAGTATTTGCTATGGGTTTAAGGCTGCCATTCGGGATCGCCTTCTATCCTCCTGGGCCCAATCCGCAGTACGTCTATATCGGGAATACCAATTCCATAGTCCGGTTTCCCTACCAAAACGGCGATCTAAAAGCGCGCGGGCCGGCCGAAACTATTGTTTCGAAAATAACCGGCGGCTCAATTTTCGGCGGCGGGCACTGGACTCGAAGTCTGGCGTTTTCGAATGATGGCAAAAAACTATACGTCGCTGTCGGGTCGCGCGCGAATGTGGCCGATGACCAGGAGGAAACCAACCGGGCCGACGTTCTCGAGTTCAACCCAGATGGGTCTGGCCAACGAATCTATGCATCCGGCATACGGAACCCGTCCGGCCTGATCGTGCATCCGAAGACGGGCCAGGTCTGGGTGGCTGTAAACGAGCGCGACGCGCTGGGCGACGACCTGGTTCCGGACTACGTTTCTCACATCGTGGACGGCGGTTTCTATGGCTGGCCGTGGTATTACACAGGGCCGAATCAGGACCCGCGCTTCGCCGGCAAACACCCTGAACTGAAGGAAAAAGTTCTGGTGCCGGACGTTCTTCTGCAATCCCATTCCGCCCCGCTGACACTGACCCTCTACGATGGAAAGCAATTCCCTAGCCAATATCGCGGCGACCTCTTCGTTACTTCGCACGGATCATGGAATCGCGCCCATCGAACCGGATACAAGGTGGTTCGAATCTTTGCGCCCAATGGGACGGCCACCGGCGAATATGAAGATTTCGTCACCGGCTTTGTGGTCGATGATGCCAAGGTGTGGGGCCGCCCGGTGGGGATAGCGGTGGCCAGCGACGGTTCACTGGTCTTCACCGACGACGCCTCGAACAGCATCTGGCGCGTCACCTACACCGGCCCCCGGACCTCGGCTGCCGCCACTAAATGAGAAACTGACACCCGCGAATACTCAATGGCTGTGTAAGTGGCGCTGCGTCCCAATTTTTTTTTGGGGACGCAACGGGCATTTTTCCTCCCAAATTGAACCACTACCGGCGTTCTTGACCCTTCGGTTTGCTTCGAGTACGCTGTTTGTGCACAGTTTCTCTTTCAATACGGAGGGTAGCTTCATCGGTTGGCTGCCATTCTGAAACTCAGCTGACCGAACCTTTCATGCGCCGCACTGTACAGGTTGCCGACGGAGTGGAAGCCCTGTTCGGCATTTTGGATGAGAACGTCAAGTTGCTGGAATCCGCGCTTCACGTAACCACGCATCTGCAAGACGGCCACATTGCGATTGAAGGCGAAGCCGCTCAGGTTGACCGCGCCGTTCGTATTTTCGACGAATATAACCGGATCCTACGCGAAGGCCGCCGCATGAATCACGGTGATGTAAAGGCGATGATCCGGGTGGCTACGCAAGACCCCCAGACTTCGCCGCGGCAGCCGCTTGAGCCGGGCGCTCCGGCGCGCCCGCGCATCTTCGGCAAGAAAAACGTCACCCCCAAGAGTTCGAATCAGCGGCAATACATGGAGTCGATCGAGAAACATGACATGGTCTTCGCCGTGGGACCCGGGGGCACCGGGAAAACATACATCGCCGTAGCGATGGCCGTCTCCGCATTGCTCACCAAACAGGTGGACCGCATCATTCTGGCGCGGCCCGCGGTCGAGGCAGGAGAGCGCCTGGGCTTTCTTCCCGGCACGCTCCAGCAGAAGATTGATCCCTACATGCGGCCGCTGTATGACGCACTTTACGACATGCTGGACGCGGACAAGCTGGAGCGCTTCCTGGAAAAAGGAATTGTGGAAGTGGCGCCGCTGGCGTTTATGCGCGGCCGCACCCTTAACGATTCTTTCGTCATTCTGGACGAAGCGCAAAATACCACCAGCGAACAGATGAAGATGTTCCTCACGCGCCTGGGTTTCAATTCCAAGGCCGTCATCACCGGAGACATTACCCAGATTGACCTGCCCGCGGGGCGGCGTTCGGGCCTGGTCGAAGCGATCGAGGTCGTTGGCAGGATTGAAGGGATCGCATTCATCAATTTCAATGAACGCGACGTGGTCCGGCATAATCTGGTCCAGCAGATTATTAAGGCCTACGACGAATTCGGCGGGGGAACGGGCCGCAGGACGGCATCGCCTGGGGACTCCAAACCTAAGCTTGCAAAATAGTCCGCCCGGGCGCCAATGCCCCGGCACCCATGCCCGGACATTTATGATTGTCAACCGCCAGCGCCGCGTTCCCGTGGCCATCAAGCCCTTGCAGGACTTCTGCGAGCGAGTCCGGAGAGAACTTCAATTCCCTCCAGAGACCGTGACCATTGAACTCGTCAGTGACATCGCCATGGCTCGATTAAACCGAACCTTCCGGGGTAAGCGCGGGCCCACCGACGTGCTTTCGTTCCCAGCCAGGCCTGCGCGGCAAAGCGCGAATGCCAGATATGTGGGAGACATCGCCATTTCCGCTGAAACTGCCCGGCGCAATGCTCGCCGGTTTTCACGCGCGCTGCCTGTCGAGATGCGCATCCTGATCCTGCACGGAATGCTGCACCTGGCGGGTTTCGATCATGAGACCGACCACGGCGAAATGGATCGCCTGGAGCGGCGCCTTCGGCGGCGTTTGCGAGTTGCTTGACGGAGAAATCTGACGGAGTTGTCAAACGATGATGACATTCCTCTATGCCCTGGCCGTTTCCGCCCTCTGCGTCGGCATGGTCATCTTCTCCTACCTGGACCGGATTTACCGGGAACTGGGGCGCGTAACCACGGGCCCTATGCACCAGCATCTGGAAATCTTCGAAGCTGAAATTGAGCCGCACTTTGGTCTGGAACGCGTCCGTGCCGCTACCGGCTTCCGTTTACTGGCGAACTTGTGGCTGGTCCTGGTTACCGCGGAGACGGCCCGCGGCGTCATCGTGTTTGTTCCGGGCACCTGGGACGCCCTGGCTCAGGCCTTTGTGTACGTCCTTGTGGAAGTGCTGCTGCTCTCGCAGTTCATTCCCGATTTTCTGCTGGCGCGGACGAAGGGCCGCTGGCTGATTCGCCTGTCTCTGGTCATACGCGGATTTCTCTGGATCGTTTGGCCGTTCCGGGTGCTGTTGGAACTGGCGGTCTCGCTCGCGCATATTTCCGACGATCATCCCTCGGATGGTTCCACCACGCAGCAGGAAGGAATCGAAGCCCTGGTCGATGCCGCCGAACACGAAGGAATCCTGCAACGCGACGAGGCTCAAATGATCGAGCAAGTCGTCGAGTTCAGCGATAAACGGATTCTGGAATTTATGACCCCGAGGCCCGACGTCATAGCTATTCCCGCCACCTCCACCGTCGAACAGCTTCGCACCCTCCTGATTGAAACGAAATTTTCACGGGTTCCCGTTTATGAAACGTCACTCGACGACGTGATTGGCGTGGCGCTGGCGCGAGACTTGCTTCAGGTTCCCGAACAGGAAGCCCGCCGCCGGACGGTGCGCGATCTGGCGCGGCCCGTTCTTTTTGTTCCTGAAACCAAGCGCGGCTCCGAATTGCTCAAGGAGATGCAACGGCGCAATCAGCAGATGGCCATCGTCGTCGACGAACATGGTTCGGTAGCGGGCATCGTGACAGTCGAAGACCTGGTGGAAGAAATTGTCGGCGATATTGGTGAAGATGATCGCGTCCCGGCCCCGGATGCGGTTCGCGAGCCGGACGGAAGCATGGTCCTTCGCGGTAGCGTCTCACTGGAAAAGGTGCAGGAGCTATTCGGTGTGGAATGGAATGTCACCGGCGAAGAATCCGCCACCACCATTGCAGGCCTGCTCAATCATATCGCCGGGCATGTGCCTTTCTCGGGAGAACACCTGGATTACGGCGGCTTGCGGTTCGAAATTCTGGAAGCCAATCAACGGAAAGTTTTGCGCCTCCGGGTGCGCCGGACTCCCGCTGCGGTTTCGGCCAACTAATTCTTAGAAGAACTTCCTCCCACCTCGATTTCCACCGTGAATGGTTGGCCAGAAAATTGATAGGTGTATACTCCGATTGGCCGGAAATCCAAAATGGTATCCCGGCACAAGGTCGTAAAGGAGGCGCCATGCGACCCACTCGAGTGCTCGGCATGTTTCTGGCTGCCGTAATTTTTTCTCTCTCGCTGGCCCGGCCAACACTCAGCGATGATAGCGACCGCCTGCTTACAATCGACCACTACGTCCAAGTCCGCTCGACTGTGCCATCCATCGCCGGCCAGGTCGCGCAGATTTATGTGCGTGAGCGGCTTCAGGCGGGCGCTGCTCTTCGCCCGGGGTCTATTGCGGAGCGAGTAGTGCTGTTTGTGCATGGCGCGGGCACACCCGCGGAAGTCTCCTTTGACGTTCCTTATCAGGACTACAGTTGGATGGCCTACCTGGCGAAGGCAGGCTTTGATGTTTTCGCGATGGACGTGACAGGTTATGGGCGTTCCACCAGGCCACTTGCGATGAACGATCCATGCAATCTCTCGAAGGAACAACAAGCGTCCTTCGTTCCGGCCTTGCTTTCCGCGCCTTGTGCTCCGAGCTACCCGCACAATATGACCACGATCGCCTCAGACTGGAACGACATTGGGGCGGCGGTGGATTATATCCGTAATCTCCGCCACGTGGACCGCGTGAGCTTGGTGGCCTGGTCCCTCGGTGGGCCTCGAGCAGGCGGCTTTGCGACGCTGCATCCTGCGAAGATTCAGAAACTGGTTTTACTGGCTCCCGCATACACTCGAGCATCTTCAGCGAGCGCACCGGAGGAACTTCCGGCCACTGGTTCGGCGATGAACACGCAATCCCATCAGGAGTTCACAGCAAATTGGGACCGCCAAGTGGGGTGCCAGGAACAATACGATCCGGCCGCCAGCGAAAGTGTGTGGTCAGAGATGATCAAATCGGACCCGGTGGGAGCATCCTGGGGGACCGGTGTAAGGCGCGCGCCGCAAGTGACCACTTGGGGCTGGAACTCCTCAGTGGTGGCAAAAACACAGATTCCTACCCTGATGATCTCCGGCGAGTACGACAAACAGGTGCCTCAGGAGCGGGTACGGAATCTTTACGCGGACATCGGTTCGAAGCAGAAAGTGTTCATTGACCTTGCATGCTCGTCCCACAATGCGATGTGGGAGAAAAACCACGGACTGCTGTTCCAATCGTCGCTCGAATGGCTCGTCCAAGGTTCGGTAAAAGGCAAGCAGGAAGGAATGTTGCGGCTCGGATATTCGAGTGCCGCAGGGGCGCAATAATTATGGGCGGGGATTCAGCAGCGGAGATTCCGAGCCCACAATCGTCAGGTGATTTAGCTGATTAGTTTTGCAATCAGGAAGGCCGCGCCGGCGGCGAGCCCGCCTATGACAACCGTTTGCGCGCCCCCTTTGAGGGGGTTGATACCGGTGAAGTGCCCTTTCACGCCTCCGAAGATGGCCAGAGCCAATAGCGTTACTCCGACCGAACACCACAGCCCGGTTTGCACGTTGGGAATCAGAATATAAGGGGTCAGCGGAATCATTCCTCCTACGATGTAAGACATGGCGATGGTCAGCGCGCTGATTCGCGCCCTGGTTTGTTGCGGTTCCTCGAGGCCGAGTTCGAACCGCATCATGAAATCGACCCAATGTTTTTGATCGCCTGTAATGGCTTGGACCACGGGAGCCATTTGCGCGTCAGTGAGGCCGTAGTCGCGAAAGACTTTGACGACCTCTTCAGTTTCTATGTCGGGAAGTTCCACAGTCTCGCGAATCTCGCGTTCGCGCTCGGAAGCGTAATGTTCGAGGTCGGTCCTGGCGGCGAGATACCCGCCCAGGCCCATGGCAATCGAACCGGCGGCGATTTCAGCAAGGCCCGCGGTGACAACCAAGGTGGACGCGTGAGGGTTGCTGGCCAATGCGCCCGATATGCCGGCGGCAAGAGCAAACGGAACCGTTAAGCCGTCCGACATTCCGATCACGACGTCGCGGACCGATTCGGTAGCGGTGAAGTGCTTTTCAATATGAGGTGCGCTGGGCATTAGTTTCTCTCCGGCTGCAAAGTTCCTATTCAAACGATATGGGTTCCCGAATCAATTGCGGGATTGGGAAGTGTAGCACGACCGAGGAAATGTCCGGATGCCTGTTGATGATTCGCTTGTGGACCAGCACGTAATTCGAATTTAAGACACGTTCACTTCACATCTGGTTAGAGAATTCCGCCCATGCCTTACCAGATGCGCACGCGATCTTGCGGGGCGAGATAAAGCTTGTCCTCCGGCCGGACGGTGAATGCGTTGTACCAGGCGTCGATATTGCGAACCGTGTCTGCCCGGTACTGCGAGGGCGCGTGCGGGTCGGTCATGACTTGCTGCCGTAGCGCAGCCTCCCTTGTCTTCGATCCCCAATTCTGGCCAAAAGCGATGAAGAACTGCTGGTCACCGGTAAAGTCGTCCTGCAGGGGCGCCGTCTTGTCTGGCAACGAGGCGCGGTAGCCGTCGTAGGCGGCGGCAATTCCAGCGACATCGGCGATGTTTTCTCCAATCGTCTGCCTGCCGTTTACAGAGAGATCTGGAAAAGGTTTATACATATCGTACTGTGCAGCAAGCATCGCGGTGGCCGCTTCAAAATGCGCGAGGTCGGCGGCGGACCACCAGTTGCGCACGCGGCCTTTCGAATCAAAAACGCTGCCTTCGGTGTCAAACGTGTGGCTGATTTCGTGCCCGATCACCGAGCCTATGGCGCCATAGTTGACCGCGGCAGGAGCCTGCGGATCAAAAAATGGCGGTTGCAGGATAGCGGCAGGAAAGTTGAGTGCGTTTTGCAAAGGGAGGTTTACCGCATTCACTGTCTGCGGCGTCATCGACCATTCCTTGCGATCAACACTTCCCCCCAGCCTCGCGACTCCCCGGTGATAGTCAAAGAGCCTGCCGCGCCAGAGGTTGCCAAAGATATCGTCCGGCTTTACTTCGTAGGCGGAATAATCGAGCCAGGTTTCCGGGTAGCCGATTCCCACATACAGAGTATTGAGTTTGGCCTGGGCTTCTGCCTTGGTAGCAGGATCCATCCAAGCGAGCGCATCAATGCGCTTGCGAAAAGCGGCGACGATGTTCGCAACCAGCGCTTGCGCCTGGACCTTGGCTTCCGGCGGGAAATATCGCTGTGCGTAGATTTGGCCCACAGCGTCGCCGAGCAGGCTATTCACTATGCCCACGCCCCGCTGCCAGCGCGGACGCTGTTGCGGCGTGCCAGAGAGCGTCTTGCTAAAGAATGCGAAGCGCTCCTCGGCGAAGGCCCTCGGCAGCACGACGGCATAGGCCTCAATCATGTGGAACGCGAGCCAGTCCTTCCAAGTCTCTAAAGCGGTGGAAGCAACCAGAGCGGACTCGCCGGTGAAAGCGGCGGGCTGCCACACGATGAAGCTGCCTTGCGCGCTGAGGCCGGCGCCGCGGAAATACTCGGCCCAGTCCAGGCCTGGAGCTTTGACGGCAAAGTCGGCCTGCTTCCAAGTGTTATTGGCCTTGTGAATGTCCTCGTTGTCCGACAAGCTGAGATGTTTTTCCGCGATAGCATGTTCGAGTTCAACAATATGCCCGGCACGCGCGTCTGTGTCCGTGAATCCCGCCAGCTTCAGGATGGTTGAAATGTGCGCCTGATACTGGGTGCGAATCTGGCGCATGCGTTCGCTGCCTGCGAGGTAGTATTCGCGATCTGGAAGCTGCAGCCCACCTTGCAGCAGGTAGGCGGTGTAATGCTCAGACTCATTGAAGCCAGGAGCGACCCACAGTCCAAAAAGGTTGGCGGTATGGAAATTGGTGTTATTTAGCGCATCGACGTCCGCGCGCAAGCTCTCGCCGAGAGCGCGCGACAGTTCGCGTTTGTTATGGATGGCAACGATGGCTTCCAGGTGCGGGCGGAGTGGCGCGAGGGCCTTGGTTTCAATCGCGGCCTCGTCCATATAGGAGTTGTAGAGGTCAGCGATTTTGCGGGCCCCGGAGCCGGCGGGCGCGCCGGCTTTGGCGGCGTCTTCAATCAGAGCCGCGGTACGCTTATCGCTCAGGTCGGCAAGGCTCGAAAAGACTCCTATCCTGCCGCGGTCGGGAGGAATTTCAGTGCGCTTGATCCAGTCGCCGTTGACGTATTCATAGAAGTCTTCACCAGGTTTGACCGAGCGGTCCATATTCGCAACTGCGATGCCATGCGTTTCTTGCTTCAGCGCATCCTGCGCGTAGGCGGCATGAAACCAGAAAGCGAAAGTGCCGGCTCCCGCAAGAAAGACGGCGAACTTAGAAACTCTGCGTGTGAATTTCATCTTCGATGCTCCACAGGGCCGCTGCAGCCGGGAAGCGCAGCCGAGTAATCTAGATTGCTGACCAAAAAGCAGGGTAGCACAATCGTCAGAGTCGGTGTATCTGGGAACGGAATAGCTGCTGCCTCATCGTCACCGACGATTCGATATCGTCACCGACGATTCAAACCAGGATTCAAACAATGCGTTTCCGCGGACCGCGGGTTATGATGACTAGTCGGCATTCCCGCTGAGCGACTTTGGCCCTACGGATCGTTGCCCCGGAAAATAAATCCTATGGAACAGGAATTCAAATTCGGTTTTGTCGCCGTGTTGGGCCGGCCCAACGCTGGAAAATCCACGCTGGTGAATCGTCTGGTCGGCCAAAAGGTCGCCATCGTAACTTCACGGCCTCAGACCACACGCAACCGCATTCAAGGAATTGTGAATCGCCCCTACGCCCAAGTCGTCTTGATCGACACCCCCGGGCTGCACCGGCCCGACTCCGCTTTGGGCCGTCAAATGATGGGAGAGGTTGACGCCGCGCTTGATGCTGTCGATGTGCTTGCGCTGATTATCGATGCCAGCGAAGAGATCGGCCAGGGGGACCGCAGGGCCATGGAACGTGCCGGCCGCTTCGAAGGCACCCGTATTCTGCTTCTGAACAAGATTGACCGCGTTTCCAAAACTCGCCTGCTTCCCTTGATCGAAGCCGCCGGGAAAGCGGGAAATTTCGCCGAGATTATCCCGATTTCCGCGCTGACAGGAGACGGTGTTGATCGCGTTCTGGAAAAATTCATCCAATATGTGCCTGCCGGAGAAGCCAAATTCCCGCCGGACCAATATACCGATCAGCCGGAGCGATTCCTGGCGGCGGAAATAGTTCGCGAAAAGGCCATGGAGAGGACTACGCAGGAAGTTCCTCATGCCGTCGCAGTCCTGGTGGATTCGTTTGAGGACACCGACAAGCTGATCCGCATCCGCGCCACCATCTACGTCGAGCGCGAAGGGCAAAAGGGAATTCTGATCGGCCGTTCGGGGGCATCGCTGAAGAAGATTGGGACAGCGGCGCGGAAAGAACTCGAGGAAATCCTAGGCACCAAGATTTTTCT
>JBGOVX010000122.1:0-11001 GCA_041478355.1 Terriglobia bacterium | reverse complement strand
CTCGTCTTCGCCGTCCTCGATCACGAAGCCTCCGCCAACGGAATAGTAGACGCGGCTGTCCAGGACGTGGCCATTCCGGTCGAGAGCCGTGAATCGCATTCCGTTCGTGTGGCCGGGAAGCACAGCATCTTTGTGGAAGACAATGTCCTCAGGATCGAACGTCACGTCGCGGCGGTTGAAGAGAGTGATCTCTTTGCGGCCCCGTATGGTTCGGATACATTCTTCGATTTCGCTTAGATCCACTTGATCCGGCTGTTTTCCCATGAGGCCCAGCAGGATGCCGCGATCAGTCCCATGGCCAAGACCGGTCAACGCCAGCGAGCCGTAGAGCTCGATTCGAATACGGTCGACGCTCGTGAGAAGCGCGGAGCGGGACAGCCGTCGAACGAAGCGATATGCCGCCCGCATAGGTCCGACGGTGTGAGAGCTTGACGGCCCGATGCCGATCTTGAAGAGGTCAAAGAGGCCCGTGTACATGCCTTCTCCATTGGAACCTGTGTCGATCCTAGACTCAGCAGTCTCATCCGCGAAGAGGACGGATTGAGTCCGGGAGCGGCAAGTCTGCCTGATTGCTAGGACAGTTTTCGACTTTATGCCGTTTAGGGTTATCCCGCTCTGTGTTCTCATCGCCCATCGCGGACTCTGAACCCGAAAAAAGCGGGCGGAGCCTCTGAATCGCAACCCCGCCCGCTTAGATTATTGGTGTCCGATGGCGGAGCCGCCTTCCAGCGACTCCGCCTCTGCCTACTACTCTTCGTCCAGCTGGGGGCTAACGGCTCCCAGGCTCAGTGAATGGAGCCCGCCATCGGTATACGGTCCGAAGAAAGCTTGAATCAAGTCGCTTCCTGTGCCCACTACTTCAATTTCAGGTGTCGTGTATTCCATGGTTCCTCCTTTCTCCACTAACTGCACTTCACAGCTTCGGAGCCTGGTGGCAGGCTCCGAAAGAACCCGGTGCTAACTGCCAAGCCGTGACGCAGCGAAATCAGGAGAACAAATTGCTCTCTCTTGCGCTGTCCGGTCCGCACGGATACCAGACGCACGCCTTCTCCACTGCGCTGCAAGTACGGCCGACAGCATCTGGATCGATAGTGCTGCTTTTTCGAAGCGGCCATCTTTTCACTAGGGAACAAAGAGACTTCAGAGAGAAGAGAGTAAGAACGCAGTCAAATCCTGCCAAACCGAGCAGAGCGCACACCACCGTTCTCCGTCGTGGCTTCGGGCGGGGTGCGATCGCGTCGTGGCCGTACCACGGGAAGGAAGGAGGCTTGTTCTGTTGAATGATTGGTTGTGTCTGATTTGTGGACACTGCACTGGTCATTGGAATGCGCAGCTCCGCAATTTTTGCGAGCAGCGCGCGCACGTCTTTTGCTACACGCGACTGGTCTACGCAGTATCGTTCTGCAATCTTAAGCACAATTTGTGGCTCGCTCTCGCCGGCACTGAGTAATTTCCAAATCTCGACCCCAACCGGGTTCAGCTTCAAAAGCCGGTCGTGATCGAGATCAAAGAGCACACCTCCATCTTTAGGGGTAGCTAACTGAAGCTCGGGCATGATCGTGCTGGCCTGAGGAGAGGTGGACATTGCTGTCCTCGTTGTACTGCGAATCAAGTGAGTTTTCTGGGGCAGGACCAGATGCTAGACGTACAGCAGGAACCCCACTTTTGGTATGCCCGCGCGGAGGTCAAAATATGCCATTCAGAACAAATTTTTGCAGGGATTAACGATTGCCGGTTACTTGCCCGTTTACTGCGATGGGGTCCAGGCGTATATCGATCATCAGATTCGGACGCTTACTCATGACAACGATCACCTTTGCGCTTATGTAGGTCACGAGATTCAGTGACCCGCTCCGACAGGATCCATTCGCATCTCGATCAATAATTCAGGCAACAGCTGCGATTCGTGTCGCACCAGAATTCGCGTTCCTTGGCGGTGCACCAGCAGCCACAGCCCCTGCATGTAATCACACTGGAAAACCGCGCCAATATGCTTCGGTATGTTTGTCGTGGTCGGCGCTGTCAGGTCTTTTAGAGTTTTCTCGAGTATTTCTGAACTGCCGTAGCCTAAAAGCCGGCAAACGGGGCCCGATGCCTCTACGCATCGTCCTTCTAAGTCGAGAAGCAATCGATATTCCTCGGTAACGTCGTGCAGATAGGGGTGTTCGCCGAGCGACGTAATCAGCTCCTCGGCAAGCTTCCTCCTCGCCTCCGCAGTCAGCTCCTCGGGCCGGATTTGATGAAGTCCTTGGGGTCTGTGCATGTTCTAAATGCTTAAGGCATCCGGCCGCGTCACGCTAATGGCCTGCGGACCTTTCGGGCCCTGCACGAGCTCAAATTCTACCGGATCGCCTTCTTGTAAAGTTCGATAGCGGTCTCCCACAATGGCCGAGTAATGAACGAACACATCCGAACCGTCATCACGCCCGATGAAACCGTACCCTTTTGAGTTGTTGAACCATTTTATTCTGCCTTGCATACGCTTCCCGCCAGATCGAGTCTTTGCACTCTACGTGGCTTCGAACAGATTCACGGAAAGCAACCAGCGCGGACCCGCCGACGAAACGATGGTCCGGTACACTCAGTTATGAACTTGCTCCTTCGGCTGTGCATCGTTCTGCTCTTGCAGCTTCCGCAGCTCGCGCCAGCGGGCGTATTGCTCGGCTTTGGCGGGATCGGGATCTTCTTCGTCACAGAGACGAAGCAGAACTAGTTCGCGCTGCCTGCCTTCTCCGTCACCGGCTTGACCTGCGGCTCTGCTCCCGCAGCGAGCATACGAATATCGAACTTAAGCAGGTCATAATGAAGGCTCTTTCCTTCAAAGAAATCACGCGGATGATCCACGCGGAATAAGAGTTGCTTGACCGCAGAGGTTTCATCCGGCTTCAGAACATTGTCCTTGAGCAAAGGGGAGAAGTCCCATACGGCACCCGGTTGGGCGAGCTGGTTGTCCGCGTTTACGGCAGACGGACTTCCAATTGCCGAGCTGATGTTCACGAGGCGGAGTTTCACAGGTCCTCGAATGGACTTCTTGGACGAATTCTTCAGACGCACTCCGAGCGCTACTTTATTGGATCCGCGGTCGTAGTTGCTGGACACGATCTTGAGGTCTACATCGCCCGAGACGTCTTTTAGTTCGGAAAGCGTAACGTCGCCGTTTCGGATGGCTTTTCCGTCCACGGTGATAGGCGCGGACCAGATTTGGGCGAGACCCGTGCGGTTGTCTATCCACCATGCGTGGAATGTGCCGCCTGCGTCCGCAGCCAGACCGGCGTAATCCCCCGCAAAGAACTGCCTGTCTTGAAAGTCGATGTTCACATGAGTTGGGTTCTTAGTTTTCTCCTTCTTGTCGCATGGTTCAGCGGCCTCATCTTCAATCTCACGTCCGCTCCCGCTTGTCGCGCCTTCGGATCGTTTCGCATTGGCGTATGTGAAAAGCTTTGAAGCTGAAGAAAAAGTGTTCGGCTTTTCTGAGACGCGGACGCTGGGAAGCCACGTGTCGCCACCATCCAGCGATGTGCGGAGACGGATGTACCATCCGAGACCGTCCGGATTGTCCCTGCGGTCATACCACGTGACAGCGACCACACCGGCTTTGTTGACCGCAACAGTCGGCAGAAAATTTTGCGGACCTTTCTTGTTATCCGGCGGTCCAAGCACATCGTCTATGACCATCGACCTCGACCAAGTCTTGCCTTTGTCTGACGAGTACGCGAGGCGTATCTCCGATCTGCCATCGCGTTCGTCACCCCAGGTGGCGTAGAGTCTGTCGCGGAAAGGTCCGTCTCCCGAATCAGCGGCGAGCGTTGGCATACCAATCGTCGACATACTGCCATCCTTGTGGTCCCAAACCATGAAAAAGTCGTCCACTTTGACGGCTTCAGAAAAAGTGTCGCCACCCTCCGTAATAGTAATGGACTCCAGCACAGCGTTGGACTCTTCCGGAGTATTGCGCTCCACGAGGTCTCGGTTGCTATCGTAGTTCTTGAGGTCACCAAAAACACTGACCAGCGTGCCATCCGACAGAACGACGCTGTTCCCGGGCTGCAAGACATAATGGTTTGCAATCGTCTCACGCTTAAATGGCCCTTCGAAGGTTACGCCGCCGTCGCGCGAGCACCAGAATGCCAATCCGTTTCTGCTTTTCCCCGAGAGATCCCGAACATAAGACTCGCCCGTAATGTAAATTCTGTTTCCAAACTTGCCCTGCGTAGTGTCTATAGTGAGCGATTCACGGTCAATGCCCTGAAAGTTCATGGGCATGTCTTCCTGCTGGGTCCAAGTCTTTCCACCGTCCGTGGAACGGTGGACACCAAGAGCGTATCTAGTCTTTTTCGTTTCCGGGTCAATGCCCGTGACACCAATGGCGATCTGCGAGGCCAACCCGCTGCGACCGAGAGCGCAGGCCGGATCGGCCGAGTCTTCAAAGCGTTTCGTCTCAAGCGTGGGCTGCCAAGTTTTGCCTCCATCCGTGGAGAGATAGACGACCGTCCACCTGCGGTTCTCCGATTCTGCGTAAAGGACGCCGCATCCGAGCAAACGATTCGCATCCGCTGGATCGGCTGAAAGCAGAACTTCGCCTAATGAGTAGTTCGCATGAGCCTGGCTGACATGCACATTCGGACCGACATGAATTTGATTTGCCTGGGCAAATGCAATTCCGGGCTCGAAGAAAATACATAGCAACATACAGACGAATTTCCACGGCTTCATCTTAGTTTGCTCACTTTCCAAGTCGTGCTGCTGGTCGAACCCCTTTGCTCCCGGTAAGAGCGTCGCGGCACTCCACGTCCGGCCCTCATGACTGGAATGCGTGACCCAAGGCCCATCGCGGTCATTCGCGCTGTAGTACGTATCACCTTGCACATCGAAGTACGCGAACACATCCCGTCCCGTCGACACTTTCTCAACCGTCGGGGGCACCACAACGCGCGCCCAGGTTAGTCCGCCAACGTGCGACACCTAGCCAGACGTGCCTGCTTACCCCCGCTGATGCGGCACGAGGCGGCCGGTTGGTTCTTGGAGCTCCTCGGATTGATGGCCAACTTCAAAGCGAGCTGCAACATAAACGGAGCACGCCCTAATTCGGCCGTTCTCCAGGCTTGAGGTATTTGGCGAAAAATGCAGTCTCTCTTTCCCAGAAGTCTCTCATTGCCCATCCCGTAAAACCATGTCCTTGACCTGGGTATCTGAGAAAGGTGACGTCACGGCCCAACCAGCGCAACCCGTTGTACATTTCGATCGTATTTAGAAGAAAGTCGCCATCGTCATCTCCGTCTGCTAGCAGCATCGGCGTTGTAACATGATCCAGACGGTAGACTGCGGACAGTTGAATAAACGCTTGGGAATTTTCCCAAGGCGTCGTATCAGCAAGTTTCGCCGTCCAGGGCTCCAGCGTGTGGAGGAAGAACCTTCGCGACCAGTCCGCCGAGGTGGCTCCGCCCACTGCTATGGCGCATTTGAAGCGAGCGGTCTTTGTGACCATCTGCTGGACGACGGCCCCGCCATTACTGAAACCGTAGAGGGCCATCCGATCAGGATCGACGATTCCATTACGGATGAGTTCGTCAACACCAGATAGCAGATCGTCGACCATCACATCTAATCCGGCGGGCCCTTTGCCCACAGCCGTGAACGCCGGAGACCTAAATGGATTCATCCACACGTGGGGGGCGCGAGCATTCGGAAAAAATACAGCGTAGCCCATAGAGGCCCATACTTGGTTTCCCCACATCGGATCCCCTTTGAACATGTTTGTGAGGGCTGGGTAGCCGTCCACGATCAGCGGATATCTGCGGCCCTCCCGGTAATCCGCTGGTTTAACGAGGACCCCTTCCAGCTGATCGCCCTTGCTATTCTTCCAGTGAACGACTTCTTGTTTGCCAAGAATCCAATCACTAATCTGTGGGTTAGGATCAAAAAGTACGTGTGGCGATTTTCGATCTGGCGCAACGGCGATGATCCGGGTGCAAGCAGAGCCATCGCTTTCCACCCACGCTACCATCCCGGATCGCGAGACGGTTGTCCACAGCCGCGCGGCAGGCTCCGGCCCTGAGATGGGCTCTATTTTACCGTTCGGTACCATAACACGAACTATAGGCGCCGAGACACCGTCTCTATAAGTCACCACAATCGACTTGCTATCAGGAAGCCAATTTATTTCTTGAATATCTCGGTCAAGGTTGGCCGTGATGGGAATAGGGGAGCCGCCGGAAGCCGGAACGATTGAAGCGAATTGATAATTTAACGTTCGCGCGCTGAAATAGGCGATCCATTTGCCGTTAGGCGCCCAATGGGGCATCCGTTTGTACTCTGCGTCCGAGGTGAGCGCCTGTTTCTTGCCGGTCTCGACGTTCACGAGATAGAGATTGGTTGGTCCCGAACCCTCACCCGCAAGGGGACGCCCTTCGGTAGACGTACAAACAATCGACGCACCGTCTGGCGACCATTCAGGCGTGAAGTATTGTCCATCATCCTGAGTCAGCTGAGTGACCTGTTTCGTGTGGATGTCAACGGTGAAAAGTTGGCTCACTCTTTTCGGCGGAAGGGAGCTGTGGTCTTCCACGGGATAGTGGTAGTCGAGTTTCCCGTTGATCCATCGCGGTGGCCTGAATCCTCCGCCACGAAACACTCCTTCAAGGGTCCACTCTGGAGGAGTTTCCAATGTTAGCACGAGCGGTTTTTTGGTGCTGTCGCCATTGCGACCTGAAACGTCATTTGTACTATCTGAGGCTACTTGGCCCACCGCAATTTGCGACGCAAATACGAGCTTTCCATTGTCGGGCGACCAACTCAGGCGGAGTGAGTCGTAGTAGTATCCCCGCCAGCCGATAACCATGCTGAGCGGGTCGGGCGTGATGCCCGCTGGAATCTCTGTGGCGGGCTCAGCACGGTTTGTCTTGATGTTCAACAGCCAGAGCTGCAATGAGCCGGTTTGGTTTGAGTAATACGCTAAGTAATTGCCGTCGGGCGACCATGTAGGAAGCGTTCCTTTACCTAGGTCCCGTGGCTCAGTACCGGTCTCAGTAGAAATGATCCAAATGTCCGCCTCGAAGTCCATGTAGGCCAGCCATTTCCCATCAGCCGATAGGCTCGGCCCGGTAATGTCTTTCATTGTCAAAAGATCGTCAAGAGTGGGCTTGTGCTTGGCCTGCGCTTGGGCGACGGTCGCCAGACCAAAAAGCAAGAGAGTGAATCTGAACCAAAGCACAGCGATTCTTAGAGAGAGCACCGATCATCCTCCATAGACTTGTCATCGGAAAAACGGCCTCCAGTCACCTCACTCAAAATGTGAGCTTCACTGCCAATTGGATCGACCGTGGTCCTCCAACTTGATAGAGGGGGTTGAACGCACCACCTGCTGAATTCGAACCGAGGAGTGCCGACCCATTAAGACCCCGTCCAAGCATTTGCGTCGAAAGCCCGAACTTTGGATCGCTAATGTCGGCGACAGGCGAGGCAAAGTTCGGATGATTCAAAACGTTGAACAGTTCAGCGCGAAACTGCAACTTGAGCGACTCTCGGATTGCAAAGTCCCGGTGAACCGCGAAGTCCCATTGAGCGGCTCCGAATCCTCGTAACACGTTACGACCGAGATTGCCTTGTCGAATGACTGCTCCGGTACTCGGATCGAGTGGCGGATCAATAAAGGCGGCCGGATTAAGGGCTTTGCCACCCGGATATTGCCCTCCAAATAGATACAGGGGTTGCCCGGAGACTACGTCCGGTCGCACTATTGCGAATGCTGAATGGAACGAAAAGTTAACCAAGCTTGAATCATAGAGATCGACCGGTGGAGAGGAATGAGCCTGAATCATGTTTTGAATTGACCAGCCCCGGACAACGGCACGTGCGAGTCGATTCATTCGCGGCGCCGGAATTTCATAAATGAGCGCAGCGGAGAATGAATGCCGAATGTCAAAATCTGACGAACCGCGGTTAAAGTTCCGCGGCACACCTGGTAAGCCTGCAGTACCGCTGGCTACGAAGGAACTTGACGAGGATGTGTCTATGGAATGCGACAGAGAATAGGAAGCAAGCGCTTGAAGATTGTGTGACATTCTTCGATTGAATTGGACCTGGAGAGAATGATAGTCAGAGGTGGACCCGTTACTGATCAGCTCCGCATCCCCGAGGTTCGCGTTCGGACTACTAAGCAATGCTTGTTGGATCAAACGTCTGCCCGCAGCGCCAATGTACGAGACCGACAACGCCTGCTGGCCTCCAAGTGCCTGTTCCAGAGACAAATTCCATTGAAGCGTGTACGGCAATTGAAGGTGAGGATTGAAGGCAAACAGCACCTGTTGAGTCAAATCTCGCGTGATGGGGGGCGGTGCAGCTGTCGCTGGATCAAGCGGATAGGTTCCTCCGCTAGTGAAAACATTTCCGCTGAACGGGTACGTAAAGCCGAAATTGTTTCCGACCTCCTGGGTCGCCAAATCAAAGAACACACCTCCGCCACCGCGAACGACCGTTTGCCAGTTCGCGCTCTGAGTAATCTGATAAGCGACTCCAATGCGGGGAGCCAGGTTCCAGTAAGGGGTCCTGAATGCTTGAGTTCCCGCTGGCGCCAGGGCCACAGTGGCCGGGTCGTTAAAATTGAGTGCGGCTGTCAGAGGAGGGCCGCTTGTCGTCTTGGGCGCGACGTCGACGTCCCAACGCAAGCCGTATGTGACCGTTAGGCGAGGCTGAACGCGCCAAGTGTCCTGCGCAAAAGCACTGATATTACGGAGGAGAAGTGGGGTCGGAATCGAATCGGTGATGAAGCTGAATCGGAGGTTGCCCTTCGTTGCGGCCGTGACATTACTGAAGAATACGTCTTGAAAATATGATTGAGGCTGATACACAGGCGTTAGCCGCCTAAAGTCAACGCCGAACTTCAGGGAATGGCTGCCCCGTTGGAGGGAAAGATTGTCGACGAAGTTGAGTTGATGCTGTAAATTGCGCGTGTCGAACCCCGCCTGCAGCGTGCGATGAGTCAACCCAATAATCGAAAAAAAGAGATATCCGTTGCGCGAATTGTACGGATCCGGGAACGGCAAGGACGGCAGGGGTACCGCTCCTCCAAAATTATCGAGAAAGTGAGACGCAGTCGCGCTTACCCTGCTGTAATTGAAGCGCGCATCGTTCGACAGGGCGGGCGAGACCAGCCAGGTCGACCCGAGGGTCGCAGTTTGGGTATCGATTTCGTTGGGAGAGACGGTACTAAGTGGTGCGTTGGGGTCTCCACGCAGTAGGCTGTTTGAAGGTGAATAGTTGTACCTGCCGAATAGAATCAATCTCTCGCCGAAGTGGTGGTCAATGCGCAGGCTGTATGCATCCAAGCTTGACTTGTTAGAGAACGAGGCATTGAACTGGGCGATGCCTTTGGTTACATCATCGGGCCCGTTCGGTAGAGGATATGCATTCAGAAAGGGTTGCATTCCCGGTGTAGCATTTTGCCGCGCCTGCAGGTCCGGAACGGTCGTCAGAAGCGCTTGGGGTAGCCTCAGTCGAAGGCCTTCATAGGAGAAGAAAAAGAACGTGCGGTTCCGAAAAATAGGTCCGCTGAAGGTGCCCCCAAAGTCATTTTGTCTTTCCTGAGGCTTTTGCAGCCCAGCGCTGTCTGCAAACCAATCGTTGGCATCCATCACGTCATTGCGGAGGTAATCGAATGCTGATCCATGGAACTGATTCGCGCCCGAGCGTGTAATGATGGAAATTTGTCCTCCAGGTGCTCGGCCAAATTCGGGCGCATATGTTGACGTTTGGATCCGGAATTCCTGAAGTGCATCGACGGATACCAAGCTGTTCGTGCCGCCCTGTACGCTGAACGAGCCAAGTGTACCCGCCGCGCCATTGCCGGGGCTGCCCGGGGCACTCGACAGTCCAACCCCGATGTTTGCGCTGACACCATCCAACATCCAATAATTTGAATAGGCGCGTTGGCCGTTGACGCTGAACTGCCCGGAGTCTAATTCAGTGCTAGCAGTCTGCACGACGCCGGGCGTCAATTGGATGAGGGTCTGAAAACTCCTACCATTCATCGGAATGTTTTCCGCAAGATTCCGGTCCACCACCGTGCTGACCGATGCATCCGTCGTGTTAATGTGAAGATCGGTAGCGCGCACAGTAACACTCTCTGAAACCGAGCCAACCTGAAGCCGGACGTTTTGTTCGATGTGGTCCTGGACGTTGACGATGACACTTAGCAAGTCGACTTGCTTGAATCCGGGCTTCTGCACCTTGATCTGGTACATTCCCGGCTGGACCCGCGTGAAGATATAGATTCCGGCGCTATTCGTCTTTACATCGGTCGTCGTTCCGCGCTGGACGTTGAGCAGCTGCACCTCGGCGTTGGGTACGTTGCCTCCCGTTTCGTCCGTGATCAACCCTGAGATGGTCCCCGTTTCGGTTTGCCCCATCGTGGCATAAGCAGCGAACAAACATGTGAACAGGACCACCAAAAAAGAAATCCGCAACAGACGTGCAAGAGTCGTCATCGAGTTATCACCCCTTGTCTCACGTTTGCCCGCGAAGTGTGAACAATTCGCCATCAACAATTCATATTTCTTTAATTCTTTAAAGGGGCAGAAAAAACGGGGGAGAGGGATAGTAACGGAAGGCTCGGCCCAGCGGCCAACATCTAACAAACGATCAAACTTCCCGGCTCGGATGTCAACCTACCCTCCAACTCAGGGATGGTTTGGGGTACCGCCAAAATACGCATACAGGACCTTTTTCCCGTGGGGTGCATCCAGGTGTTTGCTAGCCGATTCGGCCGTAACGAACACGGAATTGATCTGGGACAGCACCTTGGGATCGTCAAACGTCATGGCCCAGCGGCTCTGGCCGTCATCATCCTTGTGCAAGATACCGAGGCTGTGCGTCACCTCTTTGACGCCGGCCTTGCCGCCCCACACGTAGAACACTACGTTCTTCTTGAATTGATGGGGATCGTTTAGGTCATAGGCGTAGAACAGAAGCGATTTGCCTTCCACATAAAAGACACGCCCGTACGCG
>JBGOVX010000179.1:0-7070 GCA_041478355.1 Terriglobia bacterium | reverse complement strand
TGCGGGCGGGGCAATCGTTTCTGATCTATCCGGAAGGCACGCGAAGTCCGGACGGCAGACTGCAGGAATTCAAGAAGGGCGCGGTGGTGATGGCCATCAAGGCCGGCGTTCCAATCGTGCCGATGGCGTGCTCTGGAGCGCATCGAATAATGGAGAAGCGATCGCTGGTCATCCATCCGGGAGAGATACTCGTGGAGTTTCTAGAGCCGATTGATGCGTCCGCGTATTCGTTCGAGGAACGAGACAAACTGAATGAACGCGTGCACGATGCCATGGCCGCAGGGCTGCCGCCGGACCAGCGGCCCAGTGGGTTTCCCGGTGCCGCAGCCGCCGCTTCGTGAACGCAAGCTTGCGACAGCCGATTGGCCGCGTATTGTGGTGCCCGATCCAAGGCCAAGTGTTGTACAGATGGATACTCCCCCCTCCCCCTGTTTTTCATAAGTGTTCATTCTAAAGGGACTTACAGGTTTAGTGCGTTTAGGTTCTCAAGCGGCGAAAAACGAGGAAGCCGCAGGCACGGGGCTCTGGTAATTTTACTGCGCAGTTTTACTCACAGAAACTATGGCACGATAGTGACCCTCGTGTCTAGCAAAAATATGGTTAGGTGCTGTTCGGTAGTGGGAAGTTTCCGAGTTGCCGACCACTCGCCCAGAAATCGCCGAATCTGAGGCACATGGATGAACGCTCGAAACCGAGGTCGCCATATTTACGGGTATCAGACAGATTGGTAGAGCTATCGGCGTCCATACGGACTTATGCGCCGGACGGGATCTGTGTAGCGTGGCTCAGCCAAAGATCGAGCTGTTGACTCAGCGATTTGAAATCCACGGGCTTGGAGATACAGGCATCGCAGCCTGCCTGGATGACTCGCTGTTGATCCGCAATCATTGCGTGGGCTGTCACTGCAATGACCGGAATGTGGCGAAGCCCTTGCCGCTCCCTGATCCACCTGGCCAAGGATAGACCATCCTCCCGGCCAAGTTGTACATCGAGCAAGACGGCGTGAGGAACGTTAATCTCGAAAGCGGCCAAGCTTTGTTCCAGATTCTCGGCGTACGCCACCTCGAAACCCTCCGATTCCAGCCAATCGCAAAGGAGCTCACGATTCGGCTGGTTGTCCTCCACCACGAGAACCCGGTGCTTCATGACTTCTCCGAAAGTACTCCGGGAAGGGTTCGCCGCAACTGTGCGATGAGAGTTTCCTGCCACGGCTTCTGCTTTTGGAGCAGCAATCCAGCTTGGGCTCCGATGTAATCTTGCTCCTCCGGAGTCAAGTCCTTACTAGTAAGCACAAAGACCGGGAGATCGGCCGTCCGTGTACTTGTGCGCCATTCAGTGAGCAGCTGAAAACCACTGACGTCCGGCAAAATGAGGTCGAGAACCACCAGCTCTGGCAAGGATGCCGCAACCCTTGTGCGGGCTTCCACTCCATTGGCGGCAGTGGTCACGACGTAGCCGCGCTTGGATAGCAATTCTGCGATAAGCTCGCGCGTCGGAGCATCGTCTTCGACGACCAAAATTGACTGTGTTCGTCCGACACGTTTGCGGTGGTTCAGGCATCGGTCCACCGCTCCCAGCAACGTGGCCCTTTTCACGGGCTTAACAATATATTCGTCCGCCCCGAGTGAGGCTCCCGTCGCTGGCTGATCAATTATGGTCACCAGCACAATGGGAATCCGGGCCGTGCGTGGGTCGGTTTTGAAGGTCGACAGGAGTTCCCAGCCGTTGACGGGTTTCATGATGATGTCCATGGTGACCGCGCTCGGCTGCAGTTCTGCGGCCATTTCTAGAGCACGTCCCGGCTGATCACACAGCACCACATCATAGCCAGCGGAGGACAAGTGAGATTGAAGGAGCTGTGCTGCCGCGCGATCATCTTCGATCACCAGGATTCGAGCGAACTCGGGCGTCTGGAATTCCCCACCGCTTGCTGGAACTTCATGTATCTCAACGGCCTCGGCACCCGGCAGAGTAAAATAGAAACAACTCCCTGAGCCTGGCTGACTTTCGAGGCCGAGATTCCCGCCGTGCAATTCGACGAGCCGCCTGGTAATCGCTAGGCCAAGGCCAGTGCCTTCTGTTTTTTTGTCGGCCTCCCCTAGTCTGTAAAAGGCCTCAAAGATGTGCTGTTGTTCTTCAACAGGAATGCCGGGACCTGAGTCACGAACTTCCACTCGAACGGCCTCGTCCACTCGGTGGGCCGACAATCGAATCTCTCCTCCGTCGGGCGTGAACTTGATTGCGTTCCCAACGAGGTTCATCAAGACTTGTTTGAAGCGGGTGGGATCGGCTCGCACGCTTAGACCGGAAGGGGCCTGCCGCAACAGCGTCTGAGCCTTCTTGTCGGCGAGAGGACGCATTGTGTCGACGACTTCCGCGAGGGACATAGGGACCGGCACGTTCTCAATCGCTAACTGAAGGCGTCCCGCCTCAATCTTTGAGAGGTCCAGGATATCGTTGATCAGGGCGAGGAGGTGCTTGCCTCCTGTGTGAATGTGCTTGACATAGCGTTGCTGGCGCTCATTAAGAGGGCCGTAACGTTCCTCGGTCAAAAGTTCGGAGAAGCCCAGGACCGCGTTCAAAGGAGTTCGCAGTTCGTGGCTCATCGTAGATAGGAATTGGTCCTTGAACTTGCTCGCGCGCTCCAGTTCATCCTTCGCGCGAAGGATGGAAAACGAAAAGGTCTCCACCTCCCTCTTAGCCTTCTCCAGATCCGCCGTGCGTTCACCGACGCGTTGCTCCAATTGATCGTGAGCGTTTTGCAGAGCGTCATCACGCTCTTGGATCTGTACTAACATCTCGTTGAACGATTCAATCAGAGTGGATAGTTCGTCGTGACCGGTGGTGGGCGTCGCTCGGACCGTGTAGTTCTTGTCGCGAGAAACCACGCATGCGACCTCTGCCAGATGCACGATGGGTTCGGCGATTGATCGTCGGAATGCGGAGGAGAGCAAGAGTGCCGTCCAAAGCGAGGCAGCTAGCACAACTGCCGCGATGTTCGCGTAACGCCGTAGTCGCGCCTTCAACGTTTGCAGATCCGATTGGATGTACACGATCCCGGTCGGCTTGCCCTGAAATACGATCAAATTGGTGACTATGACGTTGCCGTCTTTAAAAAAGTGAGTTTCGGCACGGTCCGCCGAAACGAAGGCTGGCACTTGTGAATTGGGGTCGCGCCGGTATGCGGCGAAGATCTGACCATCGAGTGAGTAAATTCCCGCGGACACGATGTTGGGGGCGGCCTTCAGAGCGGCCAGAGTGTTTTCCGCCGTGTGCGAGTCGTTGAAGACCAGGGCGGTCACGCTGTTCGAGCCAGCAACGTGAGCTTGGATCGAAAGGTTTTGCACGATGGCTTCGCGAAACGTCAACAGGTCATACGTAACAAAAGCTGTGCAAGCCATCAACAATGCCACACCACTGACCAGCATGTTCATTCGGGTGAGCTTCTTGGTGATCGTACTGTCTTGAGTTCTGGTCATTGTCTGTCAATCGCCCGGCTGAGAATTCCTTTTCACCGCGATTGCCACTTTGAGCAGTTCGGAGCTTAAATTCAGGCCGGCGTGTTCAGTATTCGTCAGGTTGACCTCGAATCGAATCTTGTCCTTCTCCAAAACGAACTGAATCATCCCGCCGCGTTCCGAGAAACGCGGCATATCACTGACCGTGAGCACCTTCATCTTGTCGAGTAACGGAAGAATCTCTTTGAGGCGGCCATCCTCCGACGAGCTGATGAAGAGCACCTGGCAACTCGCTGCGTCCTGGGGCCTTGAGATTCGCTTGGCTACTACTCTCCTCTGGTCTATGAGTTCGCCGGCAAGCGTGGAATCGAGAGTTCGTCCAAATGGGTCCTGGCCAATCACGCAAACAGCGAACGAATCTCCCCCAGCCGGCGGAAGAGTGGCGGACCAATCGACGAACCTGCCAAAGTTGTAGAGATATACAGCCTTGACTTGATATTCGGAGGGTTTGGATTGTTGGCCGTCAAGGATTGAGGCGAGAAGAGCGCACGCGATCGCAACGGCCATGAGCCGGGGCCCAAATCCCATGGGCCAACGAATTGCCCGCCCTCGTCGTGAGGGGGGCGAGGAACTTGAGCCGGAAATAACTATCGCGGACATCAGTTTTTGCTAGGGCGCCATACAAGCTTTGCGTTAACGTTTCGCCTGATCCCAACAAGCCCTCCGGCATCACCACCAAACTCCGGGTGATGCGGCTGCAACAAGTTATGACCGGCGAGGGACAACTCCAGTTGTGGAGTGATGTGCCAACCCAGTCGTGCGTCCATCGTTCCGTAGCTGGCAACTGTTTGGGCTGGCAGGTCGCTGACGTAACGATAAGTCTGGTCAAATTCCAGTTTCTTTGGCAGATTCACGAAAGACTGAATCACCAACTGATGATGCGGGCTCGATCCCTCAACGATGGGCCCGCTCGTTGGGTCATTGCTCCCGGCCTTGTTTTCCAATTCCATGTTCAGGTACGAATAGGAGAGTTTCAGCTCCCACCATTCCCTGGGCCTCCAATCGGGTGCCACTTCGAATCCGTTCGTGGCGCCTTTGATTCCGTTTCTAGTAAGAATGGGAATAATCGCGTGCACCGGAGTAGGTGACGGCTCGAGAAATGGCGCGCCAACCTGAAAGCTGGAGAGATAGTTGTAATCGTTGTGAAACAGGGCGACATCCAGATGAAGGGTGGGGGTCACCAGCGCCCGATACCCGGCTTCATAGCCGATCAATTCTTCGGAACGGAACTGGCCATCGCCGATGGCGCGCAAATAAATGGGCAGCGGCGTTACGGTTGCGAAGAAATTGATTTGAATGTCCTCTTCGAGACGCGAGGGAGTACGGATCGCCCGAGTGACCGAGGCCCAGAAGGCTTGCCGCGGAGTGCGGCTCCAGAGCAGACGTGCGCTCGGCTGGACTTCGAAACCAGTGTAGTTGTTGTGTTCGAATTTCGACCCTACGGTAAGCGAGATCCGGTCGTCAAGAAAGCCAATCTCGTCCTGCAGAAACGCGCTGTAGATCTGGTCTGTCAGGTGGTGGGGCAGGAAGTCGATCGTCGGGACGAGTTGGACGAACCTGCCAGGACTCACCCGAGCCCCAAGCCCCCAAAGGAAGTCATGCCGCTTCGGCAGCTTCAAGTGATGAAGAAAATCGATGTCGAGGGTGTCACGGGTCTCTCCGATTTCGGGTTCCAAATGGCGTGTGCGGTCGTAGTAGGCTTGGATTTCAAAGTCTGATCGCTCGTTCAGTACGCGTTTCCAGCGGCCCTGAAGATTCCCCCCTGCCAAATCCGCGTTCCCGTCAAGCGTAGCCTCTGAAGGTGGCGAGTACAGTGCGAAGCCGGTCGTTTGGCCTGCAACCTCGCTGTAGATGTCACCTTGAAGCGTGAAGCTATCACGAGGGCTCTTGTTCCAGTCTGTCCTGAACCCGGCCTGGCCCATTCGCCAATCGTCGAAGTTCCTGCCGTCCGAGTGAAACGCGGGACTCCGCGTGAAGCCCATGGCATAAAAGCGGTAGTCAAGGCCGCGGCCGTTCCCACCTCCATAGCGATAGCCTGTGGTGGCCTGGTCCACATTGCCGCCTCCCAGAGACAGCATCGACCCATGGGTATCTTTGGCGCTCTTGGTGATGATATTGATGATTCCGTTGACGGCATTCGCTCCCCAAATGGTGCCGCCCGGCCCGCGAATCACTTCAATCCGGTCGATGTCCTCGAGCGGCGTGGCCTGGGCCTGCCAATAGACGCCCGCGAAAAGTGGCGTGTAGACGCTCCGTCCGTCGATCAGTACGAGTAGTTTGCTGGCTAACACCGCTCCAAACCCGCGGATGGCGATGGACCAGTGATCGGAGTCAACTTGAGATACCTCAACCCCAGGTGCCAGCCGCAGCACTTCGGGAAGGCTGCCCGCACCCGACCGCCGGATGTCCTCCTGCGTGATTACGTAAATGGCTGCAGGAACCTTCCGGAGTGTCTCCGGCTCCTTGGATGCCGTCGTGACCTCAAGATTACCCAGCTCTTCCAAGCTCAGTTGCTTGAGATGCCCCTGCTGGCTATCACTTTCTGGCTGGGGGACGTCGGCCCGGCTTTGTTGCGTACTCACCAATAAGAGCAAGGGAACCACAATGGTTGAGACTGTTCTTTGCCGCCAAGTTTTCTTGGCCGACTCGGGCATGGCGCATCGGGGCCACTTGGTCATAGGCGCTTTCCTCAGGTCCGCGAAGAGGATTTTCCCTAGGTTGAGGGAGCGGAACCTAGTTGGCGATCACACGTGGAGAGGAATCAAGCAGGTGAAGCACACCTGTTCGCGCCAGGCAAATTTTTGAAGGGGTATGTTCATCGTAGTCTTGGGCAGAGGGCACGTCAACGGGATTCCACATCTCGTGTGTTTGAACAAGGGTGACCTTCGATGCTGGCTTTTGCAGGCATCGCTCAAACAGGGACTTTGAGGAAAAGTCGATCCCAACGAGTTCAAGACTCGACCCAGAGTCTCACGTGACCTCGAAGGATGTCTGTAGTGCTCGGCAAGGCGTCTCGGTCCAGTCGATTCAATTGCGCGAGTCTTGTTCAGGCTGGACAGTGTTCCCGCTTGTGTACGTCGGCTATGATGAGTTGCGCAACACAGCTCGATTCGACGAACGAGAAACTCTCGAGATGGGCTAGATGCCGAGGTCGAGCCAAATGGCCGAAGCCAGTCGACTGCCACCAAATCACTTATCGCCAGAAACCGGAGCCACACTCAGAAACGGGCACCTGCGGGCGCCGTATACGCCTCGGCCTTAGCTGCCGAGCCACGTCCGCGTCAGCATCTCACTCTGCTCCCGTTTCTGGCACCACTTACAGCGCCCCGCTGTCCCCTGCTCGGAAACTGACCCGCTACCCACTAGCTGGGTTTGAGTTTTTCGAGTTCTGCTTCGAGTTCGCGGACACGCTTCTGGAGTTCCGGCAGGCGGTTGAGCGCGGCTACGGTCTTGAGCCATTGGCGGTTGTCGACGGCGGGATAGCCGGAATAGAGCGAGCGCGGCGGCACATCGTTCGGGATGCCGCTCTGCGCGGTAATCACGGTGCCGTCG
>JBGOVX010000101.1:0-12892 GCA_041478355.1 Terriglobia bacterium | reverse complement strand
TACACAGGTTGCGAGGGACGGTGCTGGGCCTGGTGGGATTCGGAAGAATCCCGCAGTTGGTTGCGCCCAAGGCCAAGGCGTTCGGTCTGCGAGTGGTGACGTTTGATCCCTACGTGCCGCAGACGGTGCTGGACCAGGCGGGAGTCGAGCGAGTGGAGTTCGCCGAACTGCTGAAGATTTCGGATTACATTTCGATTCACACGCCGCTGCTGCCGGAAACGCATCACCTGTTTAATGCGGATGTATTTCGCCAGATGAAGCCCGGCGCGCTGGTGGTGAATACATCGCGCGGGCCGGTGGTGGACGAGGCGGCGCTGGCAAAGGCCCTGGACGCCGGGCAGTTGGCGGGCGCGGCGCTGGATGTGCTGGAGCAGGAGCCGCCGACCGGTTCGCCGCTGTTTGGGCGTGACAACGTGATTCTGACGCCGCATACGAGCTTTTATTCGGTCGAAGCACTCGAGGAATTGCAAACCAAGGCCGCCGAAGAGGTGGTGCGTGTTCTTTCCGGGCAAGCGCCTCGCAATCCCGTCAATCCGGAAGCGCTCACATCGGTGGGCAAAAACTAAATCTTAAATTTTTGTGGAGGACGCCATCATGTCAAATCAGCCGTGGAAGACAGATAAGTGGTTTGTCAGCCCGTGGAATTTCAACGAAGCGGTGCTAAGTCAGTTGCATTTCCCGAAGCAGATTAAATTTCATGATATCACATTGCGTGACGGGGAGCAGCAGACCGGAGTCATCTTTACCAAGGACGACAAAATCAGGATCGCCGAAGCGCTGGCCGAAGCCGGAGTCCACCGAATTGAAGCCGGCATGCCGGTGGTGTCGCCCAGCGACGAGGCGGCCATCAAGGAAATCGTGAAGCGGAAACTGGGTCCTCAGATTTTCGCTTTTTCGCGCTGCATGGTCGACGACGTGAAGCGCGCCCTGGATTGCGGTGTTTCCGGCATCGTGATGGAAGTGCCGTCCAGCGAGCACATCATCAAGTACGCGTACAAGTGGCCTCTCGAGAAGGCCATCGACCTGTCCATCGAATCAACTACCTTTGCCCACGAGCACGGGCTGGAGGTGGTGTTCTTTCCAATCGACTTTACGCGCGCGGACATGAAATGGGTGCTGGACTTGATTTTGCGCGTTGCCAACGAGGGCCATATGGATGCTCTCGCGCTTGTGGATACATTCGGAGTGCTGTCGCCGCACGCCATTCAGTATCTGGTGCGTTCGGTGAAGGCGCGCATCAACAAGAGGCTGGAGGCTCACTTCCACATGGATTTCGGAATGGGCGTGGCCAACACGATTATGGCGCTGGCCGAGGGCGTGGAAGTGATTCACTCGACCGTGCTGGGGCTTGGAGAGCGTGCCGGCAACGTACCAATGGAAGAGACCGCCATGGCCCTGCTGACCATGTATGGGATCGACACCGGATTGAAGCACGAGAAGTTCTATAGCCTGGCGAAACTGGTGCAGCAGCTTTCCGGGCATGCGGTCGCTTCGAACCGGCCGGTGGTTGGCGACGCACTGTTCCAAATCGAGTCCGGCATCATCGCCAGTTGGTTCCAGAACTGCGGCGTCGAAAATGCCACCGAGCTATTTCCTTTCCGCTGGGACGTTGTCGGCCAGGCCCCGGCGAAAGTTGTGCTGGGCAAGGGAAGCGGAATCGATTCGGTGAAGGCCGCGCTGAAGGGGCTCGGCGTTACAGCCACCGAAGAAGAGGCCATGAAAGTGGTGGTTGCGGTGAAGGATTTTTCGCTTCGCCATAAACGCCTGCTGACCGATGCGGAATTTCGCAACATTGTCAGCGCCACACTTCCCAACAATGTTGTCAGCGCTGCGAAAGGCGTCAAGGCATCGGTCTGACGAAGAAACTTCCTATGAAAGCAATGGTTTTGAGCGGGCCGCGGAAGCTGGGTTTGGCTGAAGTCGAGCGGCCCAGACCCGCCCAGGGCCAAGTCCTGGTTCGGGTTACCCATAGCGGCATCTGTGGGACCGACCTGCACATCTACGAAGGCGGAATTCCGGTTCGCCATCCGTTGATCATGGGCCACGAAATGATCGGCGAACTGGTGGAAGGAACTGAAGGACCTGGAGGAGAATCTGGGCAACTCCGCCCCGGCGACCGGGTCATTGTTGATCCTGCCATCTACTGCGGTGTGTGTTTCACCTGTCGAGCGGGTCAGACGAATCTGTGTCCGAATGGCGTGCTACTCGGAAGGGACGCCAATGGGGGCTTCGCAGAATACGTAGCCGCGCCGCGAAGCAACGTCTATAAGCTGCCCGATGCGATTGACAGCCAGAAAGCTCCGCTGATCCAGGTGGTCACGACGTGCCTGCACGCTACGCGGCAAGTTAAGATTTTTCCCGGGCAATCTGTTGTCGTTATGGGACTGGGAGTAACCGGGCAATTGCTGGTGCAGATGGCTAAATCCTGCGGCGCTTATCCGGTGATCGGAATCACGCGCAGCATTTGGAAACGGCGACTGGCGGAAGGGCTGGGCGCGGATATAACCCTGGCGAGCGGAGCCGACGGCTTGCGCGGCGTTTCCGAGGCCACAGGTGGACGCGGCGCCGACGTGGTGATCGAGACGACCGGCATAATTCCCGCCATTGCCGACGCGATTTCGATGTCCCGCTTGGGCGCGACCTTGCTTCTTTTTGGCATCGCGACCGCAACCGAAGGTGCTTTGCCGTTCTATCAGTTTTATTTCAAGGAACTTAAAATCGTAACTTCACGCGCGGCAAAGAGCGAAGATTATCCCGCTTCGATCGATTTGGTTGCGCGCGGCGCCGTGAAACTGGGCCCCCTGGTGACACATATTGTGTCGCTTGCCGACATGGCGACGGCGATCGGCATGCTCGATTCAGATGCAGACCAACGAATGAAGATCATCCTCGAACACCCTCGGTGAACAGCGCGTGGCGGAACAGAAATGTTTCGAAACCAGGCTGTCTGGCGTATACTCTCAGCCGCTCGAAAGTCCAAAACGGAAATCTAGCCGGCTCTTCTGCGCGGGAACTGAAATGCTGTGCGTTTTGGTCAGTTAGGATGCGATCGTTTGGCGGGCTAGGAAGGGGAATCACATTCCGAGTCAACAATGACGATGAATCCAACAACCCCTGCCGAAAATAGATCCAACAGTCAAAGCATCGCCATCGCCATGTATTGTGTGCTGCTGGTCTCTTACATTCTGATGGCCGCGGACCGCTACCTGTTTCCGGTGCTGGCCACCGACGTTCGCAAGGCCTTTGGCTTTTCGCTCGCCAATACCGGCCTGCTCGCGACCATCTTCACTCTGGGCTTGGGAATCGGAGGCCTGCCGACCGGCTACCTGCTCACCCGCTTCTCACGGAAGATGGTGCTGCTGACAGGCATCGTTATTTTTTCCGCTGCCACCGCGCTCACCACGGTCGTGCCCGGATTCTGGACCATGCTGGTGTGTCTGGCGGCGCAAGGCATCGGGATGTCCATGCTGGCCACATCGATGTTTGCGCTTGCGGCGAGCTATTTTTCTGGCAATCGCGCTGCGGCCATCGGCTCGGTGAATTTCTGCTACGGCATCGGCGGCTTCCTTGGGCCATATCTGGCCGGCAAGCTTCGGCAGTCCTACAACACCTGGCACGCGCCGATGCTCTCGTTCGGGCTGTTCGGGTTCGTCATGGTGGTGTTGATCGCCGTCAGCGTGCGCCCCTGGTTTAGCGAAACGCGCCGCGCGGCCGAAGTCAAAGCCGATAGCGGAGGCGCCGCAAATCTCGCCAACCGCAACACCGTAATCCTCACCATCCTGAGTATCATTCACGGCCTCAGCATGTATGGATTTCTGGGTCTCTACCCCACGTTCCTGCGGGAAACCCTGCACTACTCGCCGGCCAATGCCGGTAAGGTCATAGGCTTTTTTGGCGTGGGTGCGCTGGCCTCGATTGCCGGCGGCTGGATCGGCGATCGTTATTCGCCCCGGCTGGTGCTGAGCGGATCGCTGCTCTCCACTTCCGTGCTCGGCTATCTGTTTTTTCAAGAATCGCCGAGCATGTTGACGCGCGAGATTCTGACCTGCATTTATGGAGTCACCGGCAGCGCCGTACTGTACGTTAATCTGGCCGGCTATCATGTGAAGGCCTTGCGCACCAGTCTTTCCAGCCGCGGCTCCGGTATGTTCGTCACCAGCCTCTACGCAGGCGCAGCATTTGGCGGATATCTGCTCGGCGGGATCGCCGCGCGCGGCGGGTGGCTGCTGGCCGGTGAGATTCAGATGTCTCTGCTGTGCCTGGTTGGGGCAGTCCTGGCTCTGGCTTTGCGGCCCAGCGAAATGTCGCTATAGTATCGAGCGCATTTAGGCTGGCAAAAAAGGGAATTCCAAAATAAATGACCATCAAAGAAAAAAAGCGGACGATCCTTCGCCAAACCCTGCAGCGGCAGGGTCGCCCATGAGCGTAGGGCAGGATTCTCCCGTTTTGAATGCGGCGGGACACTCGGCCTTATCTGATAAATCTCAACTCGCAGCGGTGATTTGCGGGTGTATCGTCGCGTTCGCCTATTCGGCGAATTACACCAATCACGCGCCACTTGCGCCCGCGCTGATGCGTGAATTCGGCTTCAATCAGGCCCTGGCCGGATTTCTGACCACCGGCATCTTCGCCACTCACGCCGGCATGCAAGTTCCCGGCGGGCATCTAGTGGACAGGCTCGGTTCAAAACGTGTCCTTCTGTTTGCCCTTGTGTGGGTGGCGCTGGGCAACCTGGGGATGGCGCTCGCCGGCGCGTATTGGCAACTGCTGCTGTGCAAGATTTTTACAGGCATGGGGACAGGGGTTTGCTTCGTGGGGGGCGCGCGCTATGTCCACCATGCCGCTGCCGGGCCACGGCTGAATGTGGCCCAGGGTTTTTTTGGCGGCTCAATCCAACTTGGCGCGGGATTCGTGATTCTGGCAGTGCCCAGGCTCTACCTGTTGGCTGGATGGCGGGCGACGTTTTTGGTATCCGCCGGAATGGCCCTGACAGCGGCGATCATCTGGCTGGCTGCGGCGCCGGATGTCGCAGTCAGGGCATCTGCGCCCGGCAAGTTCCGGGAGATGCTGCTGGCGCCTCAGCTTTGGCTGCTAGGGCTGCTTCAAATGGCTACCTTCGCCATCTCGGTGGTTGTCGGTTCCTGGGTGGTGGTCATGTTGACCAAAGTCATGAGGGTTCCCGCCACTCGAGCAGGGCTTATCGGATCGCTGGTGTTGCTGCTGGGCATCGTATCGCGACCCCTCGGAGGCCTTCTGCGCCGGCACATGGGCATCCGTCCATTGTTCATCGGAAGCCTTTTGATGATTGCGCTGGGGTGTTTCATGTTTGTGCCTCCCTCGATTTCATTGGCCGGCGCTTTGACCGGAGTGGTGCTGATCGGGATGGGTTGCGGCATCCCATACGCCGCCATGTTCTCGCGCGCGGGAGCGCTGTTTCCAGGCCGGGCTGGAGCGGCCATGGGTCTGGTGAACATGCTGGGCATTATTATGATTCTGTGCGGCGCTCCGCTGGTTGGACACTTGGCTGATTTGACTGGGACATTCAAGGCCAGTTTCGTGGCGCTCGGCGGATTTTCTCTGCTGGTGTGCGCGGCAGTCCCTCTGATCGCTCGCGATGAGCCGGTATCACACGCGTAATAGCACAGAGTTCCTTGCTAAATATTTAATCTGCGGGCGCGCGTAAGGACATTTTTGTCCGCACCATCTTTTGAGCTAGTGAGAGCAATAATGCCCGGTCGCTCTTATCTGTGCGGCTGAGCAGGCGGCGAAATTTCCCCAGCAATCGTGCGTCCTTGCCCGAGCTACCCCAGGCAATCTCTTCCGCCGTCTTGCGTCTGGGAAGGTTCGGCAGTACCGGTGGTGCCTCGCCATCATAGAAGAGTTGGTAGAGGGGGATTTCGAGGGCGCGAGCAAATTTCTCAATTGTCTCAAAGGCGGGCACGGTGTGGCTGTTTTCAATCCGGGAGATATAGCACCGCAGCAAGCCCGTACGTTTCTCAATTTCTCCTTGAGAGAGATTCTTTTCCTCGCGAAGTGTTCGTAAACGGTCGCCAATAATCATCTGGGTGGTATCCTTTTGGGTTAAAGTTTGGAAAATGGCACTGTTTTTTCGATCCTGAAGTTAAGAACAAGATCTTGTAGAAACACAAAACACAAACAAATATTTTCAACGTTGCGATGTTCAGGCGCTGTAATGGAGGTCACGCAGCAATGTTCAGTGGTCACATTCCGCGGCACAAGCTCGCTGCGGCTGAATCCGGCAACATGCAAGGCCCCGGCGATGAAAGAAATTACGTTGACGTCTGCGCTCGTGCCGCGGCCGGCTAACGAGTGCGCCGAATGGGAGTGACCTTCCCGGAGGGTGAGGGCGGGCGGAAGTTCCGGTGTCTGGCGATCTGTGCGCGAGCGAATTCCACCCACGGACCATTTGGATCGTATCGCAAGTACAGGGACAAATGGCGGACCACGTTTTGTGATTGGCCGGTCTTTTCGAAAGCCAGCGCTAAATTCAGATGCGCGTCCGCGAGTCCGGGCGCAAGCTGGGTGGCGCGCAAAAGGTGTTTGATGGAGTCCTCTACATGGCCGAGCTGCTCTAAAATGCAACCGAGGTTGAACTCAGCGAGCGCATTGCCCGGTTGCAACTCCCTGGCCGTTTCAAACTCCGCGCGTGCTTGCTCCAATCGGCCAAACTGGTAGAGAGAGGTCCCCAGATTGATATGCGCCTCCACCCAATCCGGTGCGGCTTCAACGGCTTTACGATAGGCCTGGACCGCCTGAAGAAGAGATTCCGCGCCTGAATCGCACGCCATGCCCAGTTCGAACCATTCTTCCGCAGAACGGGACCCCATGGAGTGAACTTTCTTGGCCAGCTCGGAAATCTCAAAATTCAGCACGAATTGTCCGGTCAGCGGTTCGTAGGGTCGCGCGCCGGCCACCGGCAGGTGAACAACGACTTGTTTTCCATTGGTCGAAATTCGCAACTCTGAAAGTGGATTGGGGGCGGATCCCAATTCCGTCTGAAGCGCGGAAATGGCGCGGCGAATTCGATTGGCCGAAACCCTGCGAGCAGCCAGGCCCTTAATCGTCTGTATGGCGATGAGATCGGAGAAACTGAAAAATCGCTCGCCCCAGCGTGTGCTGGGGAGCACCAGGCGGAGCCGGGTCCAATAGTCCAGCTCGCGGCGGCTGACCCCGATCATGCGTTCGACTTCAGCGCGAGTGTAACGATTGTTCAACCGCGACGCCCCCCATCAGAGCTTCCTTCGATGATCGTAATTATCCCTCCAAAAGCCAGTGGTGGGATGAAAAATTGTGCCGCGGGACGCGGCCCTCCCCAGGGATATTTATTCATTGTTAGCAATGTTGCTGGGCAGGAACGTCCAACTTGCGGGATAGGACAGGCTTGCTAGACTGATTGTGGTTTTCTTATTGCCTCACCTATGGAACCCCACGCAGCCGAGCGGCGTCACCTGGAGCGGCAGATCGCCTACGCTCGCCCCATCTTCATGGTGCTGGCGCTGGTGGATTTGCTGGAACGCCCTCCGGCGGATCGCGACCCGCACGCCATAGCATTTGTCGCCGTCTACCTGGGTGTTTCCTTAACGCTCGCGTTGATTCAAAACCTGCAATGGGTCGGCGAGCTGCCTCTGCCGCTCTGGCTGGATCTGGGCGCACTCGGCATTTTCTTGCTGCTGACACACTCGGTGGTGGCTTTCTGGTTTGTGTATCTTTTCGTGGCGCTGACATCGGGAATTCGCTGGGGGAGGCGGCGGTCGGTCATTCTGGCTGGGGTGGTCACATTCGCACTGTTGGTTCGAACCGCCGTGCATGGACCTTTGGCATGGGAGGTGATGCTTTCGTGGGTGGCACTTTCCACGGGAACCTTTGCCGCAGGGGCCGGCATGTCATTCCTGGGCAGCCGACAGCGCCGTCATGCGGCCGAGCGCGAGTTTCTGGCGCAGCTTACGGGGCTATTGGAAGTGGACCGCGGAGTGTCTGAATCCTTGCGCATGGTTCTTAAAGAGTTGGTTCGTGCCTTCGAATGCAGCGAGGCGCTGGTGGCGTTTCGGGATCTGGAGATCGATCGAATTTTTGTATGGAGGCTCCGGGCAGAGGGTGACTCGCGTCTTACTCTGGAAAATCTTCCCGTGACGCGCAGCGACGGGTTCTTGCTCGATCAGCCCGACGCCAGCGTATGTTGGAATCATCTTGAGAGTTCCGGGGATGGTTTTGGCTGGAATCGTAATGACGGGCGCCGATTGAAAGACCTTCCGAGGATGCCTGGACCGATGAGTCAGGAACTCGGATGGGGCTCGGTTCTAGGTGTGACGATCGACCAGGGAGGACATCCGGCCGGGAGATTAATGCTGGGAAACGGACACCGCCGGTTCCGTTCTCAGGACTTGCAGTGGCTGGAAAGGATCGTCAGGCATCTGGCGCAGCCTTTTCAGAATTTGTTTCTGCTTCGCCATATCCGGACGCATGCCATCGAAGGTGAACGCAGTCGAATCTCCCGGGAAATCCACGACGGCATATTGCAAACTTTGCTCAGCGTGGATATCCAGCTCAATGTGTTGAGGCGTAATCTGCCTGCCGATGCCGAACAAGCTGCCGAAGGCATCTATTCTCTGCAACAAACGGTTCGCAACGAGACGCAGGAACTGCGGCGCATGGTGACCGATATGCGCCCGCTGCGCATACAGAGCGCCGACTTGGTGGATATGATGCGGGGCTTCGCCGAGCGATTCCGGAACGAATCTGGCCTGGCGCTGGATTTGCTCATTGATGCCGCCCAATTGCAGCTGCCCGACCGCGTCTGCCGTGATTTGTTTCAGATATATAGAGAATCGTTACATAATGTGAAAAAACATGCTCATGCTTCACACGTGGTGGTCAAATTGTGGCAGAATGAGAGTCGAATTGTTCTGGTGGTGGACGATAATGGAGGAGGCTTTAGTTTCGCGGGGCGGTTTAGCGGCGACGAGTTGGATCGCCTGAGGCTGGGTCCTATCTCGATTAAGGAACGAGCACGCAGCGTGGGTGGTGTTTTAACTGTGGAGTCGACTCCTGGGCACGGCGCACGAGTGACGGTTGAGGTTCCATTCGGCTGATATGGCGAAGAGTTCAAAACAGCAAATTCGAGTCTTGATGGTGGATGATCACGCCATCTTCCGTGAAGGTCTGCGCAAACTGCTTGAGGGAGATGACGAGATCACGATCGTCGGCGAGGCTTCCAACGGCAACGAATGCATCAAAATGTTGGCTAAGCTCAAGCCGGACATTTTGCTGCTGGATTTGCGGATGCCGGATAAGGACGGTCTCGCTGTCCTGGAAGAAGTAAATTTTGACCAGCTCTCGACGCGCGTCGTTGTCCTGACAGCCGCCGAAGACGACCGGGATGTAGTCCGAGCCATGCGCCTGGGCGCACGCGGAGTGGTGCTGAAGCAGTCGGCCACGGAGTTGCTGGTAAGGAGCATTCACAAGGTCCACAACGGCGAAATTTGGCTGGATAACCACATGACTGCGGAGGTCATGAAGGCTTTCTCGAAGTCATCGGACGGCGGACCGCGCCGTGAGAAGCCGCTGTTGAGCGACCGGGAAAAGGAAATTGTCCAGCTGGTCGCGCAAGGTTACCGCAATAAGGAGATCGGCGAAAAGCTGTTCATCAGCGAGCAAACCGTGAAGAACCACCTTCACAATATCTTCGATAAACTCGGTGTTTCAGACCGCCTCGAACTTGCACTCTATGCCATTCACCATCGCCTGATTGACCAGGCCTAGCAACGCCAAAGGCCTTGCCTCTTTGTAAGTCCTTTGCTATCCTCATCATCCTAGTACTCGCGTACCAGATTCTCCCGGTAATAATCGGGACCGACGCGCTATTGAGTGATTGCCCACCGAAATGTAGTTTTATACGCGTGACATCGATCACCAACGATCAGTCTGCATCATATCTGCCTAGCTGGGAGTAATCGGGCCCAATTGAGGGGGAGACACTTTGACAGCTGAAGAACGGCGCGCCTCGCAACGATTTCAGATTCGGCTACCTATGGTCGTGCGATGGACCAGCGGATCGGCAATCGGTGAAGTTGCCACGGAATCCAGGGATGTGAGTTCGCGAGGAGTTTATTTCTTCTTGCCCAAAGAGGTCTCCGCCGGATCACCCGTGGAGATCTTACTGACGCTGCCGCATGAAATCACACTGGCAGGTCCGGTCAAGGTTCGATGCCTCGGCCGCATCAAACGGGCCGAAATCGACGAGCCTGGACATATTGGAGTGGTAGCCCAAATTGAACGTTACGAGTTTCTGCGCGGCGACGAACACGCCGCGTAGCCAAAGTCTTGCCCGCCAACTGCGTAGGCGGACAGGCGAAACCGGGGCGCTCCGGCCCCTCAGCTGAGCGCCCCGGTTATTTTTTTGTCTGGAATTTAGAACCAACTATATGCGCGATGGGCCGGGCTTGAGAACACGGGCGCTACCCGGTCTTTGCCGTAGATGCTCCTGTCCACCTCACGAATTACCCTTCGCCATGCTCAGGGCAAGCGAATCGCGTCACTCATACCGCAGCGCCTCCACTGGGTCGAGCCGCGCGGCGCGGGTTGCCGGATAAATTCCTGACGCCAGGCTGACCAGCACCGCAAATCCAATCGCGCCCAATACCAGCCACCAGGGCACCGACCAAATGTTCGGTGAACTTAGCCCCTGGCGTTTCATGTACACCGCGGTCCCGAACTGAATGGCCCTGCCAATGGCCCAGCCCAATGCCACGCCGAAAATACCCCCAACCAGTCCCATAACCCCTGCCTCCGCGAAAAACAGTTGCCGGACGTCGCGGTTTGCGGCGCCGAGCGCCTTGAGAACCCCGATTTCGCGGCGGCGCTCGAGGATGGCCATCACCAGTGTATTGATTATTCCCAGCGATGCCACCGCCAGAGCCAGGCTGCCGAAGATTCCGAGGAACAGGTCGAAGATCGTGAAGAAGGTGCGCAAATTGCGCGTGACGTCGATCAGGGAAAACGCCGCGAACCCCATGTGCGCGACGCTTGACTCGATCTGAGCCACTGCCGCCGGGCTGCTGGCGCGCACGTTCAGCGCGGCATAACGCGTGCCCACTGCCGATGAGGACCGCGCCATGTTCCTCAAATCCGACCCTTGCACGACTTGAAGTTTTTCGGCCACTGCCAGCGGAAGATATATTCCCGCGTTATTGAATCCGACCGGCCCGCCTCCAGAGTCAGACGCCGGCAATACTCCGGCCACGCGAAATTTCTTCTCGCTCGGAACGATCGAATATCCCATGGCTTCTTCATCAGGACCCACGGCCTGGTTTGGTGCGTCTGATGGGGCCTGCTCGGAAGGCGGCGGTAGCGCCTGACGCTGAGCAAACCGCAAGGTAATTTCCTGACCTAACAACGCGGCGGGCGCCTGGCCCTCGGCCAGCAAACGTTTTGCAAGGTCACCTTGCACGATGGCCTCGTCTGCTTCCGGGGCCGAGAAAAAACTGCCTGTCAGCCCGTCCAGAGTTCCGCTGGCCTGCGAGGAAGGCGCCATGCCCACCACGAATACAAGCTGGCTGTTAGGCTCGTGCCGGGCCTCGGCCGTGAATCGCACCTCGGGATTGACTTCCACCACGTTGGGCAGAGCTGCAATTTCCCTGCGCGCCGCGTCATCCAGCGCGCGTGGCGGCTCAAGATCTGCGGCACTGCGCGGCAGGCGCCCTCCGCCGCCCGGCTGACCAAACGGAGAATTTTGCCGGGGCCTGATCGAGACGGTATCAAACAATCCGGCGCGCGCGACCGAGCGGTCCACCAGCTGCTGCAGTCCCACACCGAGTGACAGCAAGGCCACCAGGGAGGCTACTCCGACGGCGATGCCGAGCGTGGTCAGCGAATTTCGAAGCGCGGATTCGCGCAGGTTGCGTGCGGCGAGTTCGGTCATATCGGCGAGTTTCATCGCAGCTGCTCCTGTTTCAAAATGGAGCCATCGGAAAGCGTGACGATCCGGTCCGCGTATTGTTCCGCCAATGCTCGTTCGTGCGTCACCATGACGATGGTTCTCCCCGCGCCCGATGCTGGGCGGTGAATTTCGGAAATCAGGTTCATGATCTCCTCGCCTGTCTTGGTATCCAGGTTTCCGGTAGGCTCATCCGCCAGCACGATCAAGGGCCGGTTGACCAGGGCGCGAGCGATGGCCGCGCGCTGCTGTTCGCCGCCGGAAAGCTCTGTCGGGCGATGCTTCGCGCGCGCCGTCAGGCCGACGCGCCCGAGCGCTTCGCGCACGCGCGCAGGACGTTCCGCGCGAGGGACTTCCCGCAGGCGCAAAGGGAGTTCCACGTTCTCCTCCAGGGTCATCCGCGGCAGCAGTTGAAAGGATTGGAATACGATTCCCACGGTCTGGTTACGATGGCTTGCCAGCTCTTGGCTCGTCATTGTTGCCAGATCGCGTCCCTGCGCGAAAATGGCGCCCGAGGACGGCCGGTCCAGGCCGGCGATAAGATTCAACAATGTGGACTTGCCCGATCCGCTGGCTCCTAATAGCGCCAGGAACTCCCCGGCGCGCACTTCGAGCGAAATCTGATCCACCGCGCGGATCAGCGCGTCTCCCATTTTGTAATGGCGTGAAACGCGATCGGCGCGAATCGCAAAACCGTTCGAACTTGCCGGAGTGTGGGACATATTCATACTACGCAGAGTAACACGCGCGTGTCCCCTATTAGGCCTATTGCCTCCATGATTCTATACTGCTTCCGTGAATCCTGAACCGGACCTTCTGACACCGCTGCGCCGGTACTGGGGATATGATGCGTTTCGTCCCTTACAGGAGCGCATCGTGCGCAGTTTGCTGGGGGGGCGCGATGTTTGCGTGGTGATGCCTACCGGCGGAGGCAAGTCG
>JBGOVX010000031.1:0-26560 GCA_041478355.1 Terriglobia bacterium | reverse complement strand
GTGCCCGGATCCACGTTCAAATAGGGATCACATTTTTGGAGAGTAACTCGTAGCCCCCGGCTTTCGAGCAGGCAGCCAATGGACGCCGCTGCCACGCCTTTGCCAAGGGAGGAAACAACACCACCGGTAACAAAAATATACTTCGGCCCCATCGCTCAGTTTCGCCCGCGAAAAAACACGGGGTAAAGAACTGGGTTAACTCCTCTAAGAAGATGTTGGCGTACAACGCATTCTACGGAGAATCCGCATCTGTGTCAATCCAGTGAAATTCGTTTTGGAAATGAGGATATGGACTTGACACCAGAGAGCGGCTGACGTAAATCATTGCGGAATAACAAATGTGAAATTGGAAATTCCGAATGAGGCATTTGATCGCTGTCGCTGGTCCGTAATCTCCGCGGACTGCAATTGGAAAGTTCTCGATAAAGGGAAGGTTAAGGCCAGCCTGGAGGCTTCGATGAAAACGTTTCTGTTCGCCATGTTCGTGTTGCTAGCTCAGCCATTGTTCGCCCAGCAAAGCGTGCCTGAAATTACTTTCGATTCCGTTCCTGAATTTCTCAAGCTTCCGCCCGGAATGAATTTCGGCGAAGTGCCGGGCGTGGCCATTAATTCCAAGGGCCACGTTTTCGTATTCACGCGCTCGAACAGCGCCACCGGACCGGCCTATGGCGCCGCAGCGGCGCAATTGCTCGAGTTCGGCCCCAAAGGCGAGTACCTGCGCGAAATCGGCAAGGGGCTTTACGCCTGGTCGGAAGCCCACAGCGTGCGCATCGACAAGGACGACAATATCTGGGCCATTGATAAAGGCTCCGATATGGTGATCAAGTTCAACCAGGCGGGCCGCGTGGTCTGGGTCTTCGGACGCCGGGCAGAAGGTGCTGACGAAGAGGCAAAACCGTGGGGACATCCCAGCCCACCTCTCCCTGCCCGGGACGGGCTCTTCCGCCAGCCCACTGACGTGACGTGGGATTCCGAAGGCAACATCTATATCACTGACGGATACGTCGATTCCCGCGTCGCCAAGTATGACAAAAATGGCGATTGGGTAAAGTCGTGGGGAGATTATGGCGGCGGACCCGGGCAGTTCCGCCTCCCGCATGCCATCGTGGCGGACCGCAACAACAATCTTTATGTGGGCGATCGCACTAACAGGCGCATTCAGGTCTTCGATACCGACGGAAAGTTTCTGCGCATGTTCACGATTGACGTGCCTTCCGATCCCGCGACCCGCGCTGTGAATGGCAATACGCCAACCGGCGAGCGCTTGACCGCGGTCAGCGGCGCGCCCAATTCGATCTGCATCACGCCCGGTCCAAACCAAGTGCTATTCGTTGGCGAAACCACTTTCCCCGGACGAATCTTCAAAGTTTCGCTCGACGGCAAGGTGCTTGGGGTCATGGGCCGGTCCGGACGACGGCTGGGGCAATTTTCCGGCGCACACGCGCTGGCCTGCCCCTCGGAAACCGAAGTGTACGCCGCTGAAACCTCCAACTGGCGCGTGCAGAAGTTGATCCTGCATCCGCAAACACAAACATCCAGCGCTGGGCGCTAAACGAGCAATGGTGGGTCGCAGGAGTTGATGGTTGCGGTCGTTCCGAGCATGACGGTCGGTTCGCTACGGCGTGGGAATAGTGGCCGACACCATGTTTGAGGGCCAACTCTGGCTATTGGCCGAATCAAATGAAGTGGTGTAATAGAAATAGGTTTGGCCAGAGACGACAGCGACATCGACGTACTTGGTTATGCCAGCCAGGGTAAGTCCCAGTTGAGTGAATGGCCCCGCTGGATTGGTTGCGCGGTAAACGACGTATCCGCTTACCAGAGACGTGCTAGCGTCCCATGCGAGGGTTACCGAATGCTGTGCCGACACCACTGGGGCGGATGGACTGTCATGAACCACTCCAATGCATCCGGCCAAACTAAACCCGAATGCGGCGAACCAAACCAATCTGGTGAGCAACCTGAGCGGCATAAGGTTAAATCGTCGATGCAATTCCACTGGACTCTACTCCAATTTTCCGGCGGGCGCCAGACCCGCTGTGGATATCAGAAGGTTATATTGTCCTTCCGGATTCCCTGATCAATGCGAGTCGAGCATGAATATCCAGTTGCGATGATCATGGAAGTTTGGGACCGTGGCAGCGAATGACAACTGCCATCGATGGCGAGCTTGCACGATCCGTCAATCGGTCTGACGTGCGCTGCGTGCGAGAGCGCGTGAGGGAGCTTGTAGATTATCAGTCAGCCGGATAGTACAATAGCGCCCGATTTGAGGTCAGAAGTCGAAGAGATTGTGTTCAACATCAACAAATTACTTCTGAGTTTTTAGATCGTCGTGCAATTATAGGGTCGCGAGCGTGCGATGACATTTGGGTGCGGCGGTGGATGGATTCAGATGAATCTTTGGGGGTACGGAAAACAGAAAAAGGAGGCATCCGCAATGGCAAGTAAGCCAGAGACAATCGTGCGGCCCGCGGGCACTTGGTGCGCTTCTATGTTGCTGCTCAGTTCCCTGCTGGGCGCGTCCATTGCATTCGCGCAATATCCCTCACAATCTCAAGTGAGCAAGGACGGCACCTCGGTTTTGCTGGAAGACTATGCGAGTTTGCCGCTCTCCAGCCCCACTCATGGCGGCGCGAATTCGAGCACCATCGATTTTAAGGGCGAATTGGGCCGAGTCACATCGATGCGCTCGGAGCCGGGAAACGCTCCCATGGCGGCCTCACGTTTTTTTGTAAACGATCAAAGCGGCACCCTTTATATCCTGAGTAAGGCTGACAAGAAATTCACCTCCTATATAAAATTTGCAGAGGTCTTTCCGAAATTCGTGTCTGACACCGGTAACACCGCGGGAATTGTTTCCATCACGTTCAACCCGGACTATGCAAAAAATGGCAAGTTCTACACGGTGCATGTTGAAAAGCCGGACATGAGCGGGTCCGCCGCTCCGTCGAACACCCAACTGCCCGCATTGAATCTGAATGGATATACCCTCACTGCTCCGGTGAATCCGCCGGCGGGCCCGGTTCACTTTGAATCGGTCCTGGTTGAATGGACGGACACAAACATACGCAACACCACTTTTGAGGGTTCCGCGCGCGAGCTTTTGAGGGTTGGATTCGATCGTAATCACCCTATGGCCGATACGATTTTTAACCCGTTGGTCCGGCGCGGACAAGACGACTACGGCAATCTGTACCTCTCGATGGGCGACGGCGCCCAGGGAGAAACGCCCGGCCCGGGACATTTCCTCCCCCAGCAACTCAATAACTTCATGGGCAAGATATTGCGAATCACTCCCGACATGAATTTGCATCCGAAAGACATGCTCAGCACCAACGGGCGTTACCGCATTCCGTCGACGGGCAAGGATCCAAATCCCTTCGTTGCGGTGGCCGGCGCTCGCGGTGAAATCTATGCATACGGTTTGCGCAACCCGCACCGAATGACCTGGGATATGGTTTCGAAAACTTTCATCGTGGACGACATCGGCTTACACGAGTGGGAAGAATTGGATATCGTCACCAAAGGCGCGAATTACGGCTACGCCGAGCGCGAAGGCAACGAACAAGTTTTTGTCGACCAGGCCGGCAAGACTGGGAGCCTGTTGAATCCGCCCGTCGCTTTCCCCGACAGGGATCTGCTGCATGTGGACGGCATCGATGAACCGGTTGCCCCCGTGTACCCAGCCGCCGTCTACAGCCATCAGGAGGGCGACTCCATGGGTAACGGTTTTGTGTACCGCGGCAAACTGATGCCGCAGCTCCATGGAAAATATATTTTCAACGACATGACTGCCGGCCGAATTTTTTATGTCGACTTGGCGGAGATGATAGCGACGCACGGACAGCGTAACCACCAGGCGCAAATTCATGAGTTGCAGATTGTCTACAAGAGCGCGAGTGACACATCAAACCCGCAGCCAGTTAAGCGCCGGATGTTTGACGTGGTAGCCGAAACCTACTCGCGCAAGGGAGGCACTCCCGCCCAGGATCGTGTACTGCCCGGCGGAGCCGGGGCTACAACCGGCTGGCGAGACCCCGAACATCACCAACCTAAAGCCGATCCCGAAGGCGTCCCCTACGGCGGAGGGCGAGCTGACATCCGCATCGCCACCGATGGCGACGGCGAACTCTACGTCTTGAGCAAGCCCGATGGCATGATCCGAAAACTCGTGTCGGTGGTCACTCCCCCTCCTGCTTCGAAATAGAATGCGGGACGGTGACTAAGCCCATTGTATTGCCCATTGTATTGCCCATCGTATTGAGCGATGCCGCACGCAGCCAACGCGCACTCAGTGCGCGGGGAGTGGCCGGAGTGGTGGCGTCTTTCCTCCCGGAGTTCCATCCTCGGCTGTATTGCTCAACATGGCCGCGGTTATGTAGATGCCGCTGACCGCGATCAGGTCGACGACTTGCTGGTCGCTGAAAATATCGCGCGCTTTTTTGAAGGTGGCATCGCTCACGACGTGATTGGTCGAAAGCTCCATGCATAGATCGTATGCGGCCGCCTCGTCGGGCTGCATGGACGCCGGACGTTTCCCTTCCTTGAGATCGTTCGCGACCCCCTCCGAGAGTCCTGCCTTGATCGCTAACGGATAGTGCGCCGTCCACTCCAGTTGCGAGGTCCATAGACGGGCCTGAATCAGAATCGCAAATTCATTCAGGCGGCGTGGGACAGAAGTGTTGAAACGCAGGTAGTCGAGAAGATTAAACATGCGCTGCCCCATCACCGGGCTGCGCAGCATCATATTGTACGGGCCGGTGATCCCGATGCTCGAGACCTTGAGAACCTCTTCCGCAAACGGACGCTGCTGGTCATTCAACTGCTCCATTTTCAGAAAAGGGAAACGCGGCTCCTTATCCGATGAATACACCTGCGGGGCGGGAATGGTAAGCGCTAAGGCGGCGCCCACCGCTACAGTTAAAGCCAAAATAATCACTCGTCGTTTCATGTTTCTCCTCGACAGCTACTTTTCCATTTGTTTGGTTGCCTGCTGGCTACATATATATAGCTGACTGCCCCGGAATACAATGAGCCGGAACTACTTTTGATCCAACAGCTCCGTCTGAATCCATTCAAAGCCGGTCACGACCGGTCGCGCTGTGCGAGGAATGCGGATCTAGCCGATCCGGCGAAGGCTCCGCGCGCCAACGTCGCAACACCGAACGCTACCCCGAAGTGGCTTTGGAACACGCTCGGCTGGGAGTTGATATCGTAGCGTTGCCATCCTCCGATTGGCGGGGGATCGACCCGGTCCACACGCAGATGGCTGCACTGGGGGCGGTCGCGGGTGGATTCTCCCTGGTCCGCTCCACCCGCTTCGGGTTGTCCGCCATCATCGATCCGCTAGGGCGCATGCGCGGGTGGCACTCCAGCTTCGAGGGCGGATCTCCTCTTTTGATCGCCGAGGTTCCACGACACCATCTCAACACAGTCTACGCACGCGTCGGCGACGTGCTGGTGTACGCATGCATGGCGTTGCTCATCGCGCTAGCCGGTTGGGGAGCCATCTCGCGAAAAGCGGGAGCGCGAAGCGACGCTTGCTTCAGGACGCCCTGTGACGGGAGGACCCGGGGAGACAGGCTCAGCACCTGACCGGTTCCTGGACTTCCCACCAGTTTCCTTTCACTTGGGCCGACCTGTAATCTTTAGTTTATCCGAGCTTCTGTGCCTGAGGTGCGTCCATGAGCGAAATAAGCGACTGGATACAGAGTAATTGGTTTGAGATGGGAAGCCTCCTGATTCAGTGCGCCATCCTAGCGACTCTCGCCTGGTATGGCCGCAAAGTACTAAGAATCCTAATGGCATCCCACGATCAGAACGAAGCACTGCCAACGCTCTCGCTTTCAAATGCGACCGCTGAGCGACGAATAACACAGGAAGCGGTTGCTCCTACTGGGTTAGAAGCCGCTGGATACGGCCCTAGTCGAGTAGTTGCGGCTTGGTGTGGTCTCATAGGTTGGCTTCAGGCGCCAATGGGAAGTGCCGGGGTCATGCCTTGGCGTAAAGTCATAAGGTGGTTTCAAGCTCCGATGGTGAACTGACGAGGCGGAGAAGAGTGGCTTCTTACCATCGTTCCTAAATGGGTCATTACCCGGCACACCCGGTTGACACACCGAACTCCCCCGCCGTACTCTAATTTCAGGCGCTTCCCTATGGACCTGTTCGAAGAAGTTATCAAACTCCGTCGCGAAGGAAAGCGCGGAGCGTTGGCCACGATCGTTCACACCAACGGCTCAATCCCGAGCTATGAGAGTTCCCGTATGCTGGTCCGCGAAGATGGCTCGATTGCCGGAACCATTGGCGGCGGATGCGTGGAAGCCGAAGTTTGGGCAGCCGCAAAAGAAGTGATGGCTGAGGAAGCCCCGCGCAAGATGACCTTCAGCCTGAACAATGAAGCCAATTACGACAATGGCCTGATTTGCGGAGGCACACTCGAGATATTCGTCGAGCCGATCCTGCCGCAGCCGGTGCTGTACATTTTCGGCGGGGGGCACGTCTCCATCGCGCTGGCCAACGCGGCGAACACCGCGGGATTTGCCATTGGCGTGGTGGACGACCGCGAATCGTTTGCCAACCGGGAGCGTTTCCCGATGGCGCAGGAAATCTACACCAGTTTCGAAGAGGCGTTTTCCAAGATTACGCCCACGTCCGCCACCTACTTCGTGATCGTCACGCGCGGACACAAGGACGACATGCGCGTGCTCGGCTGGGCCGTGGGGCTGTCTCCCCGCTACATTGGAATGATTGGCAGCAAGCGCAAGGTGCTCTCGGTGTACCGCGCGCTGGAAAACGATGGCATCGCTCCGGAAAAGTTCGCGGCCGTCCACGCCCCCGTGGGCCTCGATATTGGCGCGCTCACTCCGGAAGAAATCGCCATCAGCATCACCGCGGAACTGGTTGCGGTTCGCCGAGGCGCCAAGAATCTTTCGCACAAAGCTGTAAAGGCGGACAAAGCCACGCCGGCCTCGGTTAAATGAGGACATCAGCTTGCTCGCCGCGATAATCCTCTCCGCCGGCGCTTCCCGGCGAATGGGAAGGCCGAAAGCCCTGCTTCCCTACCGCGAAGGCACGTTCCTGGAACACCTGCTCCAAGTTACGCGCCACCCACGCATCGGTTTGACGCGCGTAGTGCTGGGCGCAGGAGCCGAAGAAATCCGTAAAATTGCGAAGTTGGATTCCTCCATGGTTGTCGTGAATCCCGATTGGGAGCGGGGCCAACTTTCATCCCTTTGCGAAGGGCTGCGCAGCCTGACAGGCACTGAGACAGACGGAATCGTGCTGTGCCCGGTCGATCATCCGTTGGTGAGTGCAGTTCTGGTCAGTGACTTGATCGACCAATTTTACAAAAACAATAAAGCGATCGTCCTTCCAACATATCGCGGACGGCGCGGCCATCCGGTAATCTTTTCAAGCACCCTGTACGCCGAATTGCTGTCCGCTCCCTCTGACAAAGGGGCCCGCGCCATAGTCTGGGCGCATGCCGCCGATGTCCTCGAAGTCCCAACGGACGAGGAAGGCGCTATCCTAAACATCAACGATCCGGACATGCTGCGGCAAGTGACTGAACCGGAAAAACATTAAACACAGAGGGCACCGAAAACGCAGAGAAAACCGCCAACTCCCTTTCCCCGCCTTCTCCGTGCCCTCGGTGTGCTCCGTGTTAAATCTTTTTTCAATTTAGCTTAACGAGCAGCGCCTGGACGGCGTCGCGCGCGAGTTGTGCGGCGTGGAAGGTGGCGGGCGGAAGGCCTCCCAGCGCAGTAGAGATTTGCTCGGGAGTGATTTCGCGAGCTTCGGCTGGGGTCTTGCCATGCAGCCATTCGGCCAGGAAAGAGGAACAGGCCATGGACGTCACGCACCCGCGCGTTCGAAACCGCGCCTCGACGATGCGTCCTGCATCCACACGGATCGAAAGTTCCAAGATGTCGCCGCAGACTGGATTTTCGACCGACACTCTAGCCGTGGCGGGATCGAGCGTGCCCGCATGGCGCGGATTCTGGAAATGGTCGAGGACGGCTTCGCTATACATGGTCAGAGTATCGCGCAGGTTTTCCCGTCGAGCTAGTTCTTAATCCCCGCCAAATTGGTGCGGGTTTGGAACATTGAGTGCCCAATAGCCGGCGGCTTGCTGGAATAGTATTTGCCCGGCGCTACGATTCGGGGCATCATCAAGCTTGCAATGACGCACGCGAGAAAATACGCAACCGCGGACGACACGCACCAGCATCAAACAGCTGACACATAATACGCCAGTGGAACAGGCGGGCGGAACTATAGTCCCCTCGCCGGTCATTTATCGAAACTGGAGGCGGTACGTCTAACATATTCATGAGTCGATCTCAGCTTTCTGTTTCCTTGCGCTCATTTTTTCTGGTTGCCATGGCGGCCGGAGGAGCCCTCACCTGGGGTGCGCCAGCGCCTCAAAAAGATTCGGGCATTCTGCTAGGCGTCATGCAGGCGGAGCTGGAGCGCGCCAAGACGTCGCTGTCGCAGTCCGATCCAGCACCTTACTATGTGAGCTATGAGGTGTATGACCAGCATACCCTGGTGGTTGCGGGAACCTACGGAACCATCGTCACCTCGTCGGCAAATAACCGCCGCTGGGCTGACGTCACCATGCGTGTGGGCAGCCCGGTGCTCGACAATACCCATAACGAAAATCGCGAGTCGGGAATCACCTCGGGCGCGCTGCCACTGGCGGACGACCGCGACGCCATCGCTCGCAGCTTGTGGGAAATGACCAATCGCGAATACCGCCGCGCCTCGCCCGCTTACTCCAAAGTTATCAGCAATACAGCCGTGCAGGCCGCGGAGGAAGACAAGTCGCCGGATTTTTCAAGCGAAACACCTCAAACTCAAGTGGACCTGCCTTCCGTTCCAATCGCTTTTAACCAGAAGGAATGGGAAGACAAGATCAGGAAATATTCGGCGGCCTTCCGGAAATATCCCGACGTCTACAGCTCCTCAGTAACGCTGCAAATCCAGCAGTCCACCTCTTATTTTGTTTCGAGCGAAGGGGGCAAAGTCCAGACGCCAGGCCTTATGGCGCGGCTGGTCATCGAAGCCCAGACGCGCGCGACAGACGGAATGGACCTGATGCGCGTGGAAACTTTCGAATCCACCAAAGCGGAAGATCTTCCGTCCGAAAAGGAACTGGCCGCAAAGGAAGACAAAATGGCGGCGGACCTGAAGGCTCTGCGCGAGGCCCCTCTGGCCGAGCCGTTTGACGGACCCGCTCTTCTTTCTGGACGCGCGGCAGCCGTTTTCTTCCACGAAGTGCTGGGACATCGCCTCGAGGGACATCGTCAAAGGGGAGAAACCGAAGGACAGACATTTACCAAGAAAGTGAACCAGTCTGTGCTCCCGGATTTTCTGAGTGTTTACGATGATCCCACCCTCGGCAAACTCAACGGCGTGTCCCTGGCAGGCTCCTATTCCCATGATGACGAGGGCGTTCCCTCCAAACGCGTTTCGCTGATACAGGACGGGATTCTGAAGAATTTCCTGATGTCACGAATGCCCATCACGAATTTCACCCAGTCGAATGGCCATGGGCGGCGCCAGGCGGGATTTATGCCCACCGGACGCCAGGGAAACCTGATCGTGCAATCAACCAAGACGGTGAAGGATTCGGAATTGCGCGGGAAGCTGATCGAAGAAATCAAGAAGGCTGGTAAACCGTATGGCCTTTACTTTGAAGATGTGCAGGGCGGGTTTACGCTGACCACGCGCGAATTGCCGCAGGCGTTCCAGGTCCTCCCGGTGATCGTCTGGCGGGTTTACGCCGATGGGCGTCCTGATCAACTGGTGCGCGGCGTGGATATCGTGGGCACTCCACTGGCATCCTTGAACCGGATATTGCTCACCGGAGACGCCACTCAAATCTTTAATGGAATATGCGGCGCCGAATCCGGCAGCGTGCCGGTCTCGGCATCCGCGCCGGCCATGCTGTTCAGCGAATTAGAGGTGCAGAAGCGCGCGTCTTCGCGCGAGCGTCCTCCGATTCTGCCGGCTCCAGGATTCGACGAATCCACAGGCCGCGCAACTCCAGCGAGCGGCGGTACGCGATGACCGGATTAATTCAGAGGACAACGAAAACCACACCTGCTGAAGCCTGTGACAAAAGACCGATTCGAGCCATGCGTCTTTCTTTGCGAATGCTGACCGTGGCATTGACTGCCCTTCTGGTGACTTCCGCGTTTCCCGCGTGCGCGCAGCAAAAGCAGGCCGCGGACGGCGCCTCGGCGGACCCCATCCTGCGCGCCTTGCAGGCGGAACTAACCCGTTCGAAAACACAGCTCAAGATGGAGAATGTTGGCGCGCCGTTTTACATCGAGTACCGCGTCTTTGACGTGGACCAATTCGAAGCGGACGCGGCGTTTGGCGCGCTGCGCGCTCAGAACCGCAGCCGGCTGCGGTTGCTGCGCGCCGTCGTGCGCCTGGGCGACTACAAGGCCGACAGTTACTACGGTCCCGGCCAGGGAGTCAGCGATATTTTGCCTCTCGATAACGACGAGTTGGCGATCCGTCACCAGATCTGGATGGCCACCGATCAGGCCTACAAACGGGCTGGCGAAGCCCTGGCCGCAAAGCAATCGTTGCTGAAGCAGATGAACATCGAGCAGCCGGTGGATGACTTTGCAAAGGCCGCGGCGGTCCAATCCATTGGTCCGGTCGCAAGACTGGAACTGGACCTTGCGAAATGGACCAGGATGCTGGAATCGGCAACATCGGTTTATAAAACTGACCCGCAGATTCAAACTTTTACGGCCAGCCTTAACTTCCTGGCCCTGTCCGAATATTTTGTGAACACCGAAGGGACCGTTACGCGCCAGGGCTCAACCCATTACCTCATGCTCCTTGGCGCTAGCGAACAGGCAGGAGACGGAATGCGCCTGGACCGGTCTCCTCAATACGCATCCAGCCGCATTGAAGAAATGCCCACTCCAGACCAATTCCAGGCTGATGCGCTCATACTGGCGAATGTAATGAGGAAGCTGCGCGAGGCTCCCATTGTGGATGAAGAATATCGCGGTCCGGTGCTGTTTTCAAACGATGCCGCAGCCGATATGTTCTCCGATCTGGTTCTTCCAAACGTGCGGGGATTCAAGCCGGCTTTGGGACGACCTGCCCGGACAACAGGGGCATACGCAAGCAGCCTGAAGGCCAGAGTGTTGCCGGATTTTATATCCATTGTGGACGACCCCACGGTGGAGACATTTGCCGGTCATAGCCTGGGTGGAACCTATAAAGTGGACGACGAGGGCGTGCCTGTCGCTCCAGTAACGGTGGTGGATAAAGGCCTGCTGACGAATTTCCTGATTGGACGCCAGCCCATCCGTGATTTCCCGAGCTCGAATGGACATGGACGAGCCGGAGGTAACGGAACCACCGCGCCATCGCCGGGAAATCTATTCATCCGTGCGGCAAAGACCAGCACGCGTGAGGAACTCAAGAAACAATTGCTCGACCTGTGCCGCGATCGCGGCCTGAAGTATGGCTATTTTGTGGATACCCTCGGACCGCGATTATTGCCACGCGTACTTTACCGCGTGTGGACCGATGACGGGCACGAAGAATTGGTCCGCGGCGCGATATTCAATGAACTGGACACGCGCGCGCTGCGCAGCGATTTGATCGCCGCCGGAAATGATCCCCTGGTTAGCAATCGCTCCGGCATTCCTTTCATGACCGTCGTGAGTCCCGCGGTTCTTTTTGATGAACTCGAAGTAAAGCGAGCCGATATCAGCAAGGAGAAGCTGCCGGATTATCCCGTCCCAGTATTAAGTTCGGTACGCAACTAAGCACACTTTCAATGAGGGATTGCGAAAGTTAATTGCAGGATTCCGCATACCTGCTAATATTAGTGTGTCCAGTGGTTTTAGTAACTTGGTCGGCAGCAGCCACGTATGCCGCTGCTTGTACTGGGGTGGGAGCCCGAACTCACTCCGTGGGCCAACCCCAATTCCGCCGAAAGATTTGCCGCTCGCTGACGAGCCAGGTTGCCTGGTCAGCCGAATTCAAGGGACTCTGGAAATTGTGGCGTCTGTCGCCGATTGGACAAACTTTGTAGTTCACCCGCTGAGGGTAGGGGCAAGAAATAATGGCTGACGATTCTGTGGTAAGAACACCCGGCATTGATCTCCAGGAAATGCAGGAATGGATTGAATCCTTCGATGCGTTATTGAAGGAGGAAGGCGAAGAGTCCGCAGGCTTCCTTCTGGACCGGCTACGCTCTCGCGCTCAATTCCTGGGTGTAGGGTCGGCTTTCACGGCAAACACCCCGTATATAAACACGATTCCACCTGAGAAACAGGGTGTCTTTCCAGGCGACCAGGAGATCGAACGCAGGATCAAGAGCCTGATTCGCTGGAACGCCTTGGCCATGGTGGTGCGCGCGAACCGGGTCGATCACAGCATCGGCGGACACATTTCCACCTACGCCTCAGCCGCTACCTTGTTCGAAATTGGCTTCAACCATTTCTTCCGCGGGCGCACCGAGCAATTCGAGGGCGACACGGTCTATTTTCAGGGGCACGCATCTCCCGGCGTCTATTCCCGGGCGTATCTGGAAGGCCGCCTTTCCACAAAGCAACTGGAAAACTTTCGGCGCGAACTAAGGCCTGGCGGAGGACTCTCCTCCTATCCTCACCCGTGGCTGATGCCGGACTTCTGGGAATTCCCCACGGTGTCGATGGGCCTCAGCCCGCTCATGGCGATTTACCAGGCTCGCTTTAATCGTTACCTCGAAAATCGAGGGCTCAAACCCGCCACCGACAGCAAAGTATGGGCCTTTCTGGGAGATGGCGAGACCGACGAACCGGAGAGCCTGGGAGCCATCACGCTGGCTTCCCGCGAAAATCTCGACAATCTCATCTTTGTGATCAATTGCAACCTGCAGCGCCTGGATGGACCGGTGCGCGGCAACGGCAAGATCGTTCAAGAACTGGAAGCCGCTTTCCGGGGCGCGGGCTGGAACGTGATCAAGGTGCTCTGGGGGAGCGATTGGGATCCGCTGTTCGAGCGCGACACCGATGGCCTGCTGGTGAAGCGCTTGGGAGAAATGGTGGACGGCGAATTTCAAAAACTGGTCGTGGAATCCGGCGCTTACGTCCGCGAGCATGTCTTCGGCACCGATCCTCGTCTGCTGAAAATGGTCGAGGGCATTCCCGACGAGGCCCTGCGCACGTTGCGGCAGGGCGGGCACGACCCGCGCAAGGTTTATGCCGCCTACAAAGCGGCTGTAGACCACAAGGGTTCTCCCACGGTCATTCTCGCGCGCACCATTAAAGGCTATGGATTGGGTGAAAGCGGCGAGGGCAGAAACATCACTCACCAGCAAAAAAAATTGAACGAAGATGAACTTCGCGAGTTTCGGTCGCGTTTCGGCATTCCCATCAATGATGAGCAGCTTGCCGAAACTCCGTTTTACCGTCCGGCGGATGACAGCCGGGAAATCCAATACCTTCGCGCGCGCCGTCAGGAGCTGGGCGGCTATGTGCCCTCCCGCAGCGTGCGTTCCAAGCCGCTGGTTGCCGACCACGACGCGCTATTTCGCGAGTTCTGGACGGGCAGCGACGGTCGTGAAGTCTCTACCACGATGGCATTCGTCGGGATGTTGCGGCAAATGATGCGCGATCCTGAAATCGGGAAGCTGGTTGTCCCCATCGTTCCCGATGAGGCTCGCACGTTCGGTATGGAGTCGCTATTCCGCCAGGTGGGCATCTACAGCAGCCGTGGCCAGCTTTATGAGCCAGTCGATCTCCACACTCTGCTCTATTACAAGGAAGCCAAGGACGGACAAATTCTCGAGGAAGGAATCACCGAAGCGGGTTCGATGGCATCGTTCATCGCCGCGGGTTCCGCGTATGCGACTCACGGAATCGACACGATTCCATTCTTCATTTACTATTCGATGTTTGGCTTGCAACGAATCAGCGACTTTATCTGGGCCGCTGCGGATATGCGGTGCCGCGGGTTTATGCTGGGCGGAACGGCGGGACGCACCACGCTGGCCGGTGAAGGCCTGCAACACCAGGACGGCAACAGCCACGTCCTGGCGCTCCCGATTCCCACGCTGCGAGCGTATGATCCCGCGTTTGCGTATGAGGTTGCCGTCATCATCCAGGACGGAATCCGGCGCATGTACAAGGACGGCGAGAACATCTTCTACTACATCACACTGATGAACGAGGCGTATGCGATGCCGGCGATGCCGGAGGGAGTTCACGACGGAATTCTCAAGGGCATGTACAAATACCGCGCGTCTGAAAACAGGAAATCGAAGCTGCGCGCTCAACTGTTCGGCAGCGGCGCCATTCTTCGCGAGGCTCTGCAAGCGCAGGAAATCCTGCAGGAGAAATACGGAGTCGCAGCCGATGTCTGGAGCGTCACCAGCTACAAGGCGCTTTACACCGACGGAATCGATACCGAGCGCTGGAACCTGTTGCATCCGGCCGAAAAACCGAAGGTTCCCTATATTTCACAATGCCTCGCCGGCGCCGAGGGCGTACTGGTCGCCGCGACCGATTATCTGAAGGCCCTGCCCAATCTTGTCAGCCGGTGGCTTCCCCGGCGCCTGTCTGCGCTTGGAACCGATGGGTTTGGCCGCAGCGAGGGACGTTCCGCGCTTCGTGATTTTTTCGAAGTGGATGCTCGGTTCATTACCCTGGCCACTCTGTATGAATTGCAGTGTGACGGAAAGATTGAATCTGCCGTGGCGGAAAAAGCCATCAAGGACCTGAACATCGACGTCGAGAAACCAAACCCCCGCGTCACTTAAGCGGGAACGAAGTCGAGCGGCTGGGCGACTTCCACCCGCGTAAGTTCCCAATTTCATGCGCATCGTTGTTGCAGCACTGATCACCCGGGATTCGAAGCTTCTGGTGTGTCAGCGAAGGCGCGACGACTCCCACGGACTGAAATGGGAATTCCCCGGCGGCAAGGTCGAACCCGGGGAGTCACCCGCCGAAGCGCTCTCGCGTGAATTACGCGAGGAGTTGGGTGTGGATGCCACCATCGGCAGTGAATTTTTCCGCACGACCTACCGCTACAGGGAGTTCCAGCAGGAGATCTCGTTGATTTTTTTTCGCGTGGAAATTGACGCCCTCGCCCGGTTGCAGAATTTAGTCTTTGAGCGATTCGAATGGTCCGATACTTCCGTGCTGCCTCAATACGACTTCCTGCCGGCGGATAAAGAACTGATTGAATTACTTTCCTCGGGTTCGATTCGATTGGATTAGGTGGATTGGTTTCCAAGGCTAAGTTAGGCTGCGGCCGCCGTCAACCACGATGACTTGCCCGGTAATGAATGGCGATTGCGCGAGAAAAACCACGGCATCATCGATATCCCCAGGGCCGCCCGCCCGGCGCAATGGCGCACGCCGGATGAAGTCTTCGGCAATTTCCGGCGCATCACCGGGAAAAGAAATTGTCCCGGGTGCGACCGCGTTTACGGTGATTTCGGGAGCGAGCGCGCGCGCCAGGCAGCGGGTCAGCATGATGACGCCGGCTTTTGATACGCAGTAGTGCGTGTACGCCGGCCATGCCAGCAAGCCTCCGAGCGATGCAAAATTAATGATCCGGCCATCGCCGGTGCGCCGAAGCATCGGCGCCGCTGCTTGCGAACACAAGAACTGCGATTTCAAATTTGTGTCCAGAATGGTGTCCCACTGCTCTTCGGTCAGATCTTCAAATTTCGCGGGGAAAAACATCCCTGCATTGTTGACCAGGATATCCAAGCGGCCGAATTCCCGTTCCACCACCGCAAATAGCGCAAGCACCTCCGGGCGCTTGCCGACATCGCCCTGAATCGCGATCGAGCGGCGGCCCATGGCCACGATTTGCGAAACGACTTCTCGGGCCTCCGCTTTCGAACCCCGGTAATTCACGATGACGTCGGCGCCTTCCGAGGCTAGTCGCAAGGCCACGCTCCGCCCAACGCGTTTTGCCGCTCCGGTAACCAGCGCCACTTTCCCTGTCAGTGATGTTTGCGACACGACTTCCCTCTCCTTGCCAGGCGGCAATATCCTATCGCACTTCGAGACGCAATTCGGGTGCTACGGTTTTTGGGTAGCATAGGCTTCAGGCTGTGTCCTTAATGCGAGAGCGAATCTAGAGAGCACAGGCGGAAGCCTATGCTACTCTTCGATGTCTCCGAAAGGATCGGGGAGGGTCAATGAAACTGGATCTATTAGCGATTGCAGCGCATCCCGATGACGTGGAGCTGACTTGTGGCGGCACCCTGCTTGCGGCTGCCGAACAAGGCTACAAGACCGGCATTATGGACCTGACCGCGGGCGAGATGGGAACTCGCGGGAATCCCGAAATTCGGTTAAAGGAATCCGCCAGGGCCGCCAAGATCTTGCGCGTAACGCACCGCGAGAATCTGCGCTTGCCGGATGCACGCCTGGAAGTCAACCAGGAGTATAAGCTGGCCGTCGCGCGACGCATTCGCGCCCTAAAACCCCACACCGTGATTCTTCCCTATTGGGAGGGCCGCCACCCGGACCATTACATTGCCGCGCGGCTGGGCTACGAAGGCTGCTTTCTGGCGGGATTAAAGCAGTTGCCGATTGCGGGCGAAGCGTTTCGCCCGTTCAAGATTCTGTATTCGACCGTGTATTACCGAGAGGTAAGGCCGACGTTTGTAGTAGACATAACGCGACATTTCGACCGGAGGTATCGCGCCATCTTGGCCTACCACTCTCAATTCCGCCCCAAACCCAAGGACAAGAAATCGAAGGTGGACATCCCGCTCGACCGGCTGCACCATGAGGTGAATCTGATTGCTCGCTATTATGGTCAAATGGCAGGGGTTATGTACGCGGAACCATTCCTGGTGAAAGAAGTCATGCAGGTTGAAGATGTTATGATGCTGCCTGTGCGCTCCATTTAACGGGGGAAGCGCTACCCGCCATCGCTCTCCTGAGCCATGGAATACCCGGGGAGGTCTTGCGTTTCGCCCCGGCGTTCGACACGAACCCGGATCATGGACTCGGTGGCCGCCCAGGTAGGGCGTAGCACGGCAATGGTTGTCAGAGCCTCGCTATAGAGTTTGGTAACCAGGAAGGTTTCTCCCGTATCGACTCTCTTCCACACTTGCCCGATTTGGATTTGCTGTCTCGCCATGAGTGTCCCGTTTTAACTGCTTTGCCATTATTCAACCAGCTATCGCGACGCCTATTTCCATGCTATATCGAGGGTAATCAGAACTCCTGCGTGTGTCAATCACCCTCCGGGTGCAGCTTTCCAACACTGTGCAGGAAACCTATTTCCACACTGGCCCATCTCATTTGCTACAGAGTATCCTCCTTTGTGGCCGGAGGTATTGTATACTGTTGTTATTGAGAATTTCAGGAGGAGCGATGAAACGCCTCTGCAACATCGTGCTCGCAGCAGTCCTGGGTTTTTCCCTGGCGGTACCGGCGGGATTCGCGGCTCCGCAACAGATCTCGCCACAATCGCCACCGCAGCCACCGTCGCAGACCACCGCTACCAGCCAGACACAACAACCCTCGATCCAGAATCAGCAGCAACCGGCCGCGGCCGACGAGGACAAAGCGCCGACAAACGTTAAGGCAGGTTCCGAGAAAGATGTCAATTCCATCGGAAATCGCGGCGTCGGAAAAGGCGTCAACCTGTACTCCCTGGAGCGCGAGATCGCGCTCGGGAAGCAGGCCGCTCAAGAAGTTGAAAAAACCTCCAAGATGATCAGCGACCCCGTGGTGGTCGAGTATGTGAATCGCGTCGGGCAAAACCTGGTGCGAAATTCCGATGCCAAGGTGCCCTTCACCATCAAGGTGATCGATTCCGATGAAATCAACGCGTTTGCTCTGCCCGGCGGATTTTTCTATGTGAATAGCGGATTGATTCTGCGAGCCGACGAAGAAGCGGAACTTGCGGGTGTAATGTCGCACGAAATCGCGCATGTTGCCGCCCGGCACGGCACCAAGAATGCTACCAAGGGCGAGATTGCACAGTGGGCAACGATCCCTTTGATTTTACTGGGACCTGCCGGCTGGGCCGGCTACGGCCTCTACGAGGGCCTGAACCTGGCCATTCCCCTGGGATTCCTGAAATTCTCACGCGATGCCGAGCGGGAAGCCGATTATCTAGGCCTCCAATATATGTACAAGGCCGGGTATGACCCCAATGCTTTCGTGAGCTTCTTCGAGAAGATTGAGGCGGAAGAACGGCGCCACCCGGGAAGCATCCCAAAGGTTTTCTCCACGCATCCCCCAACGCCGGAACGCGTGCAAAAAGCGCAGCAGGAAATTGCCACCATTCTTCCGGCGCGCGATGAATACGTGGTAACCACATCGGAATTTGACTTGATCAAGTTCCGGCTTCGTAAGATCGAAAACAAAACCAAGCTGGATGACAAAAAGCTGAATAAAGATAAGCCTACCTTGCGCACACGGACCGAGCAGCAAACACAGGACAAGACCGATAAGCAGCAACCGCAAGCCAATGACGATTCCGATCCGGACCGGCCGGTACTGAAGAAGCGGACAGACGACGGACAATAACTCCCGGGATATCCGCCGCCAAAACATTCAGGGCCGTCCGGCAGCATCGGACGGCCCATTTTTATTGCAATGAATTCCCTGGTTTCTGAAATACCGCCGCCGAACTAGTGGGGGTTGGACACGTGGACGACACCCATGCGGCGCATCTCCTCGGCGTAGTATTTGCGGTAAACCACGTCCCATTCTTCGCTTCCCTCGAGGATTTCCTTCTTCTGGGAACTGATTTTTTTGCGAACTTCGGTGTCCACCGTTTCTTCTTCCTTCAACAATTCTTGAAGAATCTGCACGGTCTTTTGACGGATGGTGTCGCGGTCTTCGATGAATTCCACTGCGTCATTGGAAACCAGAACATCGGTGATGATGTGGGAAAGACGGATAGTCTTTTCTCGGCTGAGTCGCATCGGCTGGTTGATACTTTTCCCTTTCGTCCTGTTGCATTGCGATCAGGCAACGCGTTAACGCAGAATCAGCTTCCTCTGGCGCGCCAGTTCGCCTTTCACTTTCTTATACATCTCCTGGTAGGACGCACCCTCGCGACGCATGTCATCGGCGTATTTTGTCAGAATCTCGCGGACCTCTTCATTCAGGCGGTCCTCGATGCTGATTTCGTCCTGCATCGCGGCGCGCACACGTTGCGCCAGCCCTTCGGCGGAAGGCGTCTCAATCATTTTCGACGCAACCAGCCGCTTGACCACCTCACCTGCCATGTACGAAACGTAATCCCGCGAGAGCAGCATCGAATCAGACCCCTGAAAAGTTAAGCAAGGCAGTGTACTGTCCCGCCCGAAGAAGTGTCAAGGAAGGTTCATTCGCGGGGTGGGAGAGCCCGGGCCATCTGTTCTCTGCAATTACAGGCCAGGGCGCGCCGGAACAACGCTGGAAGTGCAAATTTTCCTTGACTTTATCCCGGCTCAACTGTCTATTGTTTAATCCCGCCAAGTGCAGGCGACACAATGATGCGAGTCTGCATCTATGCCTCGCGGGGGATGTGAATCTGCCCGGCAGAATCGTGCCTGGTAATCTGGTATTGTACCAAGCGCGCCGGATCCAAGCGCGGGAGATCCGTAGTTTCAGCGTTTGCGGTAAAAACTCTTTGCGAGGGTCACGTTCAAACGGATGTGTGTGGAACTTTTGTTATTTTGGGGTGGATATAATGATGCGTATCGATGCGGCGTGTGCTTCCTCAACATGAGGCGCCCACATCTTCCACAGCAAAATTGGCATCGGTCAAATCGGGGGGATTCCTAGTGCGTCAGGCGAATTTTTACATGTGTCTCCAGAAGGCGCGGTGGCAGCGCCTGCTTCTAGTCTTTGCGTTTCTTCCGGCACTGGTGGCCCTGAGTTCCTGCGGCGGCGGTTCCAGCGCGGCGGCCAACCCAACCATTACGGTTTCATGCGCCCTCTCCAGCGTGACCGTAGGTCAACAGGATCAATGCACGGCTAGGGTCTTAAACCTGAGCAGCACCCTAGTGAATTGGTCAATCAGTGGGACTGGCACAGGGTCGATCGATAGCAGCGGCTTGTATACGGCTCCCGGGACGGTGCCGACCACCAACGTTGTCACCATCACCGCCACGGCCCAAGCGAAAACCGGTTTGACCGCTACGACCAGCGTGACCATCCAGCAAGCTACGGCGATTAACGCCGTCACTTGCGTGGATCCTGCTACCAAGGGTTCCTCGTCGACAGTTTCCTCCGGCCAGTCGCTAGCCTGTACCGCCACCGCTTCCGGCGGAGCAACTATTTCTGTCTTCTGGAGCCTCAGTAGCGCTTTTGGCGGAAATATCGGAACCATTTCGGCTCAGGGCAACTACACTGCGCCCCTGATTCCGCCACCGGGGCAGACTGTCACCATCACCGCCACATCGCAGGCTGTCGCAACACAAACCAAATTCGTGACCGTTACGGTGGTCTTCGGCAATGCGGCGTTGCAGGGTCCCTACGCATTTTCAATGAAGGGACGGCTTACCAGTAGCAATGGATTCGTAGCTCGCGCGGGAAGTTTTACGGCCGACGGCTCGGGCCATCTTATAGGCGGGATCGAAGACGTAAATCCCCAGCCCAGCAGCACAACTCAAAAGCCGATATCTTTCACTGGCGCCTACTTGATTGGAACGGACGGCCGGGGCACCATGCAGTTCTGCGAACCATCCAGCACCGCTTGCACAGCTCCCACCAGCCAGTTCCGCATCAGCATGGATTCAGCGCAGCGCGCTCAGATTATCGAATTTGACTCGGGCAGCACAGCCTCCGGAGAGCTGATCCTTCAGGACACTTCGGTGTTCACTAGTGGATTGAACGGAACGTACACATTCATCTTTTCCGGCCTATCCGCCGCCACGACGCCTGAGTCGGAAGTGGGACAATTTACCGCTTCCTTCGCTGCGGGAAGCGGCGCAGTCACTGCCGGTGAAGTGGATATCAATAACAACGGAACGCCAAGTGAACTTCCCATTAGCGCCTCTACTTATTCGCTAAGTGCGAACGGCCGGGGTAGCTTCCCGATCGTCATATCAGCTACCACATATACGTTTAGCTTTTACATGATTTCAGCAAGCCACGCGAAGTTTATCGAGACTGACTCGTTTCCCGCTCTGGTTGGCGATGCGTACAAGCAACAAACCCTTGCTCCTTGGGGCCCACTTGCATTGAACAGCCCCCTGGTACTCGAAACGGCTGGTACGGTCGCCGCTACCGAAATCACGGATCTGGGTAGTTTCACAACCGACGGAACTGGCGTCATCGTTGCTGGTTCCGGGACTCTGGATCAAAATAGCGGCGGAACCGTGACGTCAGCAGCGCCCTTCGGCGGCACGTACACGTTTGATACTGTCGTAAACGGCAGGGGCACGATCACCATTCCCGGCCACAGCTATGTGTTTTACATGATTTTGCAGGGTAATGCCGCGATTCTGGAAACTACTGCCACGGTCGTCGCCGATGGTTTCATAGTTCCACCGCAGGGCGGGCCATTTGTGAACGGTTCTCTAAGCGGCAGTTACGCTCTCAGTCTGGCTGGGACAAACGCCGCGGGCGCGGCGGGCCGCAGGGTAGATATCGTTGGACAGCTCACTGCAGACGGCACAGGCAACGTGACGTCCGGCTCCCTTGATAGCAATGATTTCGGCGTGACACAGACAATCGCCCCCAATACCGGCACCTACCTCCCGACTCCTGTAGGGACGCTTCGCGGCACTATGGTTTTCGGAAGTCCCGCACGGACCTTCGTGCTGTACATGGTGAGCCCGACTCAGTTTTTTGTTCTTGGCGCGGACAGTACGGGCACAGCGATTGGCTCGCTCTATAATCAGTTCTAGGGCCGCGTCCTTCCGCTTGTGGTTTGCCCGATGCGCGAATTTAGATAGGCGAATTGATCGGGAGGGCTTGGCCAAAGTTAAGATGAGATATAATTTTGTATTTTGGGGAGCGGCGTTGAGAATGAACAACGGTGGGGCGAAATCTCTAGGATGGAAGCGAGAGGCGCAGTGAGACGCCTTCCCTTCTTTGCATTGCTCGTCGCTCTGCCCGGTCTGGCCTCCTGCCACAGTTATGCAGCTCCGAGCACGGCCATAACCTGCACGACCACGACCGCTACCACGTCTTCATCGGCCTCTTCTTCCACGTGTATTGATCCAACGACCGGAATCACAATCACGATTTCACCAGTTACCGCCTCGGTGAATGTGGTAACCACCCAGCAATTTTTTGCAGCGGTTTCGGGCGGCACCAATAACGTGATCACTTGGCAAGTCAATGGCGTTACCGGCGGAAATGACACGACAGGAAGAATCGACTCCAACGGACTGTACCACGCGCCCACTACGGTCCCCTCTACAACGACCGTTAAAGTTGCTGCTGTCTCGTATGAAGAACCAGCATTGTCCGCCCCTTCCACGGTGACCATCTTGCCTGCCCCCACGGTAACGCTTACTTCTCCCGCCTCCTTGACTGTGTCCTCGGGCACCGCGAATACACTCACGTTCAGCGCGACTGTGACCGGCGCGGCAACCACAAATGTGGACTGGCTGGTGAATAATATCCTGGGCGGTAACACGACCTTCGGCACCATCAATTCGAACGGCCTCTACACCGCGCCATTAACTCCTCCGATCGGCTCGACCGTGACCGTCACCGCAGCCTCGAATGACTTTCCAACGGCTAAGGCCAACGCCACAGTAACTGTTTCAGGTTTTGCCACATCCTCATTTCAAGGGCCGTTCGCTTTTTCGATGTCCGGAAGAAATGCGACAGGCGCTTTCTTTCGCGCGGGCAGCTTTTCAGCCGACGGCAACGGTAACCTGTTCGGTGGACAAGAGGACATTAATGACTCTTTGGGTGTCACATTGAGCCCGATTTCATTTGTTGGCGCCTACACGATAGGCGTCGATGGGCGGGGCACGCTGACATTCACTGACAACCGGGCAACAACACCCGCTTCGTTTGATTTCGTGTTCGTGAACAGCACCCAACTGCAAATCATCGGCTTCGACGGCAGCGGAACCTCCATCGGGCAAGCTAATTTGCAAGATGCCTCCACATTCGGCATTTCCGGTTTAAGCGGCACGTATGTGTTTGACTTCGCTGGCGTGCACGGCTCGAATACCCTCTCCCAGATTGGTGAATTCACAGCCGATGGCGCGGGTGGAATCACCAGCGGCCTGATGGACATCAATGACGGCGGTGCGCTGACTGCGCAGAGTGTCTTCACGGGTTCCTATCTGGTCACCAACGGGCGTGGAACAGTTTCCCTAGTCACCTCGAGCGCGACGCTGCACTTCAGTTTCTATATCGTTTCGCGAGGCTCAGCCAAATTTGTCGGAACCGACGCGAGCCCGGCGCAACAGGTAGCCGGCGGTACCTTCCAGCAAGTCCCCAACCTCACGTTTGACAAGACTTCTCTCAATGGACATTATGCATTTCTCTTGGCGGGACCTGGTTCGGGCGGAACCTACGCAGCGGCTGGAAGCTTTTTGGCGGATGGAAATGGCATTCTAACCAGCGGCGTTTTGGATGAGAATGTAAACGGCGCACCGAACGCCAATGTCGCATTCAGCGGATCCTACACTGTAACTCCGAATGGACGAGGCATGGCATTCATTGGCGCCCGATCGTATGTATTCTATTTTGGCCCGGTGGGAAGCGCCGTCTTTCAGGAAACCGATTCGATCCATGCCGGCGTCGTGGTGGACGGATTTTTTTCGAAGCAACTGAGTTCGGCGTTTTCACTGGCGTCAATCCAGGGAAACTACGCAGTCGCAAGCAGTGGCTTGTCTGCATCCTCCTCCGAAGTTTTCCTGGGACAATTGAAGGCGGATGGCTTGGGAGCAATCCCATCAGGAATCATCCCGCCGAACGCCATCGACATCAACGATGCGGGAACACTCACCACGGGTGAAGCGATTACCGGCACGTATGCAACATCATCTTCCAGTGAACGCGGCACACTTACGCTCAATCCTTCGACCGACAACCGGAACTTTGCCGTTTATGTCGTGAACGGCATGCAGGTGATTCTGTTAGGGACTGACACCGGGCGCCTCGCAGCCGGGGAGCTATTCAGGCAGTTCTAGAGATAATTCTCCGGCAAGACAATACTCAGGCAGAGGGCGAGTCGCGCAGCAGTTCTTCAACTCGCTTGACATCTTCCGGCACATCCACGCTTACCGAATCATGCACGGTTTCAGCGACGCGAATCTTGTACCCGTTTTCCATCCAGCGAAGCTGCTCCAACTGCTCGATACGCTCGAGATCGCCCAGCGGCAGAGTTGGAAATTCAAGAAGCGCGGCGCGGCGAAACGCATACAGGCCAAGATGCTTCATGTGCCGCGCGTGGACCGGCGCGTTGCGGTCTCGCACCCAGGGAATCGGCGCGCGGGAAAAATAAAGCGCGTCGCCATCGAAGTCGAGCACGACTTTGACGACGTTGGGGTCCATGATGTCGGCAGGCCTGGCGATGGGAACCATCAGCGTTGCGACCGATACGCTCTCATCCGATTCAACCGCTTCCACGGCGGCATCGATCGCATCGGGCTCGATTAACGGCTCATCCCCTTGGACATTGACGAAAATCTCCACGTCTTTGCAGGTGGGAGTCACAGCCACTTCAGCGACGCGCTCGGTGCCGGAGCGATGTTCGGGGCGGGTCAGAACCGCCTCGCCTCCAAATCCAATGACGGCCTGAACGATGCGCTGGTCATCGGTGGCGATAATGACTCGGGAAATCTTGCTCGCGCGACGTGTGCGCTCCCACACGCGCTCAATCATCGATTTGCCGGCAAGTGCAACCAGCGGCTTGCCCGGCAAGCGCGTTGCGGCATAACGTGCGGGAATAATCGCGATAGCCATGAATGGAAATGCTACCACATTGCCCAGCCGGTGGCCCGCTTGGACAAGGCGCACAGACAAGAGCGTCTGGGCTACCCCAGTACCAAAAGCTGGCGGGGACTTGTGTTGAACCTCCCAAGTGGTAAAATGATTTGGAATAACTGCGGTCGCCCAGCAGTGCGGTAGAAGGCAGGCAATGGCGTGATGGCCCGACGCACGAAGGTTTGTTTTGGCGCAGTAGTTCTCGTTGTGTGTGCTCTGATTGTGGCTGCGGGGTTTGCTCAGTCTCAGGGCCCCGTTCAACCCGCCCTCCCGACCGACGCTCCCAAAAAGATACAGGCCAACGGAATTCAGGTAGACGTTACTCTGGCCCTGGTGAACGTCACAGTCACCGATCCGCTGAACCGCCTGGTGACGGGCCTGGAAAAGGACAACTTCCGCGTGTTCGAAGACGGTGTTGAACAGGAGGTTGTTAACCTATCGAGCGAAGATGTCCCTGTTTCCATCGGACTGATTTTTGACATGAGCGGGAGCATGTCCGACAAAGTGGAGAAGGCGCGCCAAGCCGCGGTGCAATTCATGCGCACGGCAAACCCTCTCGATCAATTTTTTCTGGTGAGCTTCAACGACCGGGCGGAACTTACCAGCGAGTTCACCAATAGCGTGGAAGAATTGCAAACCCGCATGATGTTCACCTCTTCCCGCGGACGCACGGCCTTGCTGGACGCAGTCTACCTTGGACTCAGCCAGATGAGGGGTGCACATAACGCCAAACGGGCCTTGCTCATCATATCCGACGGGGGGGATAATCATAGCCGGTACAATGAGAGCGACGTAAAGAACTTTCTGAAAGAGGCCGACTGCCAGCTTTATGCGATCGGTATTTTCGATCCAGTCAGCATTCGGTCGCGGACATCCGAAGAACTCAACGGTCCTTCCCTGCTTTCGGAAATGACCGAGATGACCGGAGGACGTGTTTTTCCGGTAGCGAATATCGGCGAGTTACCTGATATAGCCGCAAAAATCGGGATGGAGTTGCGTAGCCAATATGTTCTGGGATACAAACCAAGCAATGGGCAAAAAAACGGAATCTGGCGGAAGATTAAGGTCAAGCTGCACCCACCCAAGGGCCTCCCTCCCCTTAATGTTTACGCAAAAACAGGATATTACGCGCCATCCCAGTAGCCGTGGCCGCTTAACATTTTTTGTGCAGACATTTTTTCTCACCTGCGTGGCTGTGTGCCTGGGGACCGGCGCCTTCGCGCAGCAGCAAGCCCCGGTTTCACCCTCGACGCAACCGCAAGCGCCACAAACGCAGTCCGCGCAGCCGCAAGGCGGCCAGGGTACCTATAAGATTCAGTCTCAGGTCAGCCTGGTGGTGCTGCACGCGTCGGTTCTGAATGACCGGAGCGTCTTCGTGCCGGGGTTGAAAGAGGACAATTTTCGGGTCTTCGAAGACAAGGTCGAACAGAAGTTGTCGGTCTTCAAGCAAGAGGACGTTCCGGTCAGTTTCGGCCTGGTGGTTGACAATAGCGGCAGCATGCGGGACAAGCGTCCGCAAGTGAACGCCGCCGCCCTCACCTTCGTCAAGACTTCCAACCCGCAAGACGAGGGGTTTGTCGTCAACTTCAACGATGAATACTACCTGGATACCGAACATGATTTCACAAGCGATCTGAACGAAATGAAGACGGCTCTGG
>JBGOVX010000123.1:0-10908 GCA_041478355.1 Terriglobia bacterium | reverse complement strand
TTGCTGATTCCCGTGACGAGTATCTGAAAAACTTTCTGGTCTGAATTACGAAGATGTGCCTGAAGATTTCCGAGGAGGGGCGAAGATGGCGCAAAACAAGCAACTAACTTGGACCGAACTGCGAGTAGGGCTGTTTGTGCTGGTTGCGGCGGCCTTGATCGTCGTGGTCATTTTTTATGTTACCGGAGCCGGGGCTCTGGGGCCCAAATACCGTTTGCACGTCTTCCTTCCCGAGGTCGACGGCCTCACGGTTGGCGCACCGGTGCGCCTGGACGGAGGGGAAGTCGGAAACGTCGAGCGCATCGTGATGGCTGTGCCGAAAAGCAGCGAGCAGGCAGCCAAGGACCGCAGCGTCGAAGTGACGATGCGAATTCAGAAGGAATTCCAGAACTACATTCGCTCGGACTCCTCGGCGGGGCTCATCACCGAGGGATTGCTCGGCAATCGCTACGTGGATATCGATCGAGGTTTCATCGGCAAGAAACTGGAGAACGAGGAAGAAGTGCGCGGACGAGAGGAGAAAGCCATCAAGGCCGTCGTCGAACGCAGCGCCGACCTGATGCTGAACCTAAGCGCGATCACCGAGCAGGCCAGCCAAATCCTGACCGACATCAGGAATGGGCGCGGGTCGCTGGGCAAGTTCATGGTGGACGAGGATGCCTATAACCATCTGAGCAGATCACTCAACAACGTCGACAGTGTGGTGGCGGATGTGAGGGCAGGAAAAGGAACGCTCGGCAAGCTGGTGACCAGCGACGAAATGTATAACCGCGTAAATTCCACTGCCGGCCGGCTGGATAATGTGCTGGAAGCCGTCCAAACCAAACAGGGCACGCTGGGTAAGCTGGTTTACGATTCGGAGTTCCACGACAGCGCCAAAAAGATGCTGGACAACGGCAATGTATTTTTGAGCAACATACAGGCTGGAAAAGGGACGCTCGGAAAGCTCGCTACCGACGACTCTTTGTTCCTGCAGTATCGCCAGGTGGGAGAAAACCTTTCCAGCGCCACGGCAAAGCTGAATTCGATTGACACGTCGGCAGGAAAGTTTTTTAGCGACCCCAAGTTGTACGACAACATTGCCGGCCTGACCGGGGATATGCGTCTCTTGACAGGCGATTTCCGGAAAGACCCGAAGAAATTTCTTCACGTGAAGTTTTCGATCTTCTAAGAGGCTTGAGGAGGCGCGGCGGATCTAAACACGACGATGCAGATAGATTAAGCCGCTGGTGGCGCCGCAAAGGAACACTCAGGGTGGATCATTGGATTCTTGACGCGAGAGATGCGGCAAGGTCGCGGATGCCGCGCAGGTCCAGTTTTCCCGTGCCGAGGTGAGGGAACTCGGTGGTGTGGAAAAACTGGTTGGGGCGGGGGAGCCATAGATTAGGCAGGTCACAGTGACCAAGTTTTTCGAGCACGGACTTTAGCCGGTCATCGGACAGATTGTGGAGGACAACGAGGCGCTCGCCTTTTTTCTCATCCGGTAAGCTGGTGACAACGAAGCTTTGCTCGGTGGCCTCGGCCAGTTCGTGCAGTATCTCTTCGATCTTGATGTGGGGCACCATTTCGCCGCCGATCTTGCTGAAGCGTGAAAGGCGGTCCGTAATTTCCACAAAACCATCTTCATCGACGGTGGCGATGTCGCCAGTCACGTACCAGCCTTCGCGAAGCACGTCGGAAGTTTTCTCGGGCCTTCCCAGATAGCCCTGCATGACGTTGGGTCCCGCGACCAGGAGCACTCCTGCCTGACCGATCGGCAAAGTTGCCAGAGTCTCCGGATCAGCGACGCGCACGCTGACTCCCGGCAGGGGATGACCAATCTTGCCGCGCTTGGCGCCTGTCTGGCGGAAGCCCGGGGCGCGAAAGTCGCGTGTGTTTACGGCGACCACTGGGGAACATTCCGTGCACCCGTACCCTTCGAGCGGGCGAATCCCGAAGCGGTCTTCGAATGCCTGCGCCAGGCGCTCGGGCAATTTTTCCGCTCCCACCATGACGAATTGCACGCTGCCGAAATCCTCGGGCGCGCAGCGGCGCAAATAGGCCTGCAGGAATGTGGGGGTGGCGAGAAGAAACGTGATGTTATATTTTCGCGCAATCCCGCCAATGGCTGCCAGGTCCAATGGGTTGGGATGATAGATGACACCCACGCCGCGCGCCGCGGGCATCCACAGCGTCATCGTAAATCCGAAGGAATGAAAGAAGGGCAGGACCCCGAGAACGCGGTCTTGGCCGCGCAGCATGAACGTCTGCGAAACCTGGTCGATATTGGCGGCCAGGTTGTAGTGGGAGAGCAGCACGCCCTTGGGATCTCCGGTGCTGCCGCTTGAAAAGATCACAGTGGCGACGTCATCGAGTTTGGCGGGCATGCGCTGGCCAAGAGCGCGTTCGAGCAAGCGCGCTGGAAAAATCCAGGACATGAAAAGCGCGGCGACTTTTTCGGTGAAGCGCGGATGCGCGGCCAAGTCTTCCACGAAGATTATTTTTCCCGGGACTTCAATTTTCACGCGCTCCAGAAACGCGCGCGAGGTGACCACAGTGTGGAGTTCGCACTGCCGCACGCAGGATTCCAGTATTTCCCGCGACGCGGTGTAATTCAGATTGACTGGCGCCTTGCCGCACAGCGCCGCGGCGAAATTCACCAGCGCCCCGGGCACGGAAGGAGGCAGCAGGATTCCCACCATCCGTTGTCCCGCCCACAGCGATTTGAGGCGCCGCGCCAGGAAGACGGTGCGCGTTCGCGCCTCATGGAAGCACATTTTGGGGACGCGCGCGTCGGCCATCGCAAATCGAAAAGGATGCCGCCGGACAGTGTCGAGAAACAGGCGACCCAATGTGCGCATTCTCTTTTTTCGGTGGACGTATGCGGCTGTCTGCAACTCCTGAACAGCCTGGCGGACTATAAACGCGGTAGCTTGCGAGGGCAGCGGCGTCCCAAAGCTGACCGTGACTGGATAGGGGATCCGGCGCGGCATTTTCCACAAAAATCGGCCGCGCTCGAAGCTGAAGATGCTTCCCCAGATATTGTCGAGGCTGACGGGGATGATGGGCGCTTCGACTCCCTTCATGATGCGTTCAAATCCGCGCCGGAACGGAAGCATTTGACCGATGCGCGTCATCTGTCCCTCGGCGAAAATGCACACCACTTCGCCGGCCTGGATCGCGTTCGCGGCAACGCGGAGCGAATGAACCAGGTCGCGCGGGCGTTGCTCGGAGGAAATTGGAATGCAGCCCAATACGCGCGCGAAGGGGTGAATGACGGGATGGCGATAGATCGGCTCATACATCAGAAAGCGGATCGGTCGGTCGGTGGAAGCGATCAGCAGCAATGCGTCCACCCAGGACATGTGGTTTGAGACAAACAGAGCGCCGCCACGCTCCGGAATGTTGTCGCGGCCTTCCACGCGGATTCGGTAGAACGAATGCGTCAGCATCCACAACGCGAGACGCAGAAGGGAGTCGGGCAACAAGTAGACGGCGTAAAATGTGGCGCCCAGAGTCATGACCGCGCCAGCCAGAAAAATCTGATTGGGTTGAAAATGCGCCCCCGAGGAAAGCGCGAAATAAAGACCCGCGGCAAGGAAAACGCCAATGAAGGAGAGCAGATTTGACGCGGCAATGACGCCCCCTTTCTCCACGGGCTTGGGGCGATGCTGGATGAGCGCATTGAGAGGAACGGCGTAGAAGCCGCCAAAAAATCCGAGCAAACCAAGGTCCACGCGCACCGGCCAAATGCCAAGGCCGTGTTGCGAAACCAGAAAACCACACACGGTCATCCCGATAGCGCCAAGCGGAATCAGGCCGTATTCGATTTTTCCGCCCGAGAGATATCCCGCGGCGAGGCTGCCAACTCCAATGCCGATTCCTACCGCCGCCTGAAGGTAACTGATTTGAGTTTCGCCCACGCGCAACACATCATGTCCATAGACGATGATGACAAATTGAAGCAGCGCCGCCAGGAACCACAGATACGCGTTGCCCGCAACCGCCCAGCCGAGAACGCGATCCCTCGAGATGATGCGCAGTTGCCCGCCCAAATCGGCGAATGGATTGGTCCGGAATCGCCGCGCAGGGTCGGCAGCGGGGAGGCGCGAAATGCAGAGGCTCAAAAAAAGTCCGGCCAGCGTGAACGCTAGAAGAATTACGCCAGACCAGATTTGCCGGCCTCGAAACGCGACAGCCAGAAATCCCGCGCCCATCGTAGCCGTGATGGCCGCAGCGAATGTCCCCAGTTCGATGACGCCGTTTCCCCAGGAGAGTTCCTTTTCCGGGAGCAATTCAGGCAGCAGGCCGTACTTCGACGGTCCAAATAGCGCGCCCTGCGTGCTGATTAAGAAGACGGCGGCGGCCTCCATGGGGAGATTGCTGATGGCCAGCGCGACGAGCGCAAAAACCATTACGGCGATCTCGAATACCTTCGTGCCAATGGTCACCGACCGCTTGCTGTAACGGTCGGCAAGAAACCCCCCGGCCAGAGAAAACAAAATGTACGGCAGAGCAAACAGCGCCCCAACCAGAAGCACCAGGCGATCACGAACAGCCAGCGGAAAACTGCGTTCAACAATCAGATAAATGACCAGGAACTTGAGGGCGTTGTCGTTGAACGCGCCTTGAAATTGCGTGGCGATCAGGCCCCAGAATCCAAAGCGCCAGTTGGCGCGAGGCGCAGGCTGAACTGTCGGGGCTGGCAAAGTTTCCGGCATCGTCGCTCGGGTGCGCTCTGTGTTGGAACGAGCAGGACCCGTCGCCTGCGCGAAGTGTAGTCAGAGAAGGGGACTCCTAGCAAGTCTTTGGCAAGCGGCGCGTGTCGTGTAGAATCTAGGTCACGCCGGAGTGGCGGAATGGCAGACGCGGCGGACTCAAAATCCGTTGGTCGCAAGGCCGTGTGGGTTCGACTCCCTCCTCCGGCACTTTCTTTCCCTCAATGTTTATGCGGGTATTTGAAGGGTCGATTTCAGACGTGTCCAGAACGTGCCCAACAAATGGCCTCTACCAAGTCCCGCGGACCACATCCTCAAGGCGCTGCGGGCGGCCTGCGATCTATGAAGCATAGTGGAGTTCGGTCACTTTTATGCTTCGGTGCCCCAAAAAATGTGCTGCCCCGACCAATGTAAGATTAAATTTCGGAGATGTTGCCTTATGCTCCTGCGCGCTCACGGAGTGGGAAACAACACAAATGAAAATGATTACAAACAAAAACAGAGCCTCGGGTGTACAAACCCGAAGCACTTGAGCCGCTAGTCGTGCCACTCCACATCAAAAGATCTTTTTCATTTGATCAGGTGAAATACATGCATGATCGGCCACAGCAATGTCCTTAGGTGATTTACGGGGTTCTGCTTCTATTGCTTTACAACCACCATGCCTGGAGCCCAGGCTGCATGGCAGGTGATGCACGTGGTCTTGGCGTTGTGCAGTTTATGGCAATCGATACATCCGCCCATCGACGTCACGCTCTTGACGTTGGTCATGACTTCCAGCTGGCTAACGTCACTGTGACACATCTCACAGTTCATGCCAGCGTCCAAATGCCTGCGATGATTCCACGACACTCCCGGAAGGACGGTATAGACCCTCACCCAAGGAGGTGCTGTTTTGGATTTGTCATACCGCGCGAGCTTCTGGATACTTGGCTTATTCTTCGCCACGGAAATATGACATTTCATGCACGTGGCGGTATCGGGAAAGGTCATCAAACCGGCCGCGTCTGGATTCGTGTGACATCCCTGGCACTGTAGACCCAGAGCCAAATGAGTCTTGTGGCTATAGGGGAGCGGCTGTGTGGGTCCGGCAGACGGCTCTGGTGTATTGTATACGTCTTGACCCATGGCTTGCGCTTGCGCGGATTGTGTCTGAGGCGCGGTGAGCGAGACTGCGAAAAAGACCGCCGCCAAGGTTAGAGCAACCACTACAGATGAGATAAACCTTCCCTTGGTTCGTTTCACGAGCACGCCCCTCGCACCATGCGGTATTTTAACTATCAATAATTTGACCTACACTCAAAAGATCTGGCAAAACTGTCAAACCAGCAAAATTCATTCCTAATTGGGGTCGTAAATTCCATCCCAATAAGGATTTCCTATGTCTGTTATATCTTCGATTGCTGATCTTTCTTGGCCACCACTTCTTCAATGCTCGTACCGAAATCCTTGAGCATCACCACCGCGGCATTTCGTCCAGGGCCTCCCGACACACCGCCTCCAGGGTGAGTCGTGCCGCCAGTTAGATACAAGCCGGGGATCGGCATACGGTGTTGCGACCAGCCAGGGACCGGGCGCATGGCGCCTGCCTGTGCCGGGCCGTCCGTGCCGCTGTGACACGAGCCATGCCACATCGCGGCGTTCATTTGCTCGATATCGACTGGAGAGGTTGAAAACCGCGCCAGAATCTTGTCGTTCGTCAGATTGGGCGCGATGCGTTGCACGGCCTTTAGATGCGCCTCGGCGACCTCCGCCTTGATCTCTTCCCAGCGTCCCGGGCCTCCGTCCGGCAAGTCGTAAACTGCCTGCTCGCAGAGAACCCTGAGGGTATGCATGCCCGCGGGGGCTCGCGTCGGGTCGGCAACGCTGCACTGGACGATATGCAGCACCGGCTCCTCCACGTGAAACTCACCCAGGGCCAGCTCGGATTCGAAACGCAGCGCGCGTTTGCAGCTCTGTATGTTTGATATATGCACCGGCACGACCGTGCCACCTTTAACCGGAAATTTCAACGGCTCAGTAGTAGCAAAATGAGAGTTGAACGACGCAGCTCCGGTATTGAAGGTCTTCACCCCTTCGAGAAAATCCTGGGGCCACAAGTCGCGGGGCGCCATGTTGATGAGCTGTTTGATGTGAACAGTGGAAAGTACAGCCTTATCGGCCCGATATGAGCTCCCGTCGGCGCATTCCACGCCGGCGCATCTGCCGTTTTCAACGATCAGGCGCTCGACCGGCTTGTTTACGAGGATCTCGCCGGCATGCGCTTCCAGGCAGCGCGAAAGCGCCAGCGCTATCATTCCCGATCCCCCCTTGGGTTGCGGGACTTCCTCTTTTTTGCTGGGATAAGCGGAAAATCCTGAATACGGCCCGGTTAACTCTTTCGGGAATGGCGGCATCATCGCAACCATGGTGCGCTCGTCCTCGAAATTCCGGTGGAGAACATCCCATTTCGACATAGCCATTCGGCGCTGCCACAACTTGCCCTGCGGATGCTCCGCTAAGCGCTCGCTGAGTGACTTCCCAAAACCAATTGGTGTGTATTCGACTTCATTCAAGACAGGTCTGATCGCGTCAGCTTCAGTGGCCATACGCCGCCAAGTCTCCGCATCTTTCTTTGAATACTTGGCAATTTCCTCGCAGGTACGGTCAAAGTCTCTCCACTTTGTAATGTAGCTTCCGTCGGGGAAAGCGATGTGATAGACCGGGTCGGGATAGATGTACTCCAGGCCGTAGTCCCCCAGCTTCAGTTCGTTGTTTCGCAGCAAGGGGTTGCTTTGGATACGGCCGTGAATCGACGAGCAGACGTCGTGATGAAACCCACTCAGCGTTAATTGCGCGGTCTTGGTGCCCCCGCCGATTAAAGGCCGGCCTTCGAGCACGAGGCACTTGAAGCCCGCCTTTGCCAAATAGCATGCGGAGATCAGACTATTATGCCCGGCTCCAACAATGACAAAATCATAGCGGGCAGCCGAGGAAGTTTGCGTCACGGTGAAAGGCGTAAAGGCGAAAGGTACCGCCAGGGCTGCTCCTTTCACAAATCCACGTCGAGTGATATCGCTCATTTTGTTCCCTCTTTCTGCGATGCACGCAAACTATGGCGTTCTTGTCATACGAGTTTGCCTAGATACGTCCTCGATTAAAAATGCCCAATGCAATGGAACCTTAACAGCGGGTCTTATCGCTCGATCCTGATCGTGTTAAGAACAATAAATAAGTGGAAGTCCCGGCGCAACCACTTTCTGCGTCAAACGGCGTGCCGGGGAGTGGTTCGAGCCTCGTTCTATTGGACGAAGTTGTTTCCACGATCCGGATTCTACTGACCGACAATTCCCAACCTCACTTCATGCAGCTTTTTTGGATCAAACCACGAAACATTCAGATTGAACCAATGGGGCTGTACCGGAAGTGAGAAATGCGCCGACGCCGCTTTGAAATCGCTGCTACCTAGCAAGAATGCCACAGGGCACTGGCCAAGGCGGGTTATCCGTTCGGAAAGCCACGAGTCTGGCGTTAACGGAGCTGCCAGTATCACGGGCGTTCCGTTGAAATATGCCAGCGTGGCGTCAAATTCAGGATGGTCCTCCAACTTAGGCGCTGGCAAGTTGTATATCTTCCGGAACATGGCAATGCTTTCGTCCAAGTTCTTCACTCCCAGGACAACGATCGCGACGCCTGTCAATGTTGTTCCCTTGATGCTAGGCGAGGGACGTGGCGCCCGGTTGCTTCGCGGTGTCTTATCCTCAATCAAGAAAGGCAGATTTGATCCCGGGGCCCCAGGTCCCAACGATGCGCTCCGCCATTCGGCGAGAGTCCCGTCAGGCCTGTTCCTGCTTCGAGCTTCAGGTGTCCCGACCATTACGCCCAACTGGGACACTCGCTCTAAATCACCTCTGATGTCGGACGAAGTGACTGACCAGCCGCACGGACCGGCGTTCGCTCTCATGAGGATTGATTGCGGGGTTCCAGTTTCAACCGACGAGTCCACAGGCGCTTCAACCCCAATTTAGGTGCCATCTGGAAATCCTAGTTGAGCCATTTGGGTAGACGCATGACCATGATGCCCACCATAGTCGGGTTGTAGACCGATGTCGGTGAGAGCCTGTTGCATGGGGCCTAGATCAGAAGTACAAATCAAAGCGTGATCGAACTTGATGGTCACGGGGGATGAAGAAACGGACCGTTGCAGGATTTCCGCGCCGCTACGATTACCAATAACGAGCAGCGATCCGATCACAAACACCCCCGCGCTCAAAACGTTGCTTTTGCGCATGCAAGTCTCCCTGGCCGACATCAAAGGTCGTCAGACTAAGCCGATTTCTCTGAAGACTATACTCGAAAATAATTGTAGAACCCAGCTTGCTGGATAGTGGATTAGCTCCAGCACTGCTTCGTCTTGCTGTCCAGTGGCGGCGATCTGGACAGTTTGGATTGCAACATTGATTTAAGACCAGCTTCTCGCCAGAAGTTCGGAATTCTGCTGCCCGATCTTTCGGCGCCCTTTCATTTGACTCCTCATCTGAACGGCCAGATCGCTGCCGTTCAAGCCATCGGACTTATGCTCGCCCCTGTTGCCGCTGCCGATGGTGAGCAGATGATCCTTCAGGCCGCTCCCTCCATAACTGCTAAATTAGGATATGGACCGTAGAAGATCAGCAGCAGGGAGCGATGTTCAGTTGTTTGCCACCTGAGTAGCGGGTCCGGGCGAATCATCCGCCGCGGCGATCCAGAAGAACTATCAGGATGATCACGAAGAAGGTGAAGGCCAAACATGGCAAGCTTGGCAGGTGGCCGGGGCATTGTTTGCCTTATGGCAACTGAGACATACAGCCATCGTTGTTACGCTGGTTACCTCGGACATCGCTTCCATCCCGGCCACTTGCCCGTGGCAAACCTCACACTTTATTCCCGCCGATAAGTGCTTGCGGTGAGTCCAGTTCACACCCGAAAGAAAGGCATAGACGCGCACCCACGGCACCGGCTCACGAGACTTCGCAAACGAGGCAAGCGTCTGGATCGCTAGAGAGTCGCGGCAAACTGTTTTCTACGATGCTTTGCTTGCATTCTTTCGCACAACTTCCTCAATGCTGGTGCCGAAATCCTTGAGCATCACCACTGCCGCATTGCGCCCAGGCATTCCCGTCACCGAACCTCCAGGCGCGGTTGTGGCCCCTGTCTGATACAACCCGGGTATCGGCATCTTGTATTGCGCCCAACCGGGCATCGGGCGCATGGCTCCGGATTGTGATGGTCCCGACGCACCTGCGTGACAACTACCGTGCCAGTTGTGCGGGTTCATGCACTCGAGATCGAGCGGACTGAACACGACCCGCTCGAGAATCTTGTCATCGGTCAGGTTCGGCGAGAAGCGCTGCAGGTATTTCAGGTTTGCATCGGCGACTTCTTCCTTGATCTTGTCCCAATGCTCGGGGCCTTGTTTCAACTCGTAAGGCTGATATGCGACGCACTTAATGGTATGCATGCCCGCGGGCGCTCGCGTCGGATCAGCTACAGTACAACAGATAATATGCTGGGGAGGGTCCTCGACATTGACCGCCCCGACGGCATAGTCGTATGCAAAGCGCAGCGCGCGTTCGGGGCTAGCCAGCAGCTGCGAATGCACGGGCGAAAGTGTGCCGCCCGCTACCGGGTATTTTGGAGGTTCGGTAGTAGCGTAGTTGGAGGTAAACAACTGGCACTCCGCCTGCCAGGTATCCACGCCGTCGATGAAGTCCTCGCCCCATAACTCTCGCGGAGCCATGTTCACGAGGTGTTTGATGTGGATTGTGGAAAGCACGGCTCTGTCTGCCCGATAGGCGCTTCCGTCAGCACACTCAACGCCCGTGCATTTGCCGGTCTCAATGATCAGGCGCGTAACGGGTTTGTTGGTGAATATCACACCATTATGCGCTTCGATGAAGCGCGCGAGCGCGTCGGTCAGTTTTCCCGATCCCCCCTTCGGGAGGGGGCGGCTGTGGCGCTGTTGGCCGAATGGCGAATAGGCGATTCGTCCGGTCATCGGATACTGCGCGGGTTCCTGCAACCATGGACACGCCAGCATGAATGCGCGGCAATGGGCGTCTTCGAAATTGTCGCGAATGATTTCCCAATGCGACATTGCCAGGCGGCGCTGCCAGAATTTGGCGGTGGCTTGCATGTTCTCAGACTCTTTCCACATGCGCCGGTAGGCAGCCCCATCCTTCTTGGAAATCTT
>JBGOVX010000070.1:0-16218 GCA_041478355.1 Terriglobia bacterium | reverse complement strand
GTCAGTCCCTTGATCTGGCCCACGAAGGACAGGTACTCCGCCGTCCGCATCTCGGGATAAACCGGCGGCATTTCGGGGAGATACCCGATGTGTTTTTTGACTTCGTGGGGTTGCTCGAGGATATCGAAGCCCGCGACGCTGGCTGTGCCGCCCGAGGGCGCCAAAAAACAGGTGAGCATCCGCATGGTCGTCGTCTTACCCGCCCCGTTGGGGCCGAGGAAACCGACAATCTGGCCCTGCTGCACTTCAAACGAGATTTGGTCAACTGCGGTATTGCGCGCGTACCTTTTTGTAAGCCCTTTAACCGTAATCATAGGAATTCTCTTATACAGAGACGCTTGAAATTCAAATACAGTTCCACGTTTGTTAAATAAAAAAATGAAATCTAATTCTAAAAAGCAAAGCGGCCCCATGTCAATCCTCTCCACAGTGCGTCCACCGGGCCTTTCCAGGGAGAGCATTCGACCGTCCGCTCGCACCCGCGGTGCAGAGAGTGTCGTATGAATCTCGACGAAGTGCCAGCGATTTTATTTCCGCACAAGGCGAGCACACGCAGCATGTCCCCCAGGCCCAGACTGGAGAAACCTTATTTTCAGTATGTAGGGAGTTGGTTTTCACTAAGGGAGTAGCCTGCAATCCGTATAACTCTTTTCAAGCTAACGAGATGCGAAGCGCACTCGATTTTCGGCCTGAGCGCCAGTGCGTTACTTCTTGTTCGAAGGTAGGTAGAGTGTTGGCGTCCCCCCAAGAAGAGATAGGGCACGCTCTTTTTCACCGTCAATGCGGTTCAACCGTTCCAGAGGTTTTGCGATCAATTTCGATCGAGCCTTTGAAATACGCGCCGTCTTCGATCATGATGCGCGATGTCGTAAGCTCCCCGATGACTGATCCGTCCTTCTTGATTTCGATGCGGTCGCGGGCGCACAGATTCCCCTCAATATTTCCGTAGACGAAGATTTCGCCCGCCACGATGTCGGCGACGATCTTGGCGCTCGCTCCGACGGTGAGTTTTCGGCCTTCCAGCCGAATCAATCCATCGACGCTGCCGTCCAGGTGCATGTCTTCGCTTCCAGTAATTTCGCCTTTAATGTGCAGGCTCATGCCCAGTAGAGAACAATAGCCTGCTGACGTTGAAGGCAGCGGGCCAGTAGTCGTCGCTCTCATGGCAGCATCCTCAGCAGTTGGATGACCAGGTCTGATTTGGCTGGTCTTCGCGGCATTTGGGCCGCCTTTGGCATCCGGCGCAAACGCTCCAATTTGTGAGTTCTTGTTTCTCCACATTGACTTTCTCCAATCAGGCGATCAAGAGCACAAGGAAATGTTCAAATCGAGGCGGCCAAGACATCGCCCCTGTCAGTTTCCATTTCCAGCTAACCGTTCCAGAAAAACTGTGAGCCGCTTGCGGCCACCATCTTCGGGTATAAAGAAGCTGACACCTATGCCATTCCCTGGGTCGATCCAGCGCACGATACAGTCGATTCGCCAGGCCCTATCGAGCGTCAGTTGAGCAGAAAAGGCCGCGCCCATCCAGAGCAGGTCAGGCATTCTGACGAAAAGTCCGTCCGGGCCGATATCGGTGACATGGCCATCGAGGACAGTCGAACCCCACTCGATTGCCAATGCTCCCTCCACCTTATATCGGAGTGATTTGCGCTTCTCGGTTTGGACTGAATTATTCACGAGGCTCCCAAAATTTATACATCGGCCAACAGGGATATCCCTTTAGCCGCTACTCGCAGAGCGTGAGCCGCGCAGGTTTGGTCAAGAAGAATGTCCGGGTACTGACGGGTTACAGGCGCCGAAAATGAAGCGATGTCAGGTAAGTGTCCCTAAATACGTCGTGTTTCCCAATTGAGAGAAGCAGTCGTTGAGGACGCCAGGCGATTAATCCGTAATGCGTTGCCGTGAGCTGCTGGAAGGGCCAGCTGCTCACGACGCGCGTAGCCATGCCCCCTCAGGGGGCCACGTCATAGACCATGATAGCCGCAGGTTGGTTGTCCTTTTTCGGAACACCGACGTAATACTTATTGAGAGCGGGCACAAAAAGGGCAGTTTTCGCCCCGGGTTGAGTTGGAATGGTCGCCACCACGCGGTAATCGTCCGCGCCCTTTTGCTCGACAACGGAGATGGCGCCTTGTCCGCCTCCGCCAGGGACGTAAAGGCGGTGATGGGCAGCATCGTAAGCCAGATCGTCGACATAGTCGGCCACATCAATACTGGCAACTTCCTTTCCGGTGTCGGTATTCACGACCACGAGCTTGGAGGGTTTGCGCGTGGCCACAAACAAACGATGCGTGGCATCGTCGTACCGCATCGGAACGTTGTCTTTTCCGGCGTTGACGGGCCAGGTCTGGACCACCGCGCGCGTCTCGCGGTCCACAACTCCGATTAAGTTATTGCCGGTCATATTGACGAAAAGCCGGGACCCTGATTTTTCAAGGATCATCGACTCCAGCCGGTTGGTATCGAGCTTCATATCCGCCAGCTTCTTGCCATTGGCGACATCCACAATGCTGATGAGGCAGTAGGGAGTCTTAGCCGCGCGGCCGCCATTCACCACGTAAAGATACTTGGTGGCGGGATCATATGCGTAAGGGTCCGCGTCAATGGTCAGTTCAATGCGCCCTATCAATTTATAGGTATCGTAGTCGAGGACTTTAATTTCCGAGGCCTCTCCATCAATGACCAGGATTTTTTTCATGTCCGGCAGAGGCACAACGTTGTGGGGTCCCTTAAACTCGGTGAGCGAGCGAATCAGCTTGTTGGTTCGCAGATCGAAAACGTCAACTGCGGGATCGTCTTCCGCCGAGGTAACAAAGAGCCGATTACTACTGACGTCCACGCCAAAATGGTCCCATTTACGCGCCAGCCCCGGCAGTGAAATTGTTTGCACTAACGTAAGCGGCGCCTTTTCCTGGGCCGGCGCCGGCGCGCCAAAAGCCAGCACCGACAGCAGAATGACTGACCATCTCTTCATCTTCTTAGCCTCCGAATCCGTCGAGTATGTTTCCGCTGGCGAATTACACAGCATGCCCGGTTTGCTGTCAAGCCAGAGAATTCGCCCAGGGGTGAAAATGATATTCGGCGGCGGTAACGAAATTTAATGTTGGACCTTCATCGACGCGTTTTACTTCTCGATCTTGGTATTGTCGGGTTTGGCATTGTCGGGCGGGGTGAGGTAAGTGTTATTCTCCTCGCAAACTTGTTCGGAAATTTCCCAGCCAGGCTTCAGATCGAAAATCCTCTGCGCCGTCCAAGGTTTTGCGTACGCCTTCGGATCGTCAATAGTGATGTCGACCTGCAATACTTCATGGCTTACTCGCCCGATTCGTTCCACTACGTGAAGGGCATCGGAGTGTGGGAGCCGTGTACCGTCGATTAGGGTCTGGTCGTTGAATCCGGTGGTGTCCACTACGAGCGTATCCCCTTCCCACTTGCCGATGGAATTTCCCATCCAGGTGGGGATCAGGCCGTTGGGATGTTCACGCCCATCGGTGTGAATCTGTCGCACCAGATGCTGATATTCATAGTAAATCAGCACCCGCCCAGGCAGCGAAATGATTTCGAAGGGAAAAGGCATCGTCCACACTCGCGGCACACCCGGAGGAAAGCAGAGCAAGACCGGGCTCACCTTTTGCTGACTGGCCTTGAGCCGCTCTGCTCCCCAAGGAAGAAGGGGAGAATTTCCGCCGAACGTGAATTTGGCTCGCACTTTGCCCTGGACGAACCACACTCCCGAAAGATCGTGGGTCCCACTCGAACTCTGTGTCTGCGATGCCTGGGGAGCGCCTGCCGCTCTTTCAACCCCCAGGGGTGAATGAGCCAATGTGATGGCGACAGCCACAACCCAGAAAGCCGGATGCCTCATTGGGGGGACCTCCATTGGTTGCGATTTGAAACGGGTTCGATTCCGCGCTCTCAGAGTCGCGAGTGTGAAATAGCGATCGTTTGGAAACCGGATGGCCTATTCGTAAGGTGTAGAAAGCTCTCGGCCATCGGCCAGCACGATTTTCAAAAGCAGCATGGTAGGCTTGCCGTTTTTACCCGGATGCCCGGTCACTGAAACGGCGTCCCCCGCTTTCATCGAATCTGGCTTAAATCCGGCCCGCACCATCATATTCAGACTCACGCCTTCCACGTTCCATTCCACGGACTTGCTGTCCTGTTGCATGACCTTCAGGTTTATTTCCACATGCGGGTTGATCAGTTGATAGTCGACAACAGTACCCTTGATGGTTGCTACTTGGTTCATTTCGAACGCGGCTGACCCGTGATGCGCGAGCACGGGACGCGATACCAGGATTAGGCCCATTGCGACAACGAGCAGAGTCCATCGCATCGTACTCATTGTGGCACCTCCCATGAAATCCTATTCCCAGGCCAGCTCAATCCAAGAGTTTCACACTCACCAAACCTACGTGGTGTTTGGAGAGTGCGATGCGATGCCGCGCGCCTACTTCGCCAGGGGATCAGGACGCATCTGAACCTTTACAACTTTGTCCTTGGTTCCCTTGCCCCCTTCCAAATGCCAAGGCGTATTCGGATTGTAACTTGTCCAGAAACCGCGGCCTTTCCATCCAGTCTTCGGATCGTCGATGCGTCCCTGCATCGACCGGGAATAGTACCCCATCGGATAAGGGATCCGGACGGTCACAAATTGCCCGGTTTTCGGAACCAACGCCACAATAGCGTCGGAATTAACCGCTCCCACCATCGGTACATTCTCCCCGAGACCCAAAATGCCATGCCGGTCAACGAAGATGAGATAGTTCAAATCAGAATTGACCGGCACCCCACCCTGAAAGGTCGGGCCCGGTTTCCGATAGATCGTCCAGCCCTCCGGACAGTGCTGGCCGGTTGCCGTCGGCCCATTCAACACTTTGCACTTGCGGCGATCGAAAGCGGTTATCTGATCGCCCGCGCGCCAATTCTGCCAGGCCACACCGTCGCTATCCACGGAGACTCCGCCCGCGCTGAATAGCGGAGGGTCTGTGCCCTTCGGCGGGATATAGACCTCAGCCCTACTAGTTTCCGGAGGATTGGGGCCTCGTTCCAGGCGCACCAGCGTGTTTTGGTCGAGGCCGATCCCTGAACACCACACGCTGCCATCCGCGGGACTAACCGAGATCGAATAGCAACCAAACGTGATCCGGTGGTCCTTGGCAGGATCGATTGGCTCGTTAGGCTCGGTCCACGGCTTTGTGATCTTGCCGTCACCATTGGTGTCCAATACCCCTGGAATCCAGCCCTGCGAGTCTTCATCCTTATGGGTTCTGTCCCACACCGCAGAATTGACCCAACCGACAGAACCATTCTGGCCGAAGAACAGACTGCCATCGGCACCGAATTCGTTGTGGTCCGTCGTAAAACAGGTGTCGATCTCGGAGATCTCCCTCTTCTCCGGATCGTATACCGCAACTTGCTTGTTGCCGTGTTCCAATGCAAAGTACTGGGCAAACTTGTTGCTGGATCCTGCCTTGCAAAAATCCGGCTGTTTGCCTCCATCCGATAAGCTGTTCCCGCCCCGATTCCTGTTTGCGAACCAGACGCGTCCCATCTGGTCAATCACCGAACTGCGCGGTTGCGAGGCCGCCAGCCAGATGTTCTCCTCGCCCCAGTAAGGTGAAGGGAAGTTCATCGACCCGATCGGCTCCGCCTGCGAAGGGATCTTTAGCTCGGCAGCCATATTCTTAACCGGGTCCACCCACACCAGAAAGTTACCGCTGGAAACGACGCCGTACACAGGCCCGTTCGGGTTGACCGTAGGATTCCGTAAGTCGCTGGCGGCTTCGTCGTGCATGTAATTGGTCGGCGAGCCCCAGTCCCACAACGTGAGCACAATATTACGTTCGACGCCGCTCGGACGCGGCGGGGCTTCCTTTGGGTACTCGCCTCCGGCAATGCGATCGGTCCAATCAGTGAAAATCGAACGCTGGTCCCCGAGCGAAAGGTAGGCGGCGGTCATGTTCGCTCCCAGCGGGCCCGATTTCACCCGGCGATCCCATGCTTCCGAAGTGCTCTTAAACGGACCAAGGTTCCTGGTGACGGCTGGAATCTCGCGTGTTGCCGGGTCCCCAATTTGATGACAGTTCATACAGGCCTTTATTCTCCCGGCCACTTCATAGGGGGATAATTTCCCACTCGGTATTTTCGCGAGGCTTAACCAGTAATTGGCCGGATAGATCTGGGCGGCCGCCCGCCCGTCGGGCGCCACGACGGCTGTAAGATCGAGGCGTTGGCCTGGCTTCGCCGGCACCCGGGCCGAATCCACCAACCCGTAGCCTCTTACGAACACCTGGTAAGTTGCCGTTGGCAGCTCGGGCAGCACGTACCGTCCTTGATCGTCGGTTATGACGACCTTGGCATACTTTGTCGGCAGGTCTGTAGTTTCGGCAATCACCCACACACCGGCTTCGGGGCCTTTCAAACTCTTGACCACGCCCTCGATGTAATCAGCAGTGCCCGCCGCCGCAGCGCCACGGCTCTGCGTCGCGACAATCCACATAAGAAAAAACAGCAGGGCCGCAGCAATCATCCCGAGAATACGATCACTTTTCCTCTTCGTCATTTCGCCCTCCAGTATCACGGTCATTCCGGAATTAGATTTTGGGTGCACTGCGCCCTAATCTCCCGCCGCACAAAATCTTCCCCTGGTTAGTTAAACATCTCCGAAAAAGGGCAATAAGATAGTCATGCGATAGTCCAGAACTCAATCGCTGTCAAGGGAGAAATTGCGACTGGAAGGTGGTTCAGAACTTGATGGCTGGATTTATTGATATGTAAGCCCCGGCACCACAGCCACGACCAGCGATGATTTCGCGGCGGGAGAAGAATGGAAGAACGAGTTTACGACCAACTATCCGCGGGCCAGTAAAGCCCAGTATCTGGCCAAACCTGGACAAGCTCCGGCCCGCGTTATACAAGCGTCTCAAATCCTGGATCACACACCGACTCGCCAGGTACTAACTCAGCGCTCCTAGTCCGGCCTTGGCAACCTGCTCGTCTTCAAATGATTTCACGCCGGATACACCGACGCCGCCAACGCACTCGCCCTGGTGCATGATGGGCACTCCGCCCTGAACCGCCAGCCGGCCTGGAAAAGATCCGGTCGCGGGGCGCTCCTTGACCACATCTTCCAGAGCCTTGGTGGGAGTTCGTGCTGCCGCGGCAGTCTGCGCCTTCAGAGTGGCAATTCCCGCGCTCTGACCCACCGCGCCATCCAGGCGCTCGAGGTGAATCAGGAATCCTCCGTCATCGACAACGGCAATGCTGACATTCCAGTGATTTTTTTCTGCTTCCACTTTGCAGGCGGCGACTATTTTTTGCGCATCGGCAGCCGTCAAACACTTTTTGTCACGCACATTTTCTCCTTTGATTTTCAACAAGAATAACTAGAGCCGGCATTCGCAAACCCATGTTTATTTCGAATGCCGGCCCGGAATTGCCACACTCATCGGGCCGCCGAACAGCCCTTGGTCTTAGTACGTTACAAGCCCGCTCTCTGGGTCGTAGGAACATTCCCCTCCGGCTTGAAGGCGGTCAGTGTATGCATGGCGATGCCTGCATACCAGATCGTGCCCTGCGCATCCTGCTCTACTTTGGGAGGATAGAGGCCGCCCAAGCGCGTGCCGTGCGGCCCAGGATGCTCGCGCCCCATAATGTCAGGGAACGGCTCCGGGAAGTAGGTGTACTTCTTTGTCTTCTGATCAAACCTGGCCAGGACACCGTAACTCCGCAGCGTCACCCAAATATTGTCTTGTGAATCGGCGTAGCACTCATATCCCCCGCCGAGCTTGAAGGGGTCCTTGTACTCGGTGATCTTTCCGGTGTCCTGGTCAAGCATTCCTAGCGCCTGCCCGATGTGCTCGGAAAACCAGACCTTGCCCTTGGAATCCACCGTAGGGCGGCGCGGTCCCGATGGTTGCGTGGGCGTTGGGTACACGGTCCATTTATCGGTCCGCGGATCGTAACCCACGATCTTGTGGGAGGTCATGCCCACGGCCCAAACCCGGTCCTTTTGATCAACAGTCATGCCGTAATAGTGGGCATTGGTGTCACTCGGCGAAGGGTTGTATTCGGTAATCTTCTTGGTGATTGCGTCGAGTCTGCCAATCTTGCTTACACCTTGCATCTCTGTAAACCAGAGGTTGCCCTTGGAGTCCGGTCGAATCGTGTGCGGAGTGCTCCTGGTTGGCGTTTCGTAATGAGTCACCTTCCCGGTTTCCGGGTCCAACTCTCCGATCGAGCTTTCGTCGATTTCCGCCGTGTACACGTGACCGTCCTTGGCTTGGGTGATTCCGTGCGGTCCGAGAATGCGACGCCCAGCATCAGGATTCGGGAGCACATAGGTTCTAAAGCGTCCCGGGTAATCCAACCTGTGAGTGTCCATGCCCTGAATCGCGTCCATCCCCATTTCGGCCACATAGACGGTCGAGGAAAACTTGCTGGGCCAGACATCGTGGCTGGAAATTTCGTCGTCCTTCAATCCAGGCAGGGCTGGAGGCAGGTCATACTCGATATAGATGGCGCGGGAAAGGGCTGCTTCGTCCAGCTGGAGATCGTCCAATTTGAGGTCGCGCTGTTTTCCATCCAGAGAAAAAGCATCGGAAAAATACTTGATGATTTCATCGCGTTTTTCAACAGGGATGGCCGCAGGATTCACTTGAGGAACGCCGGTGTATCGATTCGTGCCGTCCATATTAAACATGCGGCCTACGGCAGTTCTCCAGGCCTCCTCATCCCGGCCTCCAATTCGCTGCCAGGGGATGTGCTCCATACCGTGGCATCCCAGACACTCCTTCATGAGGTAGTCGCGAGTTGGTCCGGGGGGATACAGCGTATCGAAGTCGACCAGTTCGGCTCGCAGCTTATCTGGCCTTACCTTCAGGGCCACGTCAGCCGTTTTGATCTCTGCCGCCTTTAGCTCCACAGTGGGCCCGGTCGAATCAAATCCGTCCTGCAGCGCGGACATCTGGTAGGTGCCCGGCGGCAGATTGAAAATCTGATAGTGCCCCTTACTGGTAAAAACGGTGTAGGTGATATGCCGCTCCGCGTCCCTCGCTCTCACTCGAACCGCGTACAACGCGGGGATATGATTGCCGGAAGCTTCGCTCAAAGCATAATCCCGATTGGCAGTGACGGTTCCGGAAATCGTCCCTCCGGCCTCGCCCGTTGTTTGGGCCAGCCCGCTCTTTGCCGACGAAAGGAACACTGCCGTCAGCAACAACGCCGCAGCCACCAAGGTTACAGCCATCATACTTTTCGTTCGCATTTTCATAGGACTCCTCAACTCATTAGAGGTATAAGGGACGTGACCCGCAATGGCAGTGCTGACATCCAATTCATCCAGCCCGCCAGATAGGCCCCTGCCGCTGCGCCTGTAGCACTTCAACTTGGCGATCTACCACCCACAAGTTTTCAATAGTGAACAAAACTAACACAACTACCAAATAAATTTCAACGTCAGTAGTGGGTGTGGATCGTGCGTATAGTGGGAGATACTTGTCGCATCATACCCCCTACCAAGATTGTTATTTTTGGAAATGTTCCCGGAAAGGGAACTTCGAGCTAAAACCAATCGCTGCGATAAGCTACCCACCAGCTCAAACATGCGATAGGGACGGTCGCTCCGAATGCCCACCAGAACGGCAAGCCGAAATCAGCCACCAGGCCCAGTACGGTAAAGGTGGTCCAGAAAATCTTTCGTTGCATTTATCCATTCTAGCCCGCCCCAAGGCCCGATGATTTCATGAGAAAGTACACTGCACCAGAAAGGCAACAGTTCCCATGCACATCACAAAGAGAGGATTGCGCGGCGCCTACTTCTGCTGGATGGATTCCAAATATTTGACCAGGTTTTGCAAGCGGACGTTGCCGAAATCCCGGTCTTCCTCAATCTGGTGAAAGATCGGGCCCCAGACCGGCATCTCACGAGAGCCGTGTATCAATAGTGAAGGTTCGTCGCCGGCAATGATCTTGCGCACGCGTTGCGTCGGGAAGCGCCCTCCGTTATTTTTCGCCAGCACGGTCAAATCGGCAGGTTTTGTCTTCAAGCCTGGCGCCACCGGGCCGCCGCCCTTGCCATCGGAGCCGTGGCAAGCGGCGCAATGAGCGGCGAACAAATCGGGACCCTTCACGGAGTAGATCAGGGTCTCGATTTGTTTTTTCGCCTGGGGGCTTACTTGCGCCGTGGCAGGCGCACCGGACAAGGCGATGTAACTCAGCGCAAACCTCAACAGCATCAGCATCATATCGGCATTCCTCGTGGATCGAATAATCATACCACTTCAATGCCGTAGGTGATGTCCGCCTCCCCAGTGAATCATGAATAGAAGGCTGAGCATGAGCAATGCCATGAACAGATAATCTTGGCTGAGCATGACGCCCTCCTTTTACTGTTCCCTCCACCCAAGGTTAATGTAGCGCCATGAACCGAATAGCGATGTGACGGTGGGAACGTTCGAGAGTGATGAAGGTCACAGGCCGGTGAGCGAAAAAACTAGGAAAGAAATGCCCGGAGACCCTTATCGTGCACTGGTTGCGCGGCAATGCCCGATGAGCCTCTTCCTGTTTGGTGGCCCGTACCGCACAATACAAACGCGGTGCGGTTGGCAGCCTCACCTAATCCATAAATGATCCGCAAATTTGATGCTGTCATTCTGGGCGCCGGGGCCGCGGGGCTTATGTGCGCAATCGAGGCCGGCAAGCGCGGGCGGTGCGTCGCGGTTCTCGAGCGCGCCACCCGTGCCGGTAAGAAAATCTTAATTTCCGGCGGAGGACGCTGTAATTTCACTAATCTCGATTGCCCGCCGGAAAAGTTTATTTCGGCAAATCCGCATTTCGCGAAATCCGCGCTGGCCCGGTATACGCCCTCCGATTTCATCGCCCTGGTCGAGAAGCATCACATTCGGTACCACGAGAAAACGCTGGGACAGCTCTTCTGCGACCGCTCCTCTGAGGACATCCTGGAGATGCTCGAAGCCGAATGCCGCTTAGCCGGAGCAGAAATAATTCTCAATTGCAAAATTCAGGAGGTGAGGCGCACGACCGAGTTTGTGGTCCTTACTGAATCCGGCGAATTTCGCGCGCCAGCTCTGGTGGTCGCGACCGGCGGACTTTCGATCCCCAAGATGGGGGCGACCTCATTTGGGTACGACCTCGCGCGGCAATTTGGATTGAAGATCCAACAAACCAGGCCGGGCCTGGTGCCGTTGGTGATGGGAGCCACCGATCGCGCGCACTTTTGCGATTTGGCGGGGGTCTCGACCGAAGTCGTAGCTTCCATCGACCACCAGGCGTTCCGCGAAAAGATGCTGATTACCCATCGGGGGTTGAGCGGACCAGCGATCCTGCAAATTTCTTCGTATTGGAATCAGGACAGGGCGATTCGAATGGATTTAGCGCCTGATCGCGAGGTGTCGGCCAGCATTCGCAAATCTACAGTTCGAAATATTGCCGCCGCGCGCTCCGCCCTCCAAGCGGTTCTGCCGAAGCGTCTGGCCATACGTTGGCTCGATCTGCACGAACCTGCCGGCTGGAGCAATCAGGCGTTAGCGAAACTGGACCGCGAGTTGCACGAATGGGTTTTCACGCCTGCGGGCACCGAAGGCTACGAAAAAGCCGAAGTAACCGTCGGTGGCGTGGATACCGGCGAACTATCGAGCCAGTCGATGGAAAGCCGGCGCGTGCCGGGGCTGTTCCTAATCGGCGAAGTAGTGGATGTCACCGGCCACTTGGGCGGCTTCAATTTCCAGTGGGCCTGGGCTTCAGGCGCCGCGGCGGGACGCTCGCTATGAAAAAGAAAATTTCAAAACGAAGCCCCACCCAGGAAACGATCCGGCTGTGCTCTTAATCGAGCGGCTCGACCTTGACGATGGTGGCTGCATGGTTGCTGCCGGTCCAGAACGTGACCGGCGTAGTCTTATTGTCCACGAACACGCGGCGAATGTTGGTGTCCCTGGGCATCAGGTATTCGACGGTTTGGCTGGTTTTAGGATCAAGCCGCACCACGCGGTCAGTGGTCATGCCTCCGGTCCACAATTCGCCGTTCTTGTCCCAGACAACATAATAGGGCGCTGTCCATGGAGTAGGCATGGGCCATTCGGTGAATTTTTCCGTCTTGGTGTCGAACATCGCGATCCGGTTGCCCTGATATTCGCCGATCCAGAGGCGGTCCTGCGGATCCATCAGCACACGGCGGGGCCGCGAATGGAGCGTGGGTGTTTGAAAGAATTTGACCTCTTTGGTCCTGGCATCGATCCGGCCAATGTAGTTTGTTTGATACTCCGAAAAATAGACGTTGTTGTGCGAGTCGGCATCGAGACCGTAAACCGTGTACGGACCCTTCTCCGGGGGCAGTAGCTTGAGTGGTTGAAAAGTTTCGTATTTGCCCGTCTCCATGTCCAGCCGATAGATTTCTTGAGGTCCGGCGTTATCGGTCCATACCTTGCCATCCACTCGCTGCTGCGTTGAGATCATATTGATCTGGGCCTGCTTGTCGTTTAGCTCCGGGGGGAGACTGTAGATTTGGAATTTTTCGGTCTTGGGATCGAACTTCGCAAGGGCTCCCTGAAACATCATTCCAAGCCAGAACTCCCCGCTCTTATCTTCTTCTATGTCGAGCAGACCAACAGGGTAACCCGGCTTGAGCTCGGGCACGGGCAACTCGGTGACCTTGCCGGTTTTGGGATCGAGCTTGCCGAAATACTGCTCTCCGAAATCGGTATACCACACTGTTCCGTGCTCATCCATGATGACGTCGTGTGGCATGGCTGTCGGCCGCGGCAAACCATACTCGGTCACAATGACATGGGTCGCCTTGCCCATCGGGCGGGGGAGCGTCTTGAGCGGATACTCCCATTGCGGAACCGAGCTTAGATTGATGGTCGCCATATATTCGGCCTGCTTGCGGTATTGTTCGGGAATTCCTGCCCGCGTCACATCGATGCGCCGCTGTGGCTTGACCGGCTGGCTCACCTGGGCATATCCCATCATTCGCCAGATGACCTGGGTGAATTCGTCCGCATCGTGCGTCGACCTTACGACGCGCTCGAGCGTGTGACAGCTCACGCAGTTGAGCAGATAAGCCTTCTGCTCCTCGGTGCCGGGTATGCTCAACAGCCACTCCGCATTGGTAAGCTGCGGCACGATATTTTTGGTTTTGCGCAGCGTGAGGTCCGCCGTCGTCGTTTTCTCCGCGGTGAGGTCCGCGGCCGCGGGCCCTTCGAGATCATAGCCGACAGCGCGAATCTTAAGGGCGTAATGACCTGGCTCCAGCCGACTCTCCGGAAAGCTATAATGGCCTTGTTTATCGCTAATAACGCTTACGGTGATCGTCGACCCGTCCTTCTTTGCGCTGACTACAACCCCCTCCATCGGGCCTTCTTGTTGCGAGGTGACCTGTCCGGCCAAAGCTGCCGGGGGCTGATTTTCCGCGTGCGCGGGAATGAATGCCGATTGAAAGACAACAAAGATCAGGCTAACCGCCACTGTCAGCCAGAGAATTCTTGTTCGCATCGTGACCTCTCTCTCTAAAATTTCGCAAACGCCCATGCGGCTGCGCGTTCCCGCCAAGTTCCAATAAAAGAAGCACAGGGTCCAGTCTGTGCAATTTTGTTTTTTCGCTTTTCCCTGCGCGCACAGTCTGAAGCCTATGCTACTACTAATAACAATCCAGTCATAACACGCATTTTCGATTTGAAACTCGGAGGCAGTGGCGTAGAAGATATGCGGTGCCCTGGCAAGACATTGTGATCCGAGAGGGATTGAGACCGATAGGTGCCCCACGGTTTTTCCGCAATAATGAAATCAAAATTGGACATTCCAATTAGCTAAAAGCGGAAAGGTTATAAAGAACGAGTTAACGCAGTAACTATGGCAGGCGACGGCAAGAGGTCCCACTAGGCACCGGAGAACCTCTTGCCGTCCACACCTTCGACGCCGCCCTTTTGGGATACTGGTCCGTCTATGATGTTTACGAAACCTTCCGCGGCCGATGAATGTTGACTCGCATGGGGATGGTGAAGAGAAATTTAGCCGGCATCCTTATTCGGGCGAATCACTTCTGCCGCGCTGCGTCTGGCAAACTGATATGAGCTGGCCAAACACAGCAGCCACTCGAGCTGACAATCCTCGGAAGGCTTCACTCCAGGAGGACTCTGGGAGTCCGAATTGAATATCGAAGACTTCATCCGAAACCACCCATTACGCTCCGCTAGTCAAAGTTCACTTAGGGAGAAGTTGCGGGTGTTATCTCACTTTTGTTAGTCATTTGTCAAGTACCTTGAAGGTTCAATTCAATTCTTCGCTTTCTGGGGCAGCCTGGCACAGGCAGGCTCCAGGGAAACCAAAAAAAGCCCGGAGGAATGCGACTCAGTGTACAATTTCGCGCGGAGATATCATCGACGGATATGAGTAAACCAACTCAGATAGAGCTAGCCCGCCAGTTCCTCGCGCTCCACCACGGTAGCAAGATTTTGGTCTTGCCTAATGCCTGGGATGTTTCCAGCGCGCGGATTTTTGAGGACGCGGGATTTCCGGCCATTGGCACAACCAGTTCCGGTATCGCCAACTCGCTGGGCTACCCGGACGGCGAGAAGATCTCCCGCGGGGAAATGCTCGCCGTCGTGCGCGGTATCGCCGAGGCCGTGAACGTACCGGTAAGCGCTGATGTAGAGGCGGGATACGGCGTCACGCCTGAGGAGGTGGCTGAGACCGCGCGAGAAGTGATCTCCGCTGGGGCTGTGGGAATGAACCTGGAAGACGCGATCCCAGGAAACCTCGATTCACTGGCCGACACTATTCTGCAGAACGAAATCATTCATGCTGTGATCGAAGCCTCGAAACGCGCTGGCGTGCCTTTGGTGTTAAACGCCCGCACGGATATTTTCTTGAATAGCATCGGTCCGGCGGAAACGCGCCTGGAGCGCGCGCTGGACCGGCTGAACAGCTATCGCGCGGCTGGAGCGCAGTCGCTATTCGCTCCTGGAGTAAAGGACAAGGACACTATTGCGCAATTGGCACAGGGAGTTCGCGGACCGTTGAATATTCTGGCCACGATTGGAACGCCGCCGGTTTCGGAACTCGAGCAACTTGGTGTCAGGCGTGTGAGTCTAGGTTCAGGCCCGATGCGAGCAACCCTGGGTCTGTTACAGCGCATGGCCCGCCAAATCCGCGAAGAGGGTGTCTTTTCCTTAATGACAGACGGCGCACTTCCTTACGCAGACGTAAATCGCCTTGTCCAGCAAAAACGTCCAGCAAGAACGTAACTGATCCTGCTTTATTCCGCGAAGGCAGCGATGCCTCACTTCCCAAAATTTCAAGAATCAGTGCAACGGTTGCTTTGTCGAGACTGGCGCCGGTGTTGGTGCTGGTGCTGGTGATGGCGCTGAGGCCATAGGAGCTTGCGGAACCGGCGCGCCCGCCGTCACAGAGGAGATGAGACAGAGAAGACGCCGGAGAGGTCCAAGTGCCCCGCAAGGGTTTCTGCTTCCTGCCCGTGTATGAGAATCTTCAGTTGGTGAATCGCTTTCACGTTTGCGCCAAGGGTCTGCGTCAGGGAATCTACAACCCTTTGTTCGCTTAGAATTCCCGAGGGAGTCCCAGTTCCGAGCGCGTCCGAGAAATCCGCAATGGCCGTTCCGTCCGGCCGAATGTAGAGCGCCAGCAATGTAACGTCGAACGGCAGCGTGCGCCGCTCCGGCGCCGGAGCCTTCACGATCAGCGCGTTGAGAAGCTGTTTCGAACGCTCGACCGGATCCGCCGAAAGAGGAAGCTCGATCGTTGTGGCCTCCAGCGCAATGGGAGACTTCGCGGATAGCCAATACACCTGAGCCTTCACATTTACATCGGTGGGTGTCGAAATGGGAACCTGCATCACTTCGCGGCGCGCCTGTTCGGCGGTTCGCGGAGGCCCGCTCAAGCTTTGGATCGCTTTGCGCAGGCCGGTCAGCATGACCAGACCACCTGCCACCATGACAGCAAGAATTACAATTGTGATCTTGAGTGCGCGCGGCGGCACGAGCTTACATCCCTCCTGTTTCGTAGGCCAGTCGAAATGCCGCAGCACCGCGCGCCACCCCGTCAGCAAGGAGCGGGCCCATCTGGTCAAGCGGCCCGCGGTCGGGAAGACTCACGTTGGAAACTTCGATTGCCACGGCCGGAGCCGCGACGGTTCGCAATTGCCGGACCCCAGCCGTCAGGGGAGTCTCCGGTGAGTTG
>JBGOVX010000107.1:0-12161 GCA_041478355.1 Terriglobia bacterium | reverse complement strand
GTCCGAGCTTCGGCGTCAAGCGGTCATCGTGACTCTCTACGCCCTGGGCGGCATGTTAGTTTATATTGCATTTCGCTTCGAATGGGTGTACGGTGCTGCGGCTGTATTGGCGGTTTTTCACGACGTGCTGATTACGCTGGGCCTGTTTTCGATATTTCACTTTGAGATTTCTCTGACGGTAATAGCGGCGCTGCTGACGCTGGTCGGCTACTCGATGAATGACACCATCGTGATTTTCGACCGTATCCGCGAAAACACCAGGTTGATGCGCCGCGAGCCATTTCAGAGGATTGTGAACCGGTCCATCAATCAGACATTGTCACGCACCATCCTGACCAGCGGCTTGACGTTTCTCACCGTGCTGGTATTGTTTCTGATGGGCGGGCAGGTTTTGCGCGCATTTTCGTTTGCTCTAGTAGTGGGAATTATGGTAGGAACGTATTCCAGTTTTGGAATTGCCGCTCCCTTGGTCGTCGGGTGGAATAATTGGAGAGGTCAAGGCGCGACTGCCGCAGTCACCGGAAACGCAGCCGGAAATAAGCTCCGGAAGAGCTAGGGACACTCCTAGTGCCTTCCGCAGGAGGAAAGTAACATGTTTGATGATCTAGTCGAATCGACAGCGCAAAGAAAAAAGACGAACAAGAGTTGGTCAGTCCTGCTATCGATGTTAGTTCAGATGCTTATCTTGGGCGTTCTGATTCTGATCCCGTTGATTTATACCGAGGCGCTCCCCAAAGCGATGCTTTCGACCTTACTGATCGCTCCGCCGCCGCCTCCCCCGCCGCCTCCCCCGCCTCAGCCCGTGAAGGTTATCGTCAAGCCGGTGGCCCGATTGATTACCTCCGGCAAGCTGACGCAGCCGCGCGCAATCCCCAAGGAAGTGGCGGTGTTTAAAGAAGCAGAGCTCCCCCCGGACGTGATAACCCCTACTCAGACGGGCGGCGTGTTCGGTGGAATTCCTGGGCAAGGGATGCTCGGCGGGGCCGCGCTTCCTCCGCCTCCAAAGGCGGCGGCTCCGGCCCGTATCAAGCAGGGTGGTAACGTGACGGCGGCCTCGATTGTTACACAGACCAAGCCGCTCTATCCTGCGCTCGCGCGTCAGGCGCGCATTCAGGGAAACGTTGTCCTGCACGCGATTATCGATAAGGAGGGCAGGGTTGCGCAGCTTGAAGTAGTCACCGGCCATCCGCTGCTAGTGCAGGCGGCTTTGGACGCAGTGAAGCAGTGGCGCTATAAGCCTACACTGCTGAACGGCGATCCGGTGGAAGTAGATACGACGATCACAGTAACGTTCACTATGGGTGGTTAAGTGCAGTACGGCAGCCGGCAAGCTGCCGGTCGGGAATTGGCCAAGGGCGGCGAATCGTTGGTCCTGGCTTGCAACTTTCGAACGATTAAAAAGGAGCGATCACATGCTTGGGAATCTAGCGGTTGCTGCAATGAACCTGGTAATCCTGCAGGGTCAGTGGGATTTAAGGACCATGTGGGGAACGATGAGTATTATCGCGAAAGCTGTTGTATTTATTTTGTTTCTTCTTTCCGCGTGGTCGCTCGGCGTCATGATCGATCGCGTATTGATGTACAGCGCGGCCCGCAAGCAGTCACGCATTTTCGTACAGCAGGTTGCCGGCGCGCTGCGTGAAGGTAAACTCGACGAAGCAATCTCCATCGCCGAGCGCAACAAGAAGAGTCATATCGCCAAGGTTGTCGCTACTGGCCTTTCCGAATTTCAATCCGCATCTTCGCAGGTTGCCGACATGGAAGTGATTGAAGCTGCCAAGCGCGGCCTCGATCGCTCCGTCGCCATCGTGCATGCGGAAATGAAGCGCGGCCTTTCCGGACTCGCCACGATCGGTTCCACAGCCCCGTTCGTCGGACTGTTCGGCACCGTGGTCGGCATCATCAACGCGTTCAAGGGCATCGAGTCGAGCAAAGCGACGGGTTTGTCGGCGGTTGCCGGCGGTATTTCCGAAGCTCTGGTCACCACCGCGCTTGGACTGCTGGTGGCCGTGCCAGCCGTGTGGGCGTATAATTATTTCACCAACAAATGCGAAGCCTTTGATGTCGAAATGGACAACTCTTCAATGGAGTTGGTCAACTACTTCATCACACGCCGGGCAGGCGGAAAGAAGTAACCCATGGGATATAAGCCAAAAGCCGGCGCGGTGATGGCGGCACCAAACGTCATCCCCATGGCCGACATCATGCTGGTCTTGCTGATCATCTTCATGGTGATCACGCCCATGCTTCAAAAGGGCGTGCAGGTGAATTTGGCAAAGGTTAATAATCCCATCGACATGACGAACGCCGATAAGGATGACGCCGTCATCGTGGCGATTTCCGCGAGTGGAGACCTGTTTCTGCTCAACACGAGAACGGACATTACGCAGATCGCGGATCAAGTCCGCGACCGCATCTCCAATAAACTGGACAAGACTGTCTTCGTCAAGAGTGATGGTCGCGCCAAATATGGAGTTGTGGTCAAGGTAGTGGACGAAATTCGCTCTGCCGGCGTGGATAACGTGGGCTTACTGACCGACAAGGCCGAACAAAGCGCCCGCAGGGCGCCGCCACCGCCCGCAGACTAATTAACCCGGGAGCCGGGTCCTTGTGATCCCGACTCTCCGGCGATTGCATACGATGTGACCGCCGCGAGTAGTGTTGTTCGCGGCCAGGAAATTCGGAATACGGAGCAACGACTATGGGAATGGATATTGGAAGTACAGGCAGTTCAATGTCGTCACCGAACGTGGTGCCGCTGATTGATATTCTGCTGGTTCTGATCATTATTTTCATGGTGATCACGCCTTTGACGCCGAAAGGGTTGGAAGCATTGGTTCCCCAGCCCCCGCCGCCTAACCAGCAGCAGCAGCCGCAGACTTTGCAAAAGACGATCGTGGTCCAGATTCTCGACACCGGCAAGGTGAAGATCAACGAAGAGGACGCCACCTGGGAGTCGCTTGGGCCGCGTCTTTCCGACGTCTTCAAAGAACGCGCTGAGAAGGTTGCCTTCGTCAAGGGGGATGATGCCGTGCTGTTTGCCGAGGTGGCGCGGGCCATCGATATCATGCGCGGCTCGGGCATCGACAAGGTTGGATTGATCACGGCCAATCTCGAAGCTGGAAAGTAAGTCCCGGCGGCCTGAAGGCTGTGTTCGGTGTCGGCGGCTGTCATTTTTTTACATCATCATAAATTTAAGATAAAGTTGCTTTGCTCCAGGGCAATCGTGGTATAGAGTGTGCGGTTGTAGCCCGCAAAATTAGCTTTACCGATGGCGCGGGGTGCGAACGAGCCGGATTGTTCCTGGAGAGGTTGCCGGCTCAATATTCAGAAGTTTCATTGCCCTTTCGGGGGAACACAAAATATTCGCGGGGATGGTTTTTTGCCATGAATTCTTTTGCGCATTTTAGGCACTCCAAAAATACCATGTCCGTGGCGCTGTTGGCTGTCGCCACGTTGGCCGTCGCCTTTGGCGCTGTTGGCTGCGCCAGGCTCAAGGCCCGCGACCTGCTCAATAAGGGTGTCGCTGCCTATAAGGACGGAAAATTCGATCAGTCCATAGAGGACTTTAAACAAGCCAAGGATCTAGATCCCACTCTCACCAACGCGCGGCTCTATCTGGCTACCGCGTACGCCACCCAGTACATTCCTGGCGCGCCGTCGGACGAGAATATCCGCATGGGTGAGGCCGCCGTTAAGGAATTTCAAGAAGTTCTTTCCGCGGATGGGAGCAACATCTCCGCGATCGACGGCATAGGCTCGATTCTCTACAACATGGCTGGGACGCCCTACACCCGGGCCCGGTTTGAAGAATCCAAGACCTATCACATGAAGCATATCGCCTTGAAGCCGGAAGATCCCGAGCCGTACTACTGGATTGGCGTGATCGATTGGACCCTTTCCTACCGTTCGAACCTCGAGATGCGCGGCAAGTGGCGCTTGTCCAATCCAGGCAAAATGCTCAAGGACGACGATCCATTGCCGCCCCAGGTTCGCGAGGACTACATCAAGGACAATGGCCAGTTAATCGACGAGGGCATTGAAAAACTGCGCAGGGCAGTCGAGCTTCGCCCCGACTACGATGATGCCATGGCCTACTTGAACCTCCTGCTCCGCCGCAAGGCTGACGAAGCGGCCGCTGCCGACCAGCGCGCCTCCCTGCTAAAGGAAGCCGACGCGTTGGTTGATAAGGCCAAGGAAATCAAGCAAAAGAAGATGGAAACTCCCGCTAAGACGTCCTAACAGTCCTTACGGGATTTATTTAGGTATTGAACCAAAAGCGGCCCCGCGCGGGCCGCTTTTTTTTGTGCCCGCCAGACTGACCTGCCGGGTGCGCCAGCCTTTGACCGATTATGAACTGTCGGTTGGCCCAGGGCCTGTAGTTTTCAAGCCTGGGACTTTTTGATCCTTTCTCATATCGCTGACCGACGACCTTTTCAGTTTCTCCCCTTGTAGGGCTCCATCCAGACACGCCCAGGGCGCGCCTGGAACTCTTTGCTCGCCGGTAGCATCAAAATAGACATAAAATGGGAACAATGTCTTCGCTCGAAAAACCCGCGGGTCTAGCTTCGTCCGCAGCGGCGGGCGGCAAGATCGAGCGCGTGTCGCGCGCGCTGCAGACGCGCTTTCTTGAACTGGTCGAGAAGGTTCGCCAGACGCGTCCAGCCAGCGACATCGAATTGCTCCGGCGCTCGTTCGAATTTGCCGCCGAGCAGCATCGCGCGCAGCTGCGCAAGTCAGGCGACCCCTACCTTTCGCATCCTCTGGAAGTTGCGCACATCCTGGCGGACATGAAGCTCGACATCACGACGCTTTGCGCCGCGTTGATGCACGATGTGGTCGAGGACACGCGCATTTCCTCGGCGCGCGTTACCGAGCGCTTCGGCCCGGACATCGCTCGCCTGGTCGAAGGGGTTACGAAAATCAGCCGCCTGGACCTGCTGGCTCCCGAGGCCCGCCAGGCCGAAAACGTTCGCAAGATGCTGCTGGCCATGGTCAGCGACGTTCGCGTCGTAGTGGTGAAACTTGCCGACCGGCTTCACAACATGCGCACTCTCGGTTTTCTCTCCCCCGAAAAGCAGCAGCGCATCGCTCGCGAGACGCTCGATATCTATGCCCCCATCGCGCATCGCCTGGGGATGGGGCTGATTCGCGGCGAGCTGGAAGATCTCGCCTTCAGCTATCTGGAGGCCGAGGCTTACCAGGAGCTGCAACGGACCGTAGTTTCGAAGAGAAAAGAGTTCGAAGAGTTTCTAACCGGCTTGCAGGACACCATTCGCAAGCGCCTGGAGGAAAACGGCATCACTGCCGAAGTCGAAGGCCGGATCAAGCGGCTCTACTCCATACACCAGAAGAGTTTGCGCCAGCACCGCACCATTGACCAGATTTACGACCTGCTTGCCGTCCGCGTGATTACCGATACGATTCGCAACTGCTACGCGGCGCTGGGCGTCATCCACCAGGTCTGGCGTCCTGTCCCTGGCCGTTTCAAGGATTACATTGCCATGCCGCGTCCCAATTTATATCAATCGCTGCACACCACGGTGATCCACGCGGGGCAGACGTTCGAAGTTCAGATTCGCACGCACGAAATGCACCGCATCGCCGAACAAGGGGTGGCCGCCCACTGGAGGTACAAGAACGGCGCGGACGTCTCCGACGCCGACGATCAACGCATCTTGTGGATGCGACAGTTGATCGAATGGGTCAAGGAAATGCAGGAGCCGTCGGAATTCATGTCGACGCTCAAGGTCGATCTTTATCCTGAAGAGGTATATGCGTTTACTCCCAAGGGAAAGGTCCTGGCGCTCCCGCGCGGCGCGACGCCAGTCGATTTCGCTTATGCCGTTCACACCGAAGTAGGCAATCAATGCATCGGCGCAAAAGTGAATGGCCAGATTGTTCCGCTGCGCCACCGGCTTTCCAACGGCGATGTCGTCGAGATTCTGACGCAGAAGGGCCATGTTCCCAGCCGCGATTGGCTGAACTTTGTTCGCACCTCTCGCGCGCGGAGCAAGGTTCGCCACCATATCAATTTCATCGAGCGCAGCCAGGCGACCGAAGTCGGCCGCCGCCTGCTCGAGAAAGAAGCACGTCAGGTGGGGCGCAGTCTGAAAAAAATTCCGGAGGCCGACCTGCTACGAGTGGCTTCCGAATACGGATGCGCGAAGCTCGAGGACCTATTCGCCGATTTGGGTTATGGGAAGTTTTCGGCGCGTCAGATTATTTCGAACGCGCTGGGCGAACCAATCGTCAACAAGCCCGAGCCGCCCGAGCATGCCCCTACGCGGCTGGTCTCCACCGTCAAGCGCATGCTGAGGGTTGGCGAAAAAACGCTGAGGGTTGGCGGCCAGGACGATCTGATGGTGTTTCGCGCCAAATGCTGCAATCCTATTCCGGGAGATGAGATCGTTGGCTACGTCACGCGCGGCCGCGGCGTGGCCGTCCATTCCAAGTCCTGCCCCAACGTCCAGAACTTGCTTTACCAAGTGGAACGCCGCATTGACGTCGAATGGGGAGGAGTTGCCGGATCGATCTATCCTGTCACGTTGCAGATCCGTGCGCAGGACCGGCCCGGCATGCTTGCCGACATCACCAGCGTCATCAGTGAGACTGGTTCGAATATCCGAACCTTGGCCAGCCACCCCGATAACTTGCACGCCCGCATCGACCTCACGCTGGAAATCACCGACCGCAAGCACCTGGAACGCATTATGGCCAGCATCCGCAAAATCTCCGGAGTATTTGGCGCAGAGCGCCTGTACAAGGTCTGAACATTCCGGCTGCATTTCTTCCGCCCTGTTTATTTGTTAATCTTCGCGGCACACGGTCCTGTAGCTCTCGCCTGGTGCGGCTACAATAGTAGTGATGTATTTTCCTGGTCCATGGCGTGGTCAGAACAGGCGGCTGCTTCCCGCTTGTGGGCTGACTTTCTTGTTGCTGCTTTCAGCGTGCAAGAGCGCCCGGCAAACCGATACGGCGGCGCTCGATCAGGCGGGAATGTGGTCCACCAGTGTCACTGAACTTCGAACTCTGAATGTTTCCAACGCGGAAGTCGCCGAGCTTACCAAAGCTCACCAGTCGGGCCTTTCCGATCCATCCTGCATTGTTCTGATTCGGCTGGCCCGCAGCCGCCAAAAACCCTTCGATGATGGCCAGTCCATCGCGGATTTGCTTGCTGCTGGCAGCTCGGAAGCGACTGTGGTCACATTGGCGAATCTGAATCAATTGGGACTGTGGGCCGGTCAGGCGCGAGCCTTGCGTCTGGCCGGCCTCTCCGACAAGGTGGTTCTGGCGACTGCGCAACGCCGCTCGCAGGGACTCCCCGTGCTTTCCGGAGAAAAGCTCGCGGCGCTGAAAAATGCCGGGGCCAGCGATGCTGAGATTCTGAGCCTGGTCCAGAAGGGCGTCACCGAGGAGCAGGCCTCGAAGTATATTGCTATGCGCCAATGGGCTGCCGGCGGGCACGGATTTGTCTATCAAGGGCGTGCCCGCAGGAAACACTGACAATTTGAAGATTCTATATTTATAGGAAGCGGAGCCGCGCGTGCCTACGTCATTGAAATGCGCCCCTTCAAAAAGCGCAGGCAGAACTGACAGCGCGCGGAAATTGCGAATGTTGTGAAACTCGAGATCGTCCAAACCGGGCACCCGGTCCTGCGGCAACCTGCCCGGCCCCTGAGCCTTGACGAGATTGCCAGCCGGGAAATTCAAGATTTGATCGAGTCCATGAGAAAGAGCATGCACGACGCCCCAGGCGTGGGCCTTGCCGCTCCTCAAGTGGGGCTCTCCTTGCAATTGGCGGTGATTGAAGACCGGAAAGAGTATCACAAGGAAGTTTCGGCAGAGCAGCTTCGCGAGCGCGAGCGGCGGCCCGTGCAATTTCATGCGATCATCAACCCGCGGATCGCGCAAACAAGCGGTGAAGAAGCGGAATTCTTCGAGGGCTGCCTCAGTCTTCAGGGTTATTCAGCTCTTGTCCCCAGGGCCCACGCCGTTCGGGTGGAATGTCTGAACGAACAAGGAAAGAAAAAAGTGATAGAGGCGTCCGGTTGGTACGCGCGGATACTTCAGCATGAGATCGATCACCTGCAAGGGACCTTGTACATTGATCGCATGGCTCCTAGAACCTTTACCTCACTCGATAATTGGAATCAATTTTGGAAGGGCCAGCCGGTGAGTAAAATCCAAAAAACGCTTTGCTTAAAGCCCAAGTGATCTGTTTGCGTAATCCCCGGAATTGTTCGCGATGGTGCGAATTGAGAATAATCCCGTCCAGCACTTTTGACCCGCACCCCCTGCCCCGGTAGAATCGTTTCACCTTGTTCTTGGAAACACGCTTCCGCGTTTTCTATTTTGTTGCCCTTTGTGCGTGGGCATTCCTGGCGACGAGTTGTATGCAGCCCCTGGGTCCAGGCTTCCGCTTTGTCGGCCGCCAGACAGAAATTCGCATTTCCACCGGCGCGCCTGAGCATCTCCATATTCGCGTGGCGGATCGTTTCAATAATGTTGGTAATCGCCCGCTCCACTCGCTCGAAGCACGCATGCCGGACGAGGATTACTTTGGAGCGCGGAATCTGCGTGTCACCATGGAAGGCAAGCAAGTTTCGCCGGAGCATGGTTCGAATACCGATCGCCGATGGATGCGCGCGGTATTTGATCCGGCATGGGAGCGGCTGCAGCCGCGTGAGATTGTCACGGAATGGGACCTGCTGGCCGAGCCTTCGGCCCCTGGCGCTATCGGAGCGCCGACTGCGGGTTTTTATATGGCAGACGAAACGGCTCTGCCTCTCTGGCAGACTCCCAGCGGAGTATTCGCCAAAGGAGGACCAATTCCGGAGGGCGAAACCCTAACGGTGATTGCTCCTTCGGATTATCGTGTGCTCGCCCCAGGAAAACCTCTGAAGCGCGGTGTCGCTGGAAATATGGTCACACAGGGGTTTCGCATTGAGCCGCGAATCGATTTTCTTCCCTACATTATAGCGGGCCGTTATCAAGAACAGATCATTACAGCGCCGCAAGGCGCGGTGAATTTTTGGACCTTCCTGCCTCTTGCCCCCGCAGTGGCGCAAACGGCGGCGCTGCGCCTTTCGTCATCCATGCGGGCGCTGACGGATTTTTTCGGTCCCGCCTCCAAAGGCAAGACCGTCGTTCATATCGTCGAGGCCCCAGGTGAACTGCGCGATGAGTTTGGCGCGGGACAGGGCCCTGGAGGGACTTCCTTCCCGGAAGGCGTATTGCTTGGCCCACGCGCCATCGCGCAGGGAGTTGCGAACGAGGCCGTCCTGCAGCTCACGGAATACGAACTCACGCGAACATGGTTTGGCTGGCGGGTTCGTCCCCGTCCAGAAGCGCGGATTTTAATGGGGCGCGGCGTGGGGCTATTTGGATTGGTCATTACCGCCGAAGCTCGCGGGCAAGACCAGCGCGGACGCATGATCGCGTCTCTTCTGGAACGCTACGACGAGGCGCTGCGCGTCGCGGCGGATCAGAAACTGATCGAGCCGCCGGCCGGATATTCGGCCGCCGAGCGCATCACCAATGGATATAAAGCCGCTCTGTTTTTCGTCGTGCTCGAAGATCTATGTGGACACGACAATCTGCGCGCGGCGTTTCATGATATTATTCGCGCCCGCGGGGGAGATGAGGCCGGCTATGAAGACCTCAAGGCCGCGGCGGAATCGGCGTCGCGGCGAAACCTGGACGAAATCTTTCGCGTCTGGCTCAATCGCCCTGGCGTGCCGGAGGACTTTCGCGCACGTTACGGTCGTGCCTCAAGCAAGCGGGCCGGGAAATAGTTGACCACCCGCCGCGCCACACGCCCGGCAGAGTCACCCTTCAGGAGGATCATGTGAGAGAAACTGTCGCGACGGATCGAGGGCCGAAAGCAATCGGTCCATACTCACAGGCTATCAGGGCGAATGGATTCGTATTTCTATCCGGACAAATTGCCCTGGACCCGCAAACACAGCAGGTCGTGGATGGCGACATCGCCCGGCAGACCGAGCGCGTGCTAGAAAATTTAAAGGGCGTCGTGGAGGCTGCCGGGTCGTCCCTGGATCGCGTCGTGAAGACTACCGTGTTCCTTTCCGATATGAACGATTTCTCCGCGATGAATGAAGTTTATGGGCGCTACTTTACCAAACAACCGCCCGCACGGTCGACCGTAGAAGTTGCGCGCCTGCCCCGGGATGTCCGCGTTGAGATAGATCTCATCGCGTTACTTTGATATTCCGCGCAACGGACACCGGGGTGCTCCTCTCTCTATCACCATGTGCTTTCCAGAGGTTTCAAATAGAGTGGGCCACCACAAACTGCCGGCCCGGCGGGTCGATTCGAAGGCATTCGGATTTAGTTTGGAAAGCGGGAATCTTGGGGTAGATTGGTATCAGCAAATGCTCTGGCCGAACCTGTGGGGGAGGCTCTTGTGTCTGTGCGCGAGAAGACAAAATCTTCGGCACTCCGTCATGTTCCCGAGTCTTCCTTCTCCTCTGCTCTACGAGCCGTCCGGGCCGCGATTTCTGTCCTGAGCCAAACGTCACACGACCCGCATTTTGGCCCACCGTTGAGCCCGCACTTGAAATTGCTTGAGCGGGACTTTGCAAAGAGTGATTGTGCGGCAGAATTGCACGGGTTGATGGACGCTTTTGTAGTGACTCGCCGCAGGATCCTAACCAATGACTTTCTTTTCGGCTGGATGAAGTGGTGCGCTTGGATATTGGTTGGTCTAATCGTGGCCGCCGCGTTCATCCCGAAATTGACCGGCGCGTTGATTTTGGCCGTAATCCTTGCCGTTATTGGAACTGCCGCCATGGCTGTCTGGACCTGGCGCCGCCGCCCTTCCATTTACGACGCAGCTTGCCGCCTTGATTCCGCCGCCGTTCTTCACGACCGGCTCTCCACGGCGATTTACTTTGGGGCCATGGAGCATCCCGAAGGAATGCTGCGGCGCCAGCGGCAGGATGCCACCACACGGCTTGCGCGAGTCGACGCGCGAGGATTGTTCCCGATCCAATTGCCCGCCACCGCCGGCCGTGCTCTAATCCTTTTTTTTGTGGTGGCCGGATTGTTTGTATACCGGATGTACTACAAACCGCCCATGATTGCGCTGATGCAAACCGCGGCACGCTCGCAACTTGTGCAATCGATACTTTCTCCTCTTCTGCGCGTCATGGAGAAAGACGTCCAGAGGGCTATCGCCCTAGTGAGATCGAAGCCCGATTCCCCCGCAGATGACGTGCGGCCCGGTGAAGCCACAGCCTCCGCCGACGGTCTCTGGCAGTCCAGCGATGAAAAAGGGGCCAATCCGGAAGACGGGCAGAGTTCGCAAGAGGCCAACATTGCGGATCAGCAAGGTCAGCAGCCCATGCCCGGTGATCAAGCCGCGGCAAAGGATGGGGATTCTCAGCAGCAGGAAGACGGTGACCAGCAATCGCAGTCGGACGAAAAGAAATCTGGTCAGGCATCTAAAGATTCTCAGCAGGGATCGGACAGCGGCAATCAATCTCCGTCGCATTCCTTGATGCAAGCCCTGAAAAACCTGCTGTCCAACTCGGCGGGCCAACCGATGAACAATCAGGCAAGCCAGCAACCGCCCAACGGACAGGGCATGCCGCAGTCAGGAAATTCGCACCAGCCGGGCGCGCCCAATGGCGACAAGAAGGGCGATTCGCGAGGTTCTTCCGACGCGAAACAAAAGGCGTCACAAAATAGCAGCAATGGCGCCGGGAGCCAGCAAGGGAATAAAGATTTGCTGAAAGACCAGGCCACATTGCCGGTAAATGGAGTCCCCGATCGCGTGGCCCTGGAATCCAATGGCTTCAAGGAACAGGTGCGCGTGCGCATCAGCACCGGGACGGGGACAGCGCGATTGCCGGTTCGCGATGTTTCTCCAACCGCAGTGGCTGTAATCAACGGTGCCGAGCAGGAAAATATCCCGGCCCGGTACCGTCTGTACGTGCAGCGCTATTTTGAGCACAGTGATAATAACGGGCAAAAATAGATTTGAGTTGAGAGCGAGCAGCACGCAAGGCCAAAGGATGCATTCATGACCGGATCAGCGCGGACGGAAAACCAGATGAGCGGCAAACCCCTGGGCTCACAGGCCGAATTTGTTGCCGAAAAGATAGGAGAGGTTCGCCACGAGATTTCCAAGACCATCG
>JBGOVX010000244.1:0-4393 GCA_041478355.1 Terriglobia bacterium | reverse complement strand
GAAGAAGGGACTCGAACCCCTACGGCCTTTCGGCCACCAGCTCCTAAGGCTGGCGCGTCTGCCAATTCCGCCACTTCCGCGTGGTGCGACAGTATATCATTGGGATGGCCATGACACTCACGGGCGGTCTGCGTTTCGCAATAGCCTGGCTATTTTTCCTATGGGCAGGATTGGTTCCGGATGGTAACGCGCAATCCAGCGGTACCGCGACCCCGAACGCCAACCCGGCGCGCCCCACCGTTTCGAATCCGGCCACGCTTACACCTGTCGGCTATCTCCAATTTGAAAACGGCGCAATGTATGCGCAGGACTCCCCAGGGTTTTCCAGCCGCGTCAGCTTTCAGCAAGTGACCAAGCTCACGGTTCATCCGCGCATGGAGTTGATCCTGGAAAGTGAGCCGGTCGTGAGAAGCGAGGACTCAGGGCAGGCCGCGGTTCAAATCGGCGGGGTCTCCGCGGGCGCTCAAGTGGTGGTATTGCAGGGAAAGGATTCCCGGCCGACGGTTTCAGCGAGCTATTTGCGGTCCATTTACTCGGGCCCGGCGCCGGACATTGATATTGGTTCGGTGGAGCAATCGGCTTTGATCCTGGTAAGCGGAAACTTTCGCGGTTTTCATTTCGACACGAATGGAATCGCAAACCAGCAACAAGAAGGAATTGTGCGGCGAGCACAATGGGGACAGACGCTCTCGATTTCGCATCCCTTACGCAAGTTCACCCTCGCAGGAGAAATCTGGCACTTCTCGCAGCCGTTTCAACACGGAAATACGACAGGCAACCTTTGGGCCGTGTCATACGCCCCTCGAGGCAATCTTGTCTGGGACGTGGCCTTTAATCGCGGCCTCAACGTGACCTCGACCCGATGGGAGGTCCTGTTCGGGTTCACCTACCTGCTACCGCGACGCCTGTGGTAATGCCGGTTTTTTCGCTCAGATGACGGCAAACAACAGCTCTTTAAGAGGTACCAACCAGAGTGTGAAGAACAGCCGAAGTTCGCACTGGTTTGTGCCGGCCGCTGCGTCCGACATTGTTGGGAGGCAGCGGGCTTGTTCCTTATTTCTGCAGCGCCGGATTCACATACCCATGCTGTAAAACTTTTTTCAAATCAGGGCGTATGCTCAGATACGTCACATGATCGGGGATGGCCGAAAATCCATGTGGCACCCCCTCCGGGATGATGATGATGTCGCCGGTCTTAATGTTTCGACTCGTGTATCCCACCATCGTGCCGCTGCAGGAAGGGCCGTTCAGAATTGTCGTTACTTCGCTGTCCGGCGGAGAACGCCGCCCATTGACGATGGTCCCGCCAGTAATCAGCGTGGCGCTACCCGATATGACGACGTAACTCTCGGCCGTATCATCGTGGGAGATACCTGTGGGACCAGTCGCGCCGACGCGCTGCTGGCCGCATGCCGGCGCTGTGCTTTGCCCGGCATTGCCACCAGCGACGGCTCCCATCGCTCCGCGGTGGATGACGGCGACGCCGAGCTGGTACTTATCCATATCGATTATCCTGAGAGCATTATCCGGAATGGTGCGCTTGGTATCGGCCGCATGCTTGAGCACGGCCTTGACGTCTTCGTCGGCAATATAGACGCCATCTTTTGGCGCCTGAGCCAACCCGATTACAGGACATGCCGCAAACAACATTGCCAGGACTTGCAGGATATTCTTCCTCACGATTACCTCCACAATTCGCGTACCGTTTTCTGAAGATTCCAGCTACTTGTTGCCCTCCGCTTTTTTTTGCATGTCTGCGAAGGTGACATTGTCCTCACACACCAATTCTCCCAGGGTCCAGTCAGGCTTCAATTCCAGGATGGCATGCCCTCCCCAGGGCTTGGTATACGCTTTTGGATCTTCGATCGTCGTGTCGATGGTCAAGGTGTTGTGGTTCACGCGTTGTATGCGCTCGACAACGTGCAGCGCGTCGCTGTGCGGATGGCCATCGTTATCGAGCCAGGTCTTGTCGTTGAAGCCCACCGTGTCAACCACGAGTGTATTTCCCTCCCACCTGCCAATCGAATCGCCCATGTATGTAGGAGCCGGGTCCGAGGGATGCTGCCGCCCGTCGGTATAAATCTGGCGCACAAAGTGATCGTATTCAAAGAGCATAATCACCCGGCCAGGCACCTGCGTGATCTCTACAGGTTCTCCACGTATAAGGTAGATTCTTGGAACACCGGGGGGAAAACATTGAGCAATAGGGTCGTTGGTTTCGGCCAAAGAGACAGCGCGGGGGCCCACGTTGGGCTTGTTGGCCTTGAATTTCGCTTCTGCCCACGGCGTCATCGGCGGCTTCTCGGTAGTAATTGACATTGCTAATTCATAAATAGTATACCGCCGGGCGGTGTCAGGCGGGCGCCGCGATCGCCTCCAAATTCCGGCTAAATCCGTTGCTGGGGCTGCCGTCTGGGGCTTGGCGACTCCCGGCTTGTCCGCAGTCTGAGAAAAAATAACGGGGGAGAAGACCAGAACCGCCACGATCGAAAGGATCGAACCCCTCAAACAATTACGCATTTTTGTGAAGCTCCTCCAGTGGTTCGGATTCCACCTGTTTTGGGGTCCCGTATGCCTTGCCAGCAGCTCACATCAGCTTGTGTTGCGTGCCTCTTCATGGATTCGCATCAGAAACCCGCGTAATCATTGATCTAATTTCATTGATCTAACTATTGATCCGCGTAATCTTCACCGCGATCCATGACCGTCTCCTTGCCGTTGGGCATCACCACCTTGCGGAGGCGCATGGAATGCGAACCGTTTTTCGCGCAATTGCCGACCACCGTGATCTGATCTCCGGGCTTAAAACTATTCTTGTTCCAGCCCAGCCGGGACATCGAGAGCAGGCTAGCAGCTTCGGCAGTCCATTTTTCGACTTTGCCGGAATCGTCCTTGACCTCGAAAACAATCTCCGTATGCGGATTCATAAACTGAAAATTAGTTACCGTTCCCTTCAATGTCGTCATTTTCTTCGATTCATATGCCGACGCACCGTGATGCGCCAAGATTGGCGCAGAAAATAGCAGAAGACCAATAGCCAGCGCGAACGGGTTCAGCAACTTGGTTTTCATCAGTCACCTCGTAATTGGCGTGACTATCCCACTGCCATAAAGGTCTGTCAATGCCAAAATCGCTCGTCGGAGACGACACTCGCATCGCATCTCGCGGCAAAGTTGAAGGATCTGCTGAAGCCCTGAATGAGCTCCCAGCAAGGATCAAAGGCGCGGGCCTTTAATCTGGTTCAATGGGCAATCTATTCGGCAGGGAAGCAAGCAATCAACAAAAAAGGTACGCACGACGCCTCTCTCGTGAAACATGTGCATGGTTCACCAAGAATACCCGCCTGCACCAGGACTATTGACAATAGACGGATTCAAGACTAGCTTGAGCTAAATCTAGTGGGGGATGACATTCCCCCTACACCCCGGGGCCGTGTGACTACACCCATTCGGCCCCATTCAATTCTAACTATTTCTCGCGATAGATACGGATTCTTTTCAATAAGTGCGTTGTTCATCGAGCCAAATTTCGCAGCGCATGTATTGTCTGCTTACAAAGCACAATCTTCAGCGGGTAATCTAGGATTTACCTTCGCGCCCGCGTTTCAGTTGTTCGATCACGCCGCTTTTGACCCCTTAACATCCTCGCTACGTAGCTTCGCTGTCAGCCTGAAGAAAACTTCTTGACATTTGCGCGGCTAAGGATATTAATACCCCCATTATCGGTGATTTACCGGTTGTCGGGGTTCTTAGTAAAAATTAGGGTATCGAAAACCTTGATCATTGAATGATCATCGGAGGAGGCTTTGCATGGGTGTAAGGGGAAAGCTCACCAGTAGTGTAGCAATTTCACTCACAGTGTTTTTGTTCCTTTGTTTATCCGTATCCGTCGCAGTGCATGCGCAGGTGACCGGGGCGACGCTCTCGGGCACCGTGACTGACGCTTCCGGAGGCGCAATTCCCGGGGCGCAGGTCGCCATCAAGAATACCGCCACCGGCGCCACTTCAAACGCTACTACGGACTCCAGCGGTTTTTATACGGTTCCCAACTTGGCTCCCGCGCCTTATGAGGTCAGGGTCACCGCGAAGGGTTTCAGCACCGCGGTTTCGAACGTCACCCTGGCGGTCGGCGCGCAACAAACCCTCAACGTCCCCATGAAGGTGGGAGAAACATCTCAGACGGTCGAAGTGACCGAGGCTGCGCCGCAAATTGATCTGACCTCGTCAACGCTTAGCGGACAGGTCGAATCGGCGACGGTGCTTGAGCTGCCCCTGAACGGGCGCGACTGGACTTCGCTCGCCACTCTGCACCCTGGCGTCAACCTGATTGAAACCCAGATGGACTATGCGACCTCAGCACGCGGGAACCGCGGCTTCGGCGCCGAACTCACCGT
>JBGOVX010000191.1:0-6630 GCA_041478355.1 Terriglobia bacterium | reverse complement strand
ATATTCGAGCACGCCCAGCTTTGATTCTTCCTTCGTCTTGAACGACTCGGGATCGTCCAATACTTCGCCGTCGCGATTTCCCAGGATGTTGGTTGAAAACCAGCCGTTCATTCCCAGCAAGCGGGCCTTGAATCCAGGAGCAAGGATGGTCTTCAGCAGCGTCTGTCCGGTCTTGAAATCCTTGCCGCAGATGGGGACGCCGTGCTCTCGCGCGAGTTCGGTGAGCGCGGGAACATCGACGGTCAAATTGGGCGCGCCGTTGGCAAACGGCACCCCGCTGGTAATCGCAGCCCACGCGTATAGCATCGAAGGCGCGATCGCCGGATGGTTGGCCTTCATGGCGGCTACAAACTTTTCGGGCGTAGCGTATACCGCGTGCGGCTTCAGGAATATTTCAGTCGAGCCGCACCAGATCACCACGATGCGGGAGACGTGCCTCTTCTTTTGAAATTTCTTAATGTCGTCACGGATCTGCAGCGCCAGATCGTACTTGGTGCGTCCCTTTTTTACGTGCGTGCCGGAAAGCTTCTTCACGTAGTTCTGGTCGAACGCGGCCTTCATCGGGCGAATCTTGCTCAGAAAGGTTTTTACTTCGGCCAGATGTTCCGGTCCCAGGACCGCGGCCTTTTTGGCGGCTTCGTACGCGCTGTCGGGGAAAATGTCCCACCCGCCAAATACGATGTTTTCAAGTTTCTCGATGGGCACGAAATCTCTAATCGATGGCGCGCGCCCTTCGGTCCGCTTGCCGAGGCGAATGGTGCCGAGCTGGGTAAGCGATCCTATGGGAAGCGATTTCTTGCGGCGTATCAGGTCCACGCCAGCCATGAATGTCGTGGCCACTGCTCCCATTCCGACGGTGAGGACTCCCAATTTTCCTTTTGGCGGAGCAATGCTGGCGGACTTGCGCATTCGACTTTCTCCCGTGTTCGTAAAATGATGTGGAACAGTAAAGCTGCGCTGGCGTTGCGTCCACGCTGCCACGCACCGGCAAATCACCCTGAGCGCGAACACCGTATCATGCGTGAATGCGGCGCGATTTGCAATGTGCAATGACTACGATTCGCAAAATAATCATTCTCAAAAACAGCCGTGCGGTAACGAATTTCCGCAATGGATCGCCTGTCGACAAGAGCGGAGAACTCACTTGGACTTGCGCGCTCGGGCCTTCGCGCCCGGTTTTGGCCGCAGGCCGGATAATAATTTATCGCAGGCGAGCGTATTGATCACATCGGATTTTTCAAGCCAGCCTCGGCGCGCCATCTGCACTCCAAAGCGCATCAAGGAAAGGCCGCGAGTGCTGTGCGCGTCGGTGGAAATTACAATTTTAACCTGGCGCTCTTTCGCCATGCGCAAGTGAATGTCTTTCAAGTCCAGGCGTTCCGGCGAGGCGTTGCACTCCATGACGACTCCATGTTTGCGCGCGGCGTCCAGGATGGCCTCCATGTCGTAGGCGTACGCATCGCGGCGCAGCACCAGTCTCCCGGTGGGATGCCCGATAATCTGGGTGTGAGGATTTTCGATCGCCGCCAGAATTCTTTCCGTCATTTCCGCGCGTTCCAAATTCATGTAGGAGTGAATGGAAACCAGGACGATATCGAGCTGCGCCAGCACATCGTCCGCGAGATCCAATTTGCCATTCTTCAGGACATCCACCTCGCTGCTGGCGAGAATGCGAATACCCAAACCCTTGTCGTTGGCGGCGCGTATTTTCTTGATCTGTTCGAGTGTGCGTTTTTCATCGAGGCCGTTTGCGACGGTCACGGCCTTGCTATGATCGGTCAACGCAATATATTGGTAGCCGAGATGCTTTGCCGCCAGCGCCATCTCTTCGATTGAATTCTTGCCGTCACTCGCCGTGGTATGCATCTGCAGATCGCCGCGAATGTCTTTCAACTCGATCAGATTGGGCAAGCGATGCTCGGCCGCGGCGTCTATTTCGCCCGTGTTTTCACGCAGCTCCGCTGGAATGAAATCGAGCCCCAACTTGGCGTAAATGTCTTCTTCGGTCTCGCGAGCCACCGGCCGTTCACCCTTGAGCGTTGCCAGCGCGTATTCATTCAGCGTGTAACCCATCTTGTTGGCGCGACCTCGCAACACTACGTTGTGCTCTTTCGACCCGGTGAAATAAAGCAGGGCCGCTCCAAAGCTTTCCTTTTCGAGGATCCGGACGTCCACCTGCAATCCATTCTTCAACAGAAAACTTATTTTGTTCTCTCCGTGCGCCAGCGTTTGTTCAATTTCAGGATACTTGAGAATGTGCGCCGCAATGGATTCGACGGTCTTGGGCGCGTGTTTTCCGGAAGCGAGTGTAACGAGCAAGTCCAAGTCGCCAACCGATTCCTTTCCGCGCCGCAACGATCCGGCCGGAGTAACATCGTCGATTGGTTTGCCGAAGCCTCGAATGTGCGATACGAGCCTTTCCGCTTCTTCCTCCGCTACGTCGATATGAAACCGGCCGGCGGACTTCTTGAATACTTCCACGGCTTTTAAAATGTTCTCTTCGCTCTTCTGACCAAAGCCCGGCAGGTCGCGCAACTTCCCCTCGCGCGCCAGATGGTCGACTTTTTCGACCGTGCCCGCTTTAAATGTTTCCCAAAGATACGCGACTTTCTTGGGTCCCAGCGACTGCAATTCAAGAAGATGGAGAATTGTTTCGGGATATTTCTTGAGAAGTTGTTTTCGCAGCGAGTACCCGCCGGTCTTGAGGATTTCCTGGATGTGGTCGGCCATGCCCTCGCCGATGCCGGGCAGGGCCAAGAGTTTTTCACGATCCGTGGAGAGTTCTTCGATGGATTCGGGCAGGCTATCCAGGAGTTGCGCGGCGCGCTCGTAGCTGCGAAAACGGCCGATCATGGCGCCGTCGATTTCCAGCAATTGCGCGGTTTCCCGCAGAATGCGGGCAACTTCACGGTTTTCCATAAGAGGGCCCGGACGCGGACTATTGACCCAGGATGTAGGCAAACATCAGCGGCGCTACGATCGAAGCATCGGATTCAATGACGAAGCGCGGCGTCGCGGCCTCCAGCTTTCCCCAGGTTATTTTTTCGTTGGGCACCGCTCCACTGTAGGAACCATACGACGTGGTGCTGTCCGATATCTGGCAGAAGTAACCCCAGAGGCGGCACTTCTCGCGAAGGTCCTGCGTAATCAAAGGAACCACGCAAATCGGAAAGTCGCCCGCGATGCCGCCCGCAATCTGAAAAAAACCGATTGATTGTTTCGCCGAATTCTGCCGGTACCAATCGATCAGCGCGGCCATTTGTTCGACGCCCGCTTTCACCACGTTAAAATTCGAAACCTCGCCGCGGATCACGTTGGCCACGAAGATGTTTCCCAGCGTGGAGTCTTCCCATCCGGGTGTGAAAATAGGAAGATTCTTTTCGCACGCGGCGACCACCCAGGAATCCTTCGGATCGATCTGGTAATACTCTTTGATGTGCCCGCCGCGAATCAACTGGTACATGTATTCGTAGGGAAAGTAGCGCTGTTTTTCCTTATCGGCTTTCTGCCAGAGCTTGAGCACCTGCCGCTCGATCCTGCGCATGGCCTCTTCTTCAGGGATACATGTATCGGTGACTCGATTCATTCCGCGGTCGCGTAGCGCCACCTCTTCCGCATCGCTCAGGTTGCGATAGTGCGGAACGCGTTCGTAATGGTCGTGGGCCACAAGGTTGAAGATGTCTTCTTCCAGATTTGCGCCCGTCGTGCAAATGCCGTGCACCTTGTCCTGCCGGATCATTTCCGCGAGCGAGAGTCCCAACTCCGCAGTGCTCATCGCGCCGGCGAGCGTCATGAACATCTTTCCGCCGCGCTCGAGGTGCGCGATGTAGGCCTCCGAAGCATCCACGACGACCGCCGCGTTGAAGTGCCGGTAATGATGCCGGATAAAATCGTGTATGCTCATGTCCGCCTTTCTCTCCGAAATGATTGCCCGGAACATATGCTTTGCCGAAATCCTATGCCACACGCGCTCGCGATTCAAGCGGATAACGATAAATCTTTTAAAAGTTCCGGGGTTGTGTTTTGGGAAAGATTTTTGGAATGCGGGCCGTTCAACTTCTACAAAGCCGCAACGTGCAGTTTTTAGCGTGCCCGCCTGACATAACGCATATAAAAGAGAAGGCCGCAAATAGATTTTGCGTCGCGCAGCGTGCCGCGCTGGATCATGGCGTCGATTTGCTTCAGCGTGAATATGCGTGGCGTGATCTTTTCGTCCTCTTCCGGCTGTGCAGCGCCTTCCACCAGTCCCTGCGCCGCAAAAATCCACATCCATTCGTTCACGAAGCCGGGAGTGGGAATCACGTGAAGCAGTTTGCGGAATCGCTTGGCCGTATATCCGGTTTCCTCGATCAGTTCCCGGCGGGCGGCAGCCACGGGAGATTCCGTCGGCTCCTTTCGTCCGGCAACCAGCTCCCACAAAAAATCTCCGACGGTGTGACGGTACTGGCGGATCAGAAGAACGCGGCCATCCCGAAAAATTGGCAAAACCACCACCGAGCCGGGATGGAGGATAATGTCGCGGTCGGCGCGCACGCCGCCGGGTTCGATCACCGTGTCGCGCCGCAGGCTGAACACTTTGCCTTGATAGAGAATTTTGCTCTTGAGAAGTTTCGCGTTGGTTTTTGCCAAGTCCGCCCCCAAAAAACGAATTTCTCCTGCGCCTCAAATATTAGCAGGGAAGCGATGCGCCCGCTGGTTGAACGCGGTATGCCGGTCGCATATACTGGCTGCGCGGACGCTTAAACCCAGTTATGGTTATTAACACACTCATCGTCGATGACGAAAAACCTGCGCGCGACGAGCTGGCGTATCTGCTGAAGAGTTTTCCTGAAGTCCACCTTGTCGGCCAGGGAAAAAACGGCGTCGAAGCCCTCACGCTCATCAAGGAGCATTCACCGGACCTGGTGTTTCTCGATGTTCAAATGCCGGGTCTCAACGGCTTTGGTGTAATCAAGAGGCTGATGGACCGCAAAGCCAAGATTCCGCATATCGTCTTCGCCACAGCCTTCGATAACTACGCGGTCCAGGCGTTTGAAGTGAATGCCATTGACTACGTCCTTAAGCCCTTCGACAAAGGGCGGCTCGCGCGCGCCATCCAACGAGCCAAGAAAGCACTGGAAGCCGAAGCCTCGCCCAACGAGCGCCTGGAAACTCTGGTCAGCCAGATAGGCACTGCCAAGACGCCGCCGGTGAAACTTCTGGTCAAGACGCAACATCGGCTTTTCCTGGTAGACGCTGACGACGTTATCTTCGCTTCCATCGAAGACGGAACGATTACCGTGGTTTCTCGAGAAGTTGAGGGCACGTCGAATTACCGCACGCTCGAAGAGCTGCAGTCATCGCTCGAATCCGAAATCTTCTGGCGCGCCCACCGCTCCCACCTGGTCAACATCAATCACATCAAGGAAGTCGTTCCGTGGTTCAAGTCGAGTTACATGCTCAAGATGGCCGATAAGCGCGCCTCCGAGGTTCCCGTCAGCCGCGCGCAGACCAAGCGCCTGCGGGAATTGCTGAAGATGTAATTTGGGTTGGTCACGAAAAGCATTTAACACCGAGGGCACAAAGGTCACAGAGCAGAGGGAGACACCTGTAAAAGTGTTTTGAACGGCTTGGCCGCTGCTTCGTTCCTCTACTTCCTGAATTTCCTAAACTTCCTTTTCCTGTGCTAGCATCACACGTACCCGCTTCGCGATGGACTTTTCCTTCACCGACGATCAGCGCCTGATTCAAGATACGGTCCGCCGATTCATGGACGCCGAGGTGCGCCCCACAATCCTGGCGCGCGATAAAGAAGAGAAATTCGCTTCCGTCGAGCTGCGCAGTCTGGGGGAACTCGGCTGCTGCGGCATGCTGGTTCCTGAATCGTGGGGAGGCGCGGGCGCGGACACGATTTCCTACGTGCTGATGCTCGAGATAGTGGCGCGCGTTGACGCGGCGATGGCCGTCGCGCTGAGCGTCACCAATTCTCTTGGCTCTCTGCTTCTATTTAACTATGGCAGCGAAGCGCAGCGGCGGAAATATCTGCCGCGCCTGGCCCAGGGGAAAATTCTCGGCGCATTTTGTCTGACCGAACCGCAAGCAGGCTCCGATGCGGCCGCGATTTCAACTTCGGCCGTGCGGCACGGCAATATGTATCGCTTGAACGGCACAAAATCCTGGGTCACCAGTGGCGGAGAGTCCGGCGTCTATACGGTTTTTGCCAAGACCGATCCATCGGCGGGTGCGCGCGGCGTGACCGCATTTCTGGTCGAACCGTCATTTCCCGGCTTTCGAGTGGCGCGATACGAGGATAAGATGGGTTTGCGCACTTCACGCTCGGCGGAGATTACGCTCGCCGATTGCGAAGTCCCGGAAGAAAATCGCTTGGGTGAGGAAGGACAGGGCCTGAAAATCGCCCTCGAATCGCTGGACGGCGGGCGGGTCGGCATTGCCGCGCAAGCCGTGGGAATCGCGCAGGGCGCTCTCGAAGCGTCGGCCGCCTATGCCAAGCAGCGCCGCGCATTTGGGAAGACTATCGGTGATTTCCAGGCGGTACAATGGATGCTCGCGGACATGCAGACCGAAATTGAAGCCGCGCGCGCCTTGGTGCACAATGCCGCATGGATGCGCGACACGGGATTTTCGCGGATT
>JBGOVX010000221.1:0-5511 GCA_041478355.1 Terriglobia bacterium | reverse complement strand
TCACTTCGGTGTCGCTGGTGGTTTGAAAGATCGAACCGCGATGTTCGAGCGTGCGGCGCCATTTCACGGCGCGGGGCAGGTTGCCGTTGTGGCCTAGAGCGAGCTTGCCTTTGTTGCAGTCGATGACGATGGGCTGCGCGTTCATCAGCGAAGTATCGCCGGAAGTCGAGTACCGCGTGTGGCCCAGCGCGGAGTCACCGGGGAGCCGCGCGAGCACTTCAGGTGTAAATATATCCGCCACCAGGCCCAGGCTCTTTTCCAGATGCAGGTCGCGCCCGTCGCTGGACACGATTCCGGCCGATTCCTGGCCGCGATGCTGCAGCGCATACAGTCCTAGATAGGCCATCTTTGCCGCTTCGGGATGGCCGAGGACACCGCACACGCCGCAGTGATCGTGAAAACGGTCGTTTTCGATTTGGACGAGACGGCTCATTCTGCCTTTCGAAACTCCTCCACGCGAAGGAGGCGTACCAAAGCGCCAGTCCAGATATCAGCTAGGGAGGGAACATCAGCGCTGACAACTGTCCGTCCGTTCAATTGGATGCAAAAATCACCGCGGACGACTCCGCCTATCTCCAGCGCCGCCACTCCATATTGTGCCGCAATCCGGCGCACAGCGGCAAGATTTTCGGGGGTAACCGATACGACGGCGCGCGCGCCGCGTTCACCAAACAGCGCTACCTCGTCCGGTTCCGGGCTCGCGAGCGAGATGTTTGCGGAAAGGCCATTGCTCGCAAAACAGGATTCCGCCAGCGTCACCGCCAGGCCGCCATCACTTGCGTCGTGCGCCGACTGCAATGCGCCGTCGCTTGCGAGCGCAACCAGCAGCGCGATCAGCCGCTTTTCCGCAGCCAAATCCACGGCGGGCGGCGCGCCGGCTACGATGCCGCAAATCGTTCGCGCGTATTCGGACGAAGAAAACTCGCGCGCGGCATTTTCAGGGGTGCTCACCTCGCCGGCGCGCCCGTCCAAAAGGACAATCGCATCGCCTTCGGCGCGAAACGCCATTCCCAGCGCGCGCGAAGCGTCTTCCATCATTCCCAGCACGCCCAGGACCGGCGTCGGATCGATCGAGCGGCCCAGGGTCTCGTTGTAAAAACTCACGTTGCCGCCGGTAATGGGAATTTCCAGCGCCGTGCAGGCCGCAGCGATGCCGTCGATGGCCTGGCTGAACTGCCACATCACTTCCGGCTTTTCCGGATTGCCGAAGTTCAGGCAATTCGTTGCGGCCCAGGGTTTCGCGCCTGAGCAAGCGACGTTGCGCGTGGCCTCGGCGACAGCCAACTGCGCACCCACAAACGGATCGAGGCGGCACCACCGGCCGTTGCCGTCACTTGCCAGCGCCAGCGCGCGCTTCGTATCCTTGATCCGCACCACGGCGGCATCGCCCGCGCCTGGCGCCTCCAGCGTGTTTGTCCGCACCATGTAGTCGTACTGCTCCCAGATCCAGTGCTTCGAAGCGATGGCGGGAGCCGCGAGCAAGGCGCGGAAATTTTTGGAAAGGTCAGCGCCCGCGGAGCCGAATTCGACCAGGCGCCCTTGCGCAACCGGCGCGGGCTTCGACAGGGGCCGCTTATAGACGGGCCCTTCTTCGGCCAACGCGTGGGCGGGAATTTCCGCGGCCACGCGTCCGTGATGCAACACGCGCACCAGGCCATCTTCGGTGACGCGTCCGATTTCCACCGCGTCCAGTCCCCACTTGGAAAACACGGAGAGCACTTCCTGCTCGCGGCCGCGCTGGGCTACCAGCAGCATGCGCTCTTGCGATTCGCTCAGCATCATTTCGTAGGGCGTCATGCCGGATTCGCGTTGCGGCACACGCTCGAGTTCAATCTCAATGCCCAGGCCGCCGCGCGACGCCATTTCACACGACGTGCTGGTAAGCCCCGCCGCGCCCATGTCTTGTATCGCGACGACCGCGCCGGTCTGCATGGCTTCCAGGCACCCCTCGAGCAGCAGCTTCTCCATGAACGGATCGCCTACCTGCACGTTGGGCCGCTTCTGTTGCGACTCTTCAGTGAATTCCGCGGAAGCCAGCAGCGACGCGCCGTGAATGCCGTCGCGTCCGGTCTTCGCGCCGACGTAAATTACCGGGTTCCCCGCGCCGCGCGCCTTGGCGAAAAACAGATCTTCTTTTTTCGCGATGCCGAGCGCCAGAACGTTTACCAGAGGATTGGCCGAATAGCCCGGCTCGAATTGCACTTCGCCGCCGACTGTCGGCACGCCGAAGCAGTTCCCGTAATGCGCGATGCCGCGCACCACGCCGTCCAGAATGCGGCGGTTGCGCGCGATAGTTTCTTCATCCACCGTTTCAGGGGCCTTAGCCCCTGGCGTCCCCGAGGAAATTGGCCCGAAGCGCAGCGAATCGAGCACCGCAATCGGCCGCGCGCCCATCGTAAAGATATCGCGCAGGATGCCGCCCACTCCGGTCGCCGCGCCCTGGAACGGCTCGACGTAGCTGGGATGATTGTGCGATTCCATCTTGAACGCCGCGGCCAGGCCATCGCCGATGTCCACGACCCCCGCGTTTTCACCGGGCCCCTGCAACACCTGAGGAGCGCGCGTCGGCAAGCGGCGCAGATGCACCTTGCTCGACTTGTAGGAGCAGTGCTCGCTCCACATCACGCTGAAAATGCCCAGCTCGGTGAAGTTCGGCTCGCGTCCCATAATTTTCTGGATGCGCGCGTACTCTTCGGTCGACAGGCCGTGCTCGGCCGCCAGTTCGGGGGTGACTTTAATTTCGACGTCGAGCATGTTCTTGTGCGCAGCCAATCGATTAAGTGGTAGGGGCACGGCATGCCGTGCCCCTATAACGACACGTAAAGCACGCAATTCGCCCAGGATCAAAATCTGCCTAAGCCGAAACTGTAGCTTGCCGCATGAGTGATTCGATCAGCGAACGGAAAATGACCAGGCCGTCGGTCGAGCCAAGCGCCGCTTCCACGGCGCGCTCCGGGTGCGGCATCAGGCCCATCACGTTGCGCTCGCGATTGCAGATGCCGGCGATGTTTGCGAGCGAGCCGTTCGGATTGGCCGCCGATTCTTCGCGCCCGCCGGGCGTCGTGTAACGAAAAACGATCTGATGGTTGCGCTCGAGTTCGGCGAGTGTTTCTGGCTCGCAAAAATAATTTCCGTCAGCGTGCGCGATGGGGATTTGCAGGACTTGGCCGGGCGTCGCCGCGGCAGTGAACGCCGTGTCGGTTGTCTCCACGCGAATGTGCACCTGGCGGCAGATGAATCGCAGTCCGGCATTGCGCCGCAATGCACCGGGCAGCAGTCCCGCCTCGCAAAGAATCTGGAAACCGTTGCAGATGCCGAGAACCAGGCCCCCGGCGCGCGCGAACCGCTCGACCGCGCGCATCACGGGAGAAAATCGCGCGATGGCCCCGGTGCGCAGGTAATCGCCGTAGGAAAATCCGCCGGGCAAAATGATTGCGTCAAAACCAGCAACCTGCTCGGATTGATGCCAGAGGAATTCGACCGGCTGATGCAAAACCTGGCCGAGGGCGTAGTAAGCATCGTGGTCGCAGTTCGAGCCCGGAAATACAACCACACCAAATTTCATCGCGCGGAGTCTCCTCTCCCGCACATTTTATCACAGCGCGCGGAAATATTTCGCGGTGGTGGTGAAGCGTTGGTCTTGGTGGGGCCGGCTACCGTTTACGAGAGGTTTTCCGCTTCGATTTCTTGCGCGCGCGTTTTTTCGCGGGCTTGCCCGCCGCGGCCATTTCCCGGCGGCGCGCCGAGGCCCAGCCGGGCTTGTTTACCTGATGTCCTCGCGCGAGGCCCAATGCGTCAGCGGGCACATTCTTGGTGATGACCGACCCTGCGCCGATATAGGCGCCATCGCCAACGCGCACCGGAGCGACCAGCGCGGTATCGCTGCCGATAAAGACACGTTTGCCGATAATCGTCTGATTCTTGCGCACGCCGTCGTAGTTGCAGGTAATGGTGCCTGCTCCGATGTTGGCGCCGCTGCCGACGCGCGCATCGCCCAAATAAGTAAGGTGCATGGATTTTACGCCTTCGCCGAGCACGCTCTTCTTCACTTCCACAAAATTCCCCACGCGGGCATTTTCTTCCAGGCGCGCGCCGTCGCGAAGATGCGCGAATGGCCCCACCTGCGCCCCTCGCGAAAGATGGCTGGCGGTCACGATCGAGTAGGGCTTTACCAGCACGTTGTCTTCGAGCACGGCGTCGGCAAGAATGCTGCCGGTGCGAATCGTGCAGCCCGCGCCAATTCGCGTTTTCCCCAGCAGTTGCACGCCGGGCTCGATGCGCGTGTCCGCGCCGATGGCGACCTCGGGATCGATCAACACAGTTTCGGGCATCTCGATCGACACGCCCGCGTCCATCACGGCATTGCGCTTGCGGCGGCGGAACACGGCATCCACGGCGGCCAGATCCGCGCGCGTATTACACCCCAGAACTTCGTCAGGGTCTGCAGCGAGGACGGCTTGCACATTCTCGCCTTTCTGCCGCAACACGGCGATGGCATCGGTCAGATAGAGTTCCTTGTGCACGTTTTGCGGACGCAAGGATGTGAGGCACGGCCACAATTTATCGAGCGAGAAACAATAGATGCTGGAGTTGATTTCACGAATCGCGCGCTGGCCGCCGGTAAGCGCCGAATCCTCGACAATCGCATCTACTGTGCCGGTGTCGCTTCGCACGATGCGGCCATAGCCCGCGGGATTTTCAATTTCGGCGGAAAGAATCGTTGCGGCCGCTCCAGTTTCTCGATGCGCGCCCGCCAGGGCAGTGAGCGTTTCCGTGCGGATCAGAGGCGCGTCACCTGGAAGCAGGATGGCGAACTTCGCGCGCGCAGGAATCGAGCGTCGCGCCACCAGCATGGCGTGGCCGGTGCCGCGCTGCGGCTGCTGCAAGACGGACTTCACACCGAGCGACACGACCGCCGCCGTCACCTCGTCCGCTTGATGGCCCACGACCGCGATGATTTCTCGCGCCTTGAGCGGCCGGCACGCGCGAACAACGTGCTCGACCAGCGACCGCCCGCCCGCGCGATGCAGCACCTTAGCCAAAGAAGATTTGAGGCGCGTGCCTTTGCCCGCAGCCAGGATCACTACGACGAAATCAGAAGTTGGCATAACAGCATTGTCAGCGGTTCATGGCAATTTGACAATCAAGCGCGAACCACAGAGATACGAATTGAATACGTAGGTATAAACCACCAGGGAACCAGCAGGCCATTAGTTGCCGGCGGAAACCGTGGCTTCGGCGCGGAGTTGGCGGTGGTTCAAGGGAGTTTCGTTGAATGTCTCGGTCCAAAGCGTGGAATCGGCCAGCAGGCGCGTGACCAGTTGGGTGTGCAGCGCGTGTCCCGCCTTGTAGGCTTCCACACGCGCCAGCAGCGGGCGCCCCACCAGCGCCAGATCGCCGATCAGATCAAGCGCCTTGTGCCTGCCGAATTCGTCGGGGAAACGCAGTGGGCCGTTCATCACGCCGGCTTCATTGAGCACGATGGCATTTTCGAGCGAGCCGCCACGTATC
>JBGOVX010000024.1:0-28923 GCA_041478355.1 Terriglobia bacterium | reverse complement strand
TGGATAATTGTCGGCTTGATCGCAGGCTGGCTTGCGGGAGTAGTTTCCCGCGGTCGGGGCTTCGGCTGCATTGCCAACGTGATTCTCGGGCTGGTGGGCGCGGTCCTGGGGGGATGGATTTTCATCAAGCTCGGTATCTTCGGCGGGGGCCTGCTCTACAGCATTGCCGCGGCGACGCTCGGCGCGGTCGTCCTGGTTTCAATCGCGCGCCTTTTTGCCGGAGGCGAGAAATAAGGCCGGAACACCCGCCCTCCATCGCTATTCAATATTGTTCGGATGTATGCGATTGCAATCCTGGCATCTCTGCATTGACACTTCTTCTCCCGGCTTACCCCGCTAAACTTTAGGGTGGTTGCGCACAGTACTTTCGTTCTATGGACCCAACCAGGTGTGAACGCTAGGCTGTCTTCATGGGTCGGTAGAGAACCCGCAGGGTGCTGGTGCAGTTGAGCACCGCTCCGGAAGACCCTGAAGCGCCAAGCATGGTTTTAGGCGGAATTTGCCATGAACGAGCTACAACAGAGGATTTTTTCACCGGGAATTCAGGATACATCGGAGTCCGATGCTGACCGGCGCCGGGAGCCTCGTACACTTTCGGACCGCCCCGTTTACGTGCAGCCCGCCGCCTTGAGTGATGCGCGCTTCGAAGAAGTGCGGACCATGAAGGATTTCAGCCGCAGCGGGTTTTACTTCATCACCGAGAGAAAGTCTTATCGCCAGGGGATGCAGTTGTACGTGATCCCCGCATTCGGCTGCTTCAACATGGAATATATAGGCAAGGTCGTGCGGATCGAACAACTGCCCTTTGGCGACTACGGCGTCGCCGTTCAATTGTTGCGAATTGGAAATGCGGTAACGAACGTCTCCACAGTTGCCAAGTCGGTATTTCAATCCTTCGCGCTGGCGGAAAATATCCCCCCAGCCTCCCCCGAACACGATTCAGACAGCTAGGACGCCATAGCGCTGTCTTCGGACGAATCTTCGCCCCCGGAAACTCCCGCTTTTCAACTTCGCGCAAACCCTGTGATACGATGAGTGTCCTCGCGCAAGGACGTGAGCTGCATTGGACAAACCTTCACTATTAGCAATTCCACTAGGCGGGCTGGGCGAGTTCGGCATGAACATGATGGTGCTGCGCTCGGGCGACGACATGATCCTGATCGATGCAGGCATGATGTTTCCTGAAGTCGAGCTCCTGGGCGTCGATATCGTCATCCCGGACATTACTTATCTTAAGCAAAACCGGCAGTACCTGCGGGCCATTCTCCTGACCCATGGCCATGAGGACCACATCGGCGCGTTGCCCTACATTCTTCGCGATCTGAATGCGCCCATCTACGGCACGCGATTTACACTGGCTCTGGTGCACAAGCGTCTAGAGGAGCACGGCCTCCTCGACAAGTCCGACCTCCGGGAAGTGATTCCGGGGCGCAAGCTGGAGGTTGGGCCGTTCGAAGTCGAGTTTATCAGCGTTACCCACAGCACGATCGACTGTGTCGCGCTCGCCATTCGCACCCCGGTGGGAGTGGTGATTCATACCGGCGATTTCAAGATGGACCTTACGCCGATCGACGGGCAGCCATTCGATTTGCACGCATTTGCGCGCTACGGCGCCGAAGGCGTGCTGGCGCTGTTCAGCGACAGCACCAATGTCGAGCGCCCCGGCTTCACGCCCTCGGAACGCATGGTGCGGCCGCGCATCGAAGAGCTGACGCGCGCGGCGACGGGCAAGGTGATCGTCTCCTGCTTCGCCTCCTCGATTCCACGTATCCAGCAGATCGTGAACATCGCCGAAGCGTCGAACCGCAAAGTGGCCTTTATCGGCCGCAGCATGGTCGACAACGTGGAGATCGCGCATGGCATGAACCGTCTGACTATTCCGGACGGCCTGATTGTGCGCACGCAGGACATTGCCTCCTTCCCGTCGCAAAAACTCGTGGTCCTGGTCAGCGGCAGCCAGGCAGAACCTATGTCTTCGCTTTCGCGCTTGGCTGTCGATACTCACCGGCTGCTCACGCTCAATGAGGGCGATACGGTCATCCTCTCCGCGCGCATTATTCCCGGAAACGAAAAAGCGATTTTCCGCATGCTCGACCACATGTTCCGCAAGCGGGCCTTGATCTATTACGACAACGCCGGAGGCACCATTCACGTCTCCGGTCACGCCAGCCAGGAAGAGCAAAAGCTTCTGCTGAACCTGGTGCGTCCGCGGTACTTTATCCCCATCCACGGCGAGTTCCGGCAATTATTCCGCCACGCCGCTCTGGCGCACACGGTGGGCACCGTCTCGGGAGAAATTTTGCTCATCGAAGACGGCCAGCCAATCGAATTCACCGACGACGCTGCCTACCGCCGCGAGCCTGTAACCGCGGGGCGCGTCTGTGTCGATTCCGGCTCTCTCGAGGAGATCGAGGAATTCGTGATTCGCGATCGCCAGCATCTGTCCGAGGACGGCGTGGTCGTGCCGATTATCGCCATCAACAAACATACCGGCCGCATCGAATCCCAGCCGGAAATCGTGACGCGCGGATTCTTGCCGTCGGAAGATGGGCAAGGATTGCTCGCCGGCGCCCGCGACGTCATTCTCCGCACCGTGGAGTCCTCCAACCCGGAGGAAAAAACCGATTGGAGCGTCATCAAGGAAAAAATCCGCGTGGACCTGCGGCGTTATCTCAAGAAACAGACCTCAAAGCGTCCCTTGATCCTGCCCGTTATTCTCGAGCTTTGAGTTATCCGCGTGTCCGTTCCCGCACCAACCCTACGGCCGTATCGACCCTCCGATCTTGAGACTCTTTACAAGATCGATCAGGCCTGCTTTCCAAAAGGGATCGCTTATGGACGCCTGGAATTGAGAACCTACATTCAATCTGGCGGCACGCATTGCCTGCTGGCGGAGGTCGCCGGTGGAATCGCGGGATTTATTCTCACCGAGCGATCCGCCCAGTTGGGGCACATCATCACACTCGACGTCCTCGCAGAGCATCGCCGCCGGTCGATCGGTTCGCTGCTGCTCCAGTCCGCGGAACTCGAGGCAGCCTCTCAGGGCGCGAATATTATGTATCTTGAAACGGCAACCTCCAATAAAGCTGCGATTGCCTTATGGAAGCAGCATGGCTATCGTGAGGTTGCGACGATCAAGAACTATTACGGCCCCGGGATGGATGCCTTTGAAATGCAGAAGCATCTTCACGGCTCCCTTCGCAGTGGCCGAACATAGCTGGGCCGGCGGAGCATCACTCCGGCCAGGCGAATCATCCGGGAGGAACCTTGAACCAGTATCTAATGTCTGTGCTGCTCGGAATTGTCGAAGGGCTGACCGAATTCCTGCCCGTCAGTTCGACGGCGCACCTGCGCATTGCCGAAGCGCTGATGAACATTGACTTGTCGAGCGGCTACTGGAAAATGTACACGATCGTGATTCAACTGGGCGCCATCGCCTGCCTGCCCATCTATTTCCGCGAGCGCATCATCAAATTTCTATCGACGTTCCCGCAAGGAGAACGCGGCGACCGCACGGTCTTGACTCACCCATTGAGTCTCACCGCTATCGCGTTCGTGGTCACCGCAATTCCCGCGTTCCTGCTGACCAAGGTAATCGGAAAGCATCTGGAAAGCTTGCACATCATAGGCGCCGCCCTGCTGACCGGCGGAATCGCCATGTGGATCATTGATGCCAGGAACGCCAAGTCCGAATCTGCCGGAGAGAATGCAACGCCGAACCGAATTCACACCTGGCACATGGAGGACATGACTCTGGGCCAGGCAATCTGGATTGGCGCGTGCCAAATTCTTTCCGCCGTTTTTCCCGGCACTTCCCGTTCGATGTCCACCATCGGAGCCGGCCAACTGGCCGGAATGTCGCGCGCTTCAGCGCTGGAATTCTCGTTTTTTCTCTCGATCCCGACTATGGTCGTGGCCACCTGCTATGACCTGCTGAAATCAGTTATGGGCAAAACAGAAAATCCCATCGGCGTGGCGCAAATCGATTCACATGGATGGGTCTTGCTGGCGATTGGATTCGTGGTTTCGTTTGTGGTCGCTTATGGTTCTGTCGCGTGGTTTATGGCCTGGGTGCGCAAACACGGGTTTGTCCCGTTCGCGGTGTATCGAATCATCCTGGGAATTGGCGTCTTAGTTGAAGTGTCACGCTTAGGGCGGTAAACAAACTAACGTTCTTCGCCCGCTCGAAGGTTGTCCTCTTTGCACACACGCACCTTGAATATCTTTTATCTTCTACCCCGCGCCTTTGATATAGTCATTGCGTTGTTCGCATGCTACCCAGATGGGATCCGCGCGACAGCGCCCGCGCACCCTCCCTGCGGCGAACACCTTCCCCTAATGAGGAGACCTGTGTGCGCGTTCTAACTCCAACTGAAAATCATCGTATTAATGAATTGATTGGATTTCTCGGCGTGATGATCGCCATTCTGATCGCTCTGGCGCTGATTTCCTATAGCCCTCATGATCCATCGTTCAACGTATCGGGCGAATCCGCGGACATGCACGCGGCGCGGAACTGGATTGGTCCTGTGGGCGCCTATGGCGCGGACTTGCTGTTTCAGGGCTGCGGCTATGCGGCTTTCCTGCTTCCGATGGGGATCTTTGTGGTCGGATTGCGGTGGTTCCGCAGCGAATTGGCGGAATCTCCAGTCATCAAGATTGCCGGCTACTGCTTGCTGGTGCTGATGCTTCCCGCATTGCTGACGCTCTGGCATTTGCCCGATGTTCGCGGCGCGATCCCGCCAGGCGGCTTGCTGGGCCATGTCGTATCCGCAGGCCTGCGCGCGGCATTCAATACGGTGGGAGCGCACCTTGTGGCGCTGGCCCTGTTTTTTGTCGCGCTCTTCCTGACCACAAAATTTTCTTTCATCGAAACCCACCAGTGGCTGCGCGGCCCCCTCAGCAAATTGAACTTTATTGCTCCGCTGAAAGCCCGCTATTCGGCCTGGCGCGAAACGCGGGAACAAGAACGCATGCAAAAACGGCTTGCGCAGATAAAGATCGAGGGCCGTCCTCCGATCGGGTTGCAGGCCATGTCCAAATCCGGCTTAAGAACAGTCGAAGAAGAAGACCTCGAAACCGGGTCCCAGGAATCGGAACGCCCGCACGCAATTGTGTTTCGCAATGAGGAAAAGAAGGTTCCAGGGAAGCCTTCCTCCTCTCCGCGAATTTCCAAGGGAGTCACCAACTTCCGACTACCCTCCTCCGGCTTGCTCCGCGCCGCTGAGCGCAACGAAAAAATCGAAGAGGACGAACTCAAGGAATGCGCCCGCGCCATCGAGCAAAAATGCCAGGAGTTCGATATTGGCGGACGCATCACGCAGATCAATCCCGGGCCGGTCGTCACCACCTATGAGCTCAAGCCCGAAGCGGGCGTCAAGTACAGCCGCATTACCGGACTTGCGGATGACCTGTGCCTGGCTTTAAAGGCCGAGTCCATCCTCATCGAGCGCATCCCCGGCAAATCCACGGTGGGGATCGAAGTCCCCAACGTGCATCGCCAGACAATCGCGCTTCGCGAGCAGATCGAATCGGCTGAGTTCATTAACTCGCCCTCGAAACTGACCCTGGCGCTCGGTAAAGACTTGATCGGCCGCAACCGCGTATCCGACTTATCGCAGATGCCTCACCTGCTGATCGCCGGATCGACCGGGACAGGCAAAAGCGTTTTCCTTAATTCGCTGATTCTTTCGATTCTTTATAAAGCCACGCCGGATGAGTTGAAATTCGTATTGGTCGATCCGAAACGCCTGGAATTGGGGCTTTATGAAGGCATTCCCCATCTGCTTGCGCCCGTTGTCACCGACCCCAAGGTTGCATCCAACGTTCTTCGCAATGCCACGCGTGAAATGGAGTCGCGCCTGAAACTATTGGCCGAGCGCGGTGTTCGCAATATCGACCAGTACAACAAGACCTTCCAAAAGGGCCAATCGCTTTCTCTGTTCGACGATGTCGAAAACTCCCAGCACAAGCCTCTGCCCTACATCGTGATCGTTATCGACGAGTTGGCCGACTTGATGATGGTGGACACCAACAACGTTGAGGAATCCATCACTCGCCTTGCGCAAATGGCGCGCGCGGTCGGCATCCACCTGATTCTGGCCACGCAGCGTCCGTCGGTGGACGTCATCACCGGCTTGATCAAGGCTAACTTCCCTGCCCGCATTTCGTTCCGCGTGGCAAGTAAAGTGGACTCGCGGACGATTTTAGACGCCAACGGTTCGGAATCATTGCTGGGTCGCGGAGACATGCTGTACCTTCCCGCAGGATCGTCACGGCTAAATCGAATGCACGGCCCCTTCGTCACCGAGGATGAAATCACCGCCGTCTGCGACCATTGGCGCTCCCAAGCCACGGCTGTTTATAACGAGCGGCTGCTGGAGCCTCCCAAGGACGAGAACGCCGCGGGCCCTGATGGAGAACCCGGAGAAGAAGAGGTTGACGACGCTCTGTACCAGGATGCCGTGCGCGTGGTCTGCGAGATGGGCCGAGCATCCACTTCCACACTCCAGCGCAGGTTGCGCGTTGGCTACGGTCGCGCCGCGCGCTTGATTGATCTCATGGAGAAAGACGGAATTGTCGGCCCGCCGGACGGCACCAAACCACGCGAAGTCCTGAAGTCAAAAGACTGGATGCGCGAGGTTGACAGTTCGCTTCGATAATCGGTGCGTCATAACCCAGCGCCTCTACAGACTACGAAAAAAACCGAAACGCTGTCATTCCGAGCGAAACGAGGAATCCCTCTTTTCTGTGGTTTAAACCAGAGAGAGATTCCTCGCTTCGCTCGGAATGACATCCATGGGTGCTTTTTTTTCACAAACTGCCTGGCCATTCTGGTCAACGGACGATCCTACTGTCTTCCAAATCTGAAAAGTTTTCCGTCCGAGTGTCGATTCCTTAATTGACACCCTTACATCGCGCCCGTAGAATCTTTTCTCGCCCCGGTGCCGGGGTAGCTCACCGGTAGAGCGCGGCCCTGAAAAGGCCGGCGTAGGGAGTTCAACTCTCCCCCCCGGCACCATTTATCTATAATAATTGCTGGCATGTTCTTGCTTCTTACCCAATGAGACGCCCAATTAGACATTTGACCAAGATGCTGGCGCCCATCGCAGTTATATGCTGCTGCGTCTTTGTGATACTTGCCAGTAGGGTGGCTGTCGCTGCCGTCGATGACAAAGATTCCAAGACTGATAAGGCGACGTATATTCAGGCCGACCGCGCTTTGACCGCTGCCCTCGTCGGCGGTGACCAAAAGGCGGCGGCTGCTCTTTTGGACCAAAACTTCCAGTGGGTTGAAACCAATGGGAAAATACACACAAAGGCGCAGGTCCTGGAAGATTTAGCCCCATTTGCGACGGATAACCTAGGCGCAATCGATGTTCGAACGCTCGACCTTCTCGGCCAAGCGGAACGCATCCTGGGGATTCACCACAACCAACGCTTTGCGCACCTCTGGGTGAATCGCCCCACAGGCTGGCAGGCGTTAGTCTTTCTGGACATTCCCATCCCTGCGGAAACAACCGAATTCACTGCAGTACCCAGGCCCCCCGCCCATCCTGACGCGGACTGTGAAAATCCGTGCAGGACGCTCCCGTACAAGCCGGAAAATGCGGCGCAAGCAGGATCTCTGGCTGCTTGGTTTCGTTTAAAGAACGCGGAATGGCACCCCAATCCGGAAGTTTGGGACGCCGATTCCGACGAGAATCACGAAACCATCTCGCCCAGAGGCGATTTGCCCAAACTGCAGCATGTGATGCAATTGGCCGAGCAGCGAAAATTGTACGGAGAGAAGGGCGCCGATCCGGGTCAGCCGGTAATGTCGATGCGCATGTTCGATGTTGGCAATGTGGTGGTTCAGGAATGTCTCCAGGGACCGGTGGGGGCGGCCAATCCAATTACCTTTGTTCTCCGCGTGTTCGTAAATCGAGGCGCCGGCTGGAAAATTGTTTTGAGCGCGCAAACAAATATTGGACCATCCGGCAGCGGGAGCAATTAAGATTGAAGTAATGGTTTTAAATTCCGGCCCATCTTAACTGCACGCGCATCTCCCGCTTCCCATATGCATTCAAAATTAATGATTTCACAATTGTGGTAGAAACGCCTGGCGATAATGCGATACTCTCCGCAAGTCCTCGCAGTCGTCACAACTAATTGAGGAGTTGTCCGCTTGGAGTTAGGCCGCCCACAAGGAGAAACACGATGACAAATTCAAAGGTTCGTCCGCAAGCATCCGCAATCGATCGCAGAGATTTTCTCAAGATAGGCGCGGGCGGCGGCGCATTGGCGATGGCGGCGCTAAATTCTCCAACAGCTTTTGCGCAAGCTGGAACAGGCCATCCCGGATCGTTCGACCTGCATTCCCACTGGGAGCCGGTATCCTACATGAAAGCGCTCACTCAACTTCGGCCCAGCTTCCCTGCCAGCACGAATCCGCTCGAATATGATCTAGATAAGAGGCGCGAATGGATGGACCAGCACGGAATCCAGATGGCCGCGCTGACCCTCAGCGGCGGCATGCCTTGGCAATGGGTGCGACCCGAGGATGGCGCGCGATTGGCGCAAATTATCAATGACGCCGCTATCGAAGCGCACATCAAATACCCGGACCGTTTTATGGGCGCGGTCGAGATGTCGATTCGAGACCCCAAGCTCTCTCTGAAAGAATTGGATCGCGTGGCTGGGAAACCTGGCATGCGAGCTGTTCACCTTCCCAACTCCATTGAAGGACAGGATTACTTATTCCAACCAGCTTATGAGCCTCTATTGGCACGTTGTGAAGAATTGGGATACCCGTTGCTGTTTCACCCGCTGGATGGAAACGAAAACATCTATGCGGGCAAGGAGCGGCTGGGTAGCCCTCTAGCACAGTCGGCCAACATCCATAACACGCTCGGCTTCCCTTTTGAGAGCGCCACCACTGCGACCAAATTCATAATCACTGGAACCTTGGACAAATTTCCCAAACTCGAAATTGTGCTGCCGCATTCCGGTGGCTGCTTTCCTTATATAGCCGGTCGCGTCGAACGTGGCCTGACGGCGATGAATTTCAAACTGCAGCATCCGTTTAGAGACTATATTCGGCGATTTCACTACGACTCACTCACCTTCTATCCGGAGACCATGCGCTTCTTGGTTGACCTGGTTGGGTCAGACCGTGTCGTGGTTGGCACGGATGACTTCGCCCGCATGAACGTTGAACGGCCGACCGAGTTCATCGAGCAAATTAATTTTCCAGCTCCGGACCGCGACCGCATGTTGAGGGGAAACGCGGCCAGGCTCTTTCGTCTCTAAGACCGCTCGAATCCTGAGCATTTAATCTCTCTCACAAAAATCCATTAATTGACAACCTCATTGTTCAGGTTTAGGATTCCTAACAGTTCAGGTTTCATTTATTGGCATACCTCAGATTTTAATCACGGATGATTTGTCCTGCATACTGCCGCTCAAGGAGATCAAGAGTTATGATCAAAAGAATCTTGTACATAGCAATCGCGGGCTTTGCCCTTGTCGTGCTTTTGGGAGTCTTGCGAGCGGGGCCGAGCGCCAAACAAACAGCAAGCGGAGCCGTTCAAATCAGCGCCGATGATATTGGTGGCGTGGTTACCAGCGCCAAGGGCCCGGAGGCAGGCGTATGGGTGATCGCGGAAACCAAAGATCTCGGAACAGGATTCCGCAAGATCGTGGTTACCGATGATCGCGGACGGTACGTAGTTCCCGGCCTGCCGAAAGCAAATTATGACGTGTGGGTACGCGGCTACGGCTTGGTGGATTCGCCCAAAGTAAAGACCGTCCCGGGCAAGTCCCTGAATCTCACCGCTGTGATAGCTCCGAATGCGCGCGCGGCCGCCGAGTACTATCCGGCCGTCTACTGGTATTCTTTGCTTCATATCCCGCCCAAGAGCGATTTCCCCGGCACTGGACCGAAAGGGAATGGCATCTCCGAGCGCATGAGGGACCAGGGCGAATATATCGAGATGGTGAAGACCGACGGATGCGAAGCCTGCCATCAAATGGGTGACAAGTCGACGCGCGAGTTTCCTAAGGGTCTCGGCGCCTTCGACAACTCCTCAGCGGCCTGGGATCGACGCATTCAGTCCGGACAAGTTGGCGCATCGATGGTCACCAGGGCGGTGCAGATGGGCCGCAACCGCACTATGGCTATGTACGGAGACTGGACCGATCGCATCGCCGCCGGCGAAATGCCGCCCACTCCGCCACGTCCCGAGGGCATGGAACGCAACGTCGTCATCACCCAGTGGGACTGGGCCGCGGAAAAAGATTATTTCCATGATGAGATTACGACCGATCGAAGAAATCCCACGATGAATGCCAACGGATTGGTTTATGGCGTTCATGAGCTGAGCACCGATCTCATGACAGTCCTTGATCCGGTGCGCAACACGATGACACAAATCCCGATTCCGGTTAATCCAGGCACTCCTCAATCCGAGGTGGAGGATGTGCTGGAACCCTCGCCATACTGGGGAAGCGAACCTATCTCCACCGCCAAAGCCGCGGCACATAGCTTGATGATGGACGGCCAGGGCAGAATTTGGACTGCCTCCGCCGTCCGGCAGCGAGAGAACCCGGCGTTCTGCAAGAAGGGCTCAAGTAATCCTTATGCGCAAGCTTTTCCATTGAACACCAGCAGCCGGCAGACCAATTATTACGACCCCAAGACGGGCAAATGGACGCTGATCGATATGTGCGCCACCTCTCAGCACTTGATGTTTGCTGAGGACGCCAACAACACCCTCTGGTTCAGCGATCCCGGCGGCGCTACCGTGGGCTGGCTGAACACAAAAATGTACGATCAGACCCACGATGCCGAAAAATCCCAAGGATGGGTTCCCCTGATCCTGGATACCAACGGCAATGGCAAGCGGGACGACTACACCGAACCCGGTCAGCCATCCGATCCCACCAAGGATACTCGCATCAAGGCGGGGTATTACGGCATCAACCCGAGCCCTGTGGATGGCTCCATCTGGGGAACTACATTAGCTTTCCCCGGCGCCCTGATACGCTTGGTTCCTGGACCTGATCCAGCCAAGACGGCCCTGGCGGAAATCTACGAAGTGCCCTGGAATAATCCGAAAGCGCCCGTGCAAGGGTTTTCACCACGCGGCATGGACATCGACCGCAATGGCGTAGTCTGGACCGTGCTCTCAAGCGGACACCTCGCCAGCTTCGACCGCCGCAAGTGCAAGGGTCCCCTCAATGGGCCCACCGCCACCGGCCAACACTGTCCTGAAGGCTGGACGCTCATTCGAACTCCAGGCCCGGACTTTGTAGGCCTATCAGGATACGGCAGCGCTGACACTAACTACTACAATTGGGTCGATCAATTCGACACCTTCGGCATGGGTAAGAATGTTCCGGTTGTCACCGGCAACGACATGGACGCCTTGGAGGCACTCGACCCTGCCACCGGGAAATTCGTCGTCTTCCGTGTTCCCTATCCGATGGGCTTCTTCGCTAAGAGCCTGGACGGCCGAATCGATGATCCCAAGGCCGGATGGAAGGGCCGCGGACTTTGGTCAACCTACGCCACCCGCGCTCCCTGGCACATAGAAGGCGGCAAAGGACAAACCAGCAAGGCGGTAAAGTTCCAGCTACGCCCTGACCCGCTCGCCCACTAAACTGAAAGCTTCATCCGAGGGGGCCGCTCTCGCGGCCTCCTCGTTTCTCTCACACAACGCTATAAACCGCACTACTGTAGGTCTTGAAATTTAGGGTGGGATTTTTGGCTTTATTTGTTCGGATTACGAAACAGCCCGCCCCGCACTTCGCCGCGAAGCTTTAAGGTCGCTGTCGATTTGCTCGATCGAGCGGCCCCGGGTCTCCATGCCGAAGAATCCGTAGACGATTCCTGCCAGAGCGAACCAAGCGCCCAAGTAGATAAACGCGGGAACGATTTTACCGGCCGAGGCTTCCGGCTTCACAATATTGGACGAGCCGACAATCAGCGCCAATCCCAACGGTCCAATAATTTTCCCGACGCCTCCAAATCCGTATGACGCGCCCATGCCGCTGGCTCGCAGACGCGCCGGCCAGACCTCCGCGGCATAGGGACCGACAATTGCAAAGCCGCCATCAGCAAAAAAGTACGCCACGACGAGCACAAGCCAAAACACGGAGCTCGTGCCGAGAAACTCATTGCGCAGATAGCTGGAAAGGATCAGCAACACCGCGGCTCCGAAGCCGTACAAGCCGCCGGACATGCGCCGTCCGATCGAATCGGATAAATAAGAGAACGCAATGCGCCCAACAAAGGCGCTGATGCTGCAATAGATCATCAGGTAGGACGCGCGCGCCGGAGAAATCCTCAGCACTTGCATGAACAGTGCAGGCACCCACAGCGACAGACCGTAAATCCCCGTCTGCGCGGCAAGATTTCCAAGCCAGGAGACTGCCACGCTGCGCGGATAATGGAACATCTCGCGCCATTTCGCCGTTTGTTGCAACTCAGTTTTGATTTCGGGCAGCGGAATTTCGTTAACATCCACCTCTAGCGCCCAGGCAATTGATTCGCGCGCCTCACGAGCTCGTCCCCTGCGCATCAGCCAGTGCGGCGATTCCGGCACCCAGGCGCGGATAGGCAAAATCATCAACACCGGCAGCACGCCAATCGCGAACAGCCCACGCCATCCGAGCACTGGCCCCAGGAAGGCCCCGAGCACTGCCCCGAGCCCGAGTCCCACCGGAACCACCGCCGTCACCAGCCCGCTGACTAATCCCCGCTTTGAAATCGGCATGAATTCCTGGACCAACGGCAGGATTACGCAGTAAAGCCCTCCCACGCCAAATCCGACGAAAAAGCGGAACACCGTGAGAAAGATCCATCCCTGATCGGGGGTAAGCGCGAGGATGCCACTGGCAATCGAAAAATTGACCACGGTCGCCATCAGCACTTTGCGCCTGCCGATTGCGTCCGCCAGCCAGCCCCACACTCCCGCGCCAAATATGGCGCCCACGCCAGACGATAGCAGCATCATGGCCGACTGGCCGTAGGTGAGCTTCCATGGCCCGGCAACAAAGGCGAGTACGAACCCGACCAGGAACAGGTCGTAAAATTCAAGGAGGTTGCAAATGATTGTGACGGCCAGCAGACGGAGCTGATTTCCGGTAAGCTTTTTTTGCTGTTCCAGATATTCCAGCATCGTCTCCTCTGAGGACCGGCCCCTGATTCCCGATATCGAATCAGGGGGGACGCGCTTTCGAACGAAGAACGAACCTGTTGGCGTTAAATCCTGCGCAGCCCCGCAGCTTCATACCGTGTCACCGGCGGCGGCAGTTCCTTGCTGACGATCACATCAACGATCGCCGGCTTGCCGGACTCTTCCGCGCGGCGAAGGGCGGGAATAAACTGCTCAGGCGTCTTGACGGTTTCACCATGGCAGCCGAAGGCGCGGGCCACGTCGCTGTAAGAGACATCCAAAAATTCACTGGCTTCAGGACACATCTGTTCATTTACATATTTTTGCACGTGGTATTCGAACGCCAGCGAAGAGTTGTTCAAGACGATTTGGATCGCCGGAATCTTCAGCCGCAGCGCCGTTTCCAGATCGCCGATGTGGTAGCCCAGGCCCCCATCGCCAGTGAGTCCAAACACGCGGCCCTTTTTGCCAACGGCGAGTTTCGCTCCAAATGCCGCGGGAAAAGCCCAACCGAGAGAACCCGCAGCGCGCAACGTATTCCGCCCGGGCAGCTTTTGCTGCAACACGGTCACCGCCCACGCAGCCATATATCCTGTGTCGGCGACAACCATATCGTCGCCGCCCACGTGCTGATCGATCAGGCGCATCAGATGGTAGGGGTTGAGCTTGCCGTTGAGCATGGGTTCGCGTGATTCGCGTTCAAGGTCCACCAGCCAGGCGGCCACGCGGCCCTGCACTTGCTTGGTCCAGGCAGCCCACCGGCTCCCGTTCACTTTGGCAGCCACAGCCGCCTCTCGCATCATCACCAGAGCCGTGCGAGCGTCGCCCACCATGGACAACTCTTCCCGATAGGTGCGTCCTAGCGTGCCCGGATCAAGATCGAGGTGCACAATGCGCGTGCCCTTGCGCGGATACTTGAACACGTCGGTGGACATCGAGCTCAACCTGGTCCCCACGGCGAGGCAGAAATCAGCTTCGCCCATGACCGCATTGGCGACTTTTCGGGAATAACGTCCGCACGCGCCGACCGATAGCGGGTGGATATCGGCGATGCTGCCCTTCCCCGCCATGGAGGTCACCACGGGAATGTTGAGCGCTTCTGCGAGGGCGGTGAGTTCTGTCCAAGCCTCGGAAAGCATTACCCCGCCTCCGGCAAGCAATACGGGCTTCTCCGCGCTTGAGAGAAGCGCAATTGCGCGCTCTACATCAGGAGCGAGCGGGGCGACACGCAGCCCCGAAACTTTCATGAAGGAAGGTTCCGCATAGATGTCAGGCTTGAAGGCAAGGCGCTTGCCGAACCAATCCGCGGGTATGCCCAGGTACACAGGTCCGGGCACGCCGCTGACCGCTGCCCGCACCGCAGTACGAAGAATGTCGTCAATGCGTTCCGGCTGCGGAAGATCTCCTGCCCACTTCGTTATCGCCGGAAACATGGAGGTCTGTTCCACTTCTTGATACTCGAAGCGATGTCGCGTGCGCGTAGAGGTGGTGCCGCTCAACGCAATGAGCGGGCTGGAGGCCCAGAAGGCGTCGATGATGGATGCCGGCAAGTACGTGGCGCCGGGTCCGTATTGCACGATGCCGAACGTCGGTTTGCCCGTTACGCGGGCATACGCATCCGCCATCGCCAAGGCGGAACGTTCACTGCGCCCCAAAACGACGCGCACGTTTTCGTGATTTTGCATCTCGATCAGCGCATCCTGCGGCGCGCCGGTCAGCGTAAAAATATATTCCGCACCGTACGCCCGGATCATTTTTGCCATCGCCTGCGATAGCGTCGGGTTCGCGCCCGGGTCGCCCACGGCTTGGCTCATCGCAGTCTTATCCTGTTCGCGCGCATTCATATTAGAATTCCCCTTTTTAATATAATGTGCCGCCCGAGTTGGTCCCGGAGGCTACTTAATCGCCAGCGGATTGACCGGCGAGCCGACCGCGCCAGTGATCGGCAAGGCTGGCGCAACAAACATAAACTCGTACCGCTTATCTTCGGCGCAGTCCCTGGAAAGCTCCCCCAGGTCGAATATTTCTCCCACGGTGAGCCCCATGATGGGTATCGAGATCCAGTGCCAGGGTTGAGTGGCCTCATCTGTCTGGTTGGGCCGGACCTCGGCGCCCCAGGTGTCGGTGGCAATGGCCGCCACTTGTTTGGATTGCAGCCAGTCCAGGGTATCGAATGCCAGGCCGGGAGCATCGCCTCCTGAATAGCCGTCCCATGTATCGGCAGCGCGCAGCGCCTCCATCTGTCCGGTGCGCACCAGAAGAAAATCGCCGCGCCTCACGGTGACTCCAAAATGACGTTGCGCGTTTTCAAGGATTTCGCTGGTGATCGCGAAACCATCGGGCAGGCAGTTCTGGCCGAGCATTCGTGGAATATCCAGCAACACGCCCCGGCCAACCATTTTTTCCCGGGTCTTTTCTATTCCGCATTTCTGAGCGCCCGCGGAAGTCACGTTTCGGCAGTCATAACCGTTCCACATGTGGTCGCCATAAAAAATATGGCCGAGTCCATCCCATTGGGTTCCGCACTGGGTCGGCAGGATGACAATATCATCGGCGCTACGGATTTTGCGGCTATCGAGCACGCCCGAAAACGCATCGGTCCCTGTGCGCATCATCAGATGGACGGGATTGAACCGGCCCAAAGCCGGATACTTGGTCTTTCCGCCCTGCGGTCCTTTGCTGTCATATGGAAGCGCGAGCGACATCACCTTGCCCTTTCGCACCAATTGGGCCGCCGCGATAATATCTCCCGGCTCGGTGTGATTGAGCGTGCCGATCTCGTCGCTTGCGCCCCAGCGTCCCCAATTCTTCAGGCGTTCTGCCGCCGCGCGAATGTCGTCCAATGTAAGCTTGCGCGGCTTTTCCTGGGTTCCAGCCATCCACTCCTCCTGGTGTTTATAATCACAATAAAATCAGCCGCATAAAATGCACTTCTAAATATTTGAGGGTGATCGTTCCAGCACGACAGTATACAAAAATCGAATGTATCCCGTCTGTCTTTTCTTGCCATTCGCGAGCGACGCTTCCCGTGTTTAGCGCTGAATAGGCGGTCAGCTCAGAGAAAGTTTAGACGCGCGTAAACGTGGTTGCTCTTCCCTAACGACCTAGCGGAGCGGTTTTAGCTCAGGTTGGGCGCCTTCCGGCAGAGGGTAGCGGTCCACATTCAGAACCATCGAGACGAAGTGGTAGTAGCCCACCACGCTGATCAGATCGACCACTGTACGCTCCCCAAATTTGTCCACAGCGGCATGAAACGTGGCATCGCTCACTTGTTTTGTGGTTATCAACTCAGTGCAGAAGTTATAGACGATTTCCTCGTCCGGCTGCATGGAGGCTGGACGCTTCCCTGCCGCCACCGCGTCGATCACCGCCGGACTGAGTCCCGCCTTAAGCGCATACTTGTGATGGGAAGCCCAATCGTATTGCGCGTTCCAGGACCGCGCTGTGATCAGGATCGCGAACTCATTCAATTTTGGCGGAACAGAAGAGTGGAAACGAATGTAGGCTCCCAACTTTTGCGCCAGGTCGGCCATTTCCGGGCTGCGCATCAGGACGTTGAAGGGGCCGTTTAACGTCCCTCGCTCGCCTGTCAGCACATGCTCCGCCAGGGTCTTCTGTTCCGGCGTCAGTTCGCTGTAGGTTAGTGGCCTGAAGCGGTCGCCGCGCAGGTGAAGATCGGTTGTGGTCGGGGTCTGGGAGGCGGCAACGCCGGCTAGAAATAAGATGCCAACACAGAGAAACTGAAATCGCATTCGGTGCCCTCTTTCTACTTTGCAATTAGCTCCCTGGCATTCGATCTACTGGAGCGGCTTTAGCGGCGCTTGCGCGCCATCCGGCAACGGGTAGCGGTCCACATTCAGAATCATGGAGACGAAGTGGTAGTAGCCCATCAAGGCCATCAGATCCACCACTTTTTTCTCGCCCAATTTTGCCGCGGCGGCGTGGTAGGTGGCGTCGCTGACTTGTTTGGTGTTCAGCAATTCGGCGCAAAAATTATAGGTGACCTCTTGCTCTGGCGTCATCGAGGCTGGCCGCTTCCCCACCGCCAGCGTATCGATCATCTTCTGGCTAATGCCCGACTTGATGGCTAAGTCGTGGTGGGAATACCACTCATATTGGGCGCTCCAGTATCGCGCTGTGATCAAGATGCCAAGCTGTTGCAGGTCGTCCGGGAGAGAGGAGTGGTAACGCAAGTAAGCCCCCAACTTCTGAGCCAAATCGGCCATTTCCGGGCTGCGCAGCAGGACATTGTAGGGGCCGTTCAACGAGGCGCGCTCGCCTGCGAGCACATGGTCCGCCAGGGCCTTCTGCTCCGGCGTCAGCTCGCCATAGGTCAACGGCTTGAAGCGGTCGCCGCGCAGGTGAAGATCAGGAGCGGCCGTGGTCTGCGCAGTGGCAGTCGAGGCCAGAACTAAAATGCCAATACAGAGAAATTGAAGGCGCTTCATGTTTCCTCTCTCTATTTTGTGATTCGTGAACCGAAGTATTTTCTTCCCGTGCTCAAACCGACAAAATTGTATCACCAACAAGCCTATGCAGGGAGGCTGCACTCCGCGGAATATTTTCACTGCGTCAAAAAGGCACTGCACTCACAACCCGGCTGGAGCATTGCATACTGACAGGATTGGTTGTACCTTATCGGTCGGATGGGAACTCGAAACGGATATTCCGGATAAATACAAGTTCAATGTGCGGGCTCCATGCTTGAATGAAATTAGGTCAAGCCAAGGGACAGACTGCTCATGACCGATAAACTCAACAGGCGGGAAGTATTGGCATCTCTTGCTACCGGTAGCGTCGCCGCAGCCGGCATGGCATCTACCGGACTCTCTGCTCAAACCGGCGCGTCCGGTCTCACGGAAGAACCTAAGTTATTCGACAGTCATCAGCACGTGGAATTGGCAGATGGCAATTTTTCGGCCTTCGAAGCTTCCACCATAATAGCTAAAGACTTTGAAGCCCGTTCCCGGAGTATGGATGAAAACGGTATCGCGCAATCGGTCCTTTTCGCAGCCAGCGTGTATAGGCAGGCCAACGGGATCGACGATACCAGGAAAGTGAATGATTTGATCGCGACGTACGTTTCAAAGCATCCCGATAGATTCCCCGTCGGATTAGGAATCGTCGAGATGAAACACGGGGACGCCAGTCTCAGAGAACTCGAACGTATCGCGAAGGATTTGAAGCTGCGGGGAGCGGCTTGGCATCATGCCCAGTGCGGCGTGCCGATCGATCATCAATCCATGCGGCCTATTTTAAGAACGATGCAGGAGTTGCAGCTGGTTCCGTTTATTCATGTTCATTGGAGGCCTTACGAATCGATCGACAGGCTGGAAGTGATCGCGGAGGAATTCCCCGGGATTACTTTTGTCGCGCTTGCGGCCCTTGCCACACGGGAAGACACTCAACAAGCCGAGCCAATCGCAAAAAGACGAAAAAACATTCTTTTCGACACGGGGCCTGTCGTTTTTGACCGGGAGATCGGTATCGAACGCTTTGTCAAGCAAATCGGACCGGACCGGCTGCTGTTTGGAAGCGACCTTTACGCGATGCAGCCATCGTATCGGCGGCCAACGACAACCTTGGAAGTGATAAGGAATTCCCGGATAACGAAAGAGGAGAAGGCGGCTATTCTGCGTCAGAATGTAGTTAAACTTTTTCGTTTGTGATCGATCTCTGCCTAACGAACGCTGCCGAGAGTGGCAACTCTGCGCCGGCCTCGACTCCAGGGACTGGTTCCTTTTATTTCTTATCCACAAATAAATTCGGGAATTGCTCCCGGAGGTGAGCGATCTTTGGCTGGTCATGAATCACGATGTACATGTTCTCCGGATTATTTGCGGCATAATCCTGATGATATTCTTCCGCGGGATAAAAAGCGTCCAGCGCAACGATCTGCGTGGCAATCGGCCGCTGAAATATTTTCGCTTTATTGATTTGGTCAATGTAGGCCATTGCGATACGTTTCTGGTCTTCGGATGAATAAAATATTGCGGAGCGATACTGCGTTCCAACGTCGGGCCCCTGCTGGTTCAACTGCGTCGGATCGTGAGCCACGGAGAAAAATATTTTAAGAAGCTGGCCGTAGGAAATCCGTGATGGATCATAAAGCACTTGGACCGCTTCGGCGTGCCCTGTGCGTCCTGAACAAACCGCTTTGTATTGCGCGGTGCTGGCCTGCCCGCCGGTATATCCTGACACCGCCCGGATCACTCCCTTGACATGCTCGTACACGGCCTGAATGCCCCAGAAACAACCGCCTGCGACCACGGCCGTCTCCTGACCTTTGGTTGCCGTCAAGGGAATATCCACGTTCGGATCGGGTATCGCCACATTGGCCCCCTCCGCGTTACAAGCCGCTCCACGGCTCAAGGGAAGCAGAATCGAAAGTGTGGCAATACTTCGCGCAAGAAATCGCAACATGTCTTTGGCTCACTTTACATTTGAAATCGCTGCTTTGGACCGAGACGCCCCCGCAGCTTTGCCGCCGCCTACCACTTCTTTCACCACTTGAGCCGCCAACCCGCTGCTGACTGCGCACTCGGAATCGTTCACCCGGCATTGAGACAGCGTCAGATTACAGCCGCAGGTGCAGCTTTCCGCATTCAGGCGATGCAGGGCGCGCTTTTTCTGTTCAGCATTCAAACCGGTAAAGTTCACGCCCGGCAATTCGGTGGCATTCGCCGCATTTTTTAAGAACACCTGGCCGGTATCGGTAAAAGTCTCAATGCGCGCGCCTACAGGGAGGCCGAGCAAGGCCCGAATTTCGAGAATGTAAGAATCTATCGGATACAAGCCGCTATGTTTTTGAACCACCCGACCCTGGGTATCGATCAAAAACGAAGTGGGCAATGCCGCAACCCCGCCATAGGACTCGATCAATTCGGGAGTGGACATGACAATGGGATAGTTCATTCCCATTTGCTTTGCGAATTTCAATACTTTCGCGGGGGGATCGTCGTCTTCCGAAATTCCGACGATTTGCAATTGGCCGTTAAATTGTTTTTGCAGCGCCAGCAATTCCGGAATTTCCTCGCGGCACGGAGGGCACCAGGTCGCCCAGAAATTTACCAGCACCACCTTGCCATTCCAATCCGCCTTGGAAACGGGTTTTCCTGAAATGTCAGAAAATTGAAACGCAGGAGCCATTTCCGGGTTCTTGACGAAGCGGATCACTGCTGCCGCAATGTTGCTCGAGGATGCCGCTGGTCGAGCGGCAGGCGGACCCGGAATGGGCGCCGCGCCGACATTCAATCGACGCATTGAATGGGTAGCCCCAGCCAGTGCCAGGGCACCGGCAAGCAGCAACAAAACGTTTCGACCGTTCAATTTGGACATCGTGGCTGGTTTTTATTATGAAGCGGCACGCCTGGCAACACAAGCTTGCTCCGCATCTGTTTCCAACCTCTGGCCATGCGGGCAGGCCCCTGCGACCTAGGTGAGCGGGATGTCCTTAACCGGCACCGGCTGCGGAGGTGTTTGGCCCTGGAGGCGCCGGGGCTCCTTGTGCCGCTTAAATAAAAGTCGCAGACGGTCCATGTACAGGTATATAACGGGCGTCGTATAAAGAGTGAGGGCTTGGCTCACCATCAAGCCACCAACAATACTGATGCCGAGCGGGCGGCGCATTTCCGAGCCGGTGCCGGATGCCAACGCCAGAGGTAACCCTCCAAACAGCGCCGACATCGTCGTCATCATAATCGGACGGAACCTCAGCAAGCATGCCTGATAAATCGATTCCTCGGCCGTCTTCCCGGTCCGCTCCAACTCAACAGCGAAGTCAATCATCATTATGGCGTTTTTCTTCACGATGCCGATCAGTAGAATAATTCCTATCAGTGCGATCACGGTCAACTCGGTATGGAACGCCAACAGCGCGAGCAGCGCCCCTACGCCAGCCGACGGCAAGGTCGAAAGAATCGTGATTGGGTGAATAAAGCTTTCATACAGCACACCCAGCACAATGTACACGGCTACCAGGGCTGCCAGGATTAGCCACGGCTGGTTCCTCAGCGAAGACTGGAAAGCCTGCGCATTACCCTGGAACGTCGGGCGAATATCGGAGGGAAGTCCCAATTGCAGAACGGCCGCTTCAATTTCCTTTACCGCGTCCCCCAGGGCCACTCCTTCCCCCAGGTTAAACGAAAGCGTTACTGCGGGAAACTGGCCCTGGTGATTCACAGCCAGCGACGTGGTCTTCATCTCAAAATGTGTGAACGCCTTAAGCGGCACTTGTCTTCCACTTGAAGAGCGCACGTAAAGGCTCTGGATGGCATCGGTGCTATCCCGAAAGGCTGAATCGACCTCCATCACCACGTGGTACTGGTTTAATTGCGTGTAGATCGTGGATACCTGGCGCTGACCGAATGCGTCATAGAGCGTGTTATCGATTACCATTGGTGTAATTCCCAATCGCGATGCCGTATCGCGGTCGATCACCAGCGTTGCTTGCAAACCGCGTGTCTGCTGATCGGTGGCAATGTCTCGCAACTGGGGAAGCTGCCTCAACTTGGCTTCCACGCGAGGCGCCCACATTTGCAGATCCTGCAAGTTTTCACTCTCCAGCGTGTATTGGTACTGAGAACTGGTGAAGCGGCCACCGACGTTGATGTCTTGAAACGCCCTCATGAACAGTGTCGCACCGGGGACCACCGCAAGTTTTCGCCGCAGGCGCGCGATCACCTGGTCCATGGGGATTTTTCGCTCTGAAATCGGCTTCAAATCAACCATCATGCGGCCGGTATTCTCCGATCCTCCGCCTGTGTTACTGGCCATGCTGGACACCGCGGGGTCGGCCATAACGATATCGGTAAACTGCTTGAGTTTTACCTGCATGGCGGGAAACGAAAGGTCCTGAGCGCCCAGGATGTTGCCGTTCATTCGTCCCGTATCCTGCTGCGGGAAAAAGCCTTTTGGAATAACGATGTAAAGGTAGACGCTCAGACAGATCGTCGCGGCCGTAACGGCCAGCATGGAAGCCTGCTGCCGCAGCACCCAGCGCAAGCCTGCCGCGTAGACATCCAGGGCCCATTGAAACACCCGTTCGGTTGCCCGATAAATCTTCCCGTGCTTGACATCATGCTGCGGTTTAAGGAACAGGGCGCACATCATTGGCGTGGTCGTGAGCGAAACACATAGGGAAACGGCGATGGCGATGCTCAAAGTGACCGCAAACTCACGGAACAGCCTTCCGATAATCCCGCCCATCAGCAGCAGAGGAATGAATACTGCGATCAGGGAAGTGCTCATCGAAAGGACGGTAAACCCGATCTCGCGGGAGCCCTTCATGGCCGCCTGCAGCGGCGACTCCCCTGCTTCCAGATAGCGTGAGATGTTCTCGATCACCACAATGGCGTCGTCCACCACGAAACCCGTGCAGATCGCCAGGGCCATCAGAGACAGATTGTCGATACTGTAGTGCAACAGATACATCATTCCGAACGTTCCAATGATGGATAGCGGCACCGCAATGCTCGGGATAATCGTGGCCCAGGCATTGCGCAAGAACACGAAGATAACCATCACCACCAGGGCCACGGTAAGCAATAGCGTGTATTCGATATCATTGACCGATGCACGGATCGTGAGGGTGCGATCAGAGATGACACTCAGCGTGGCCGAGGGCGGGATCGCGGCGCGCAATTCCGGCAACAGCGCCTTGATGCGGTCCACTGTTTGAATAATATTGGCGCCCGGTTGACGGCCAATGCCTATCGTGACCGCTGGCTTACCATTCGCGTATCCCGAATTTCTGAGGTCTTCGATCCCCTCTGTCACCTTGGCAATGTCACTGAGCCTGACCGGCGCCCCCTTACGATAGGCCACGATCAGGGGCACGTATTGCTCCGGCTTGAGCAGTTGGTCCGTCGCAAACAGGACCCAGCGGTTCGATTGATCTTCCAGATTCCCCTTCGGAGTGTTGGCGTTGGCCGACCGAAGTGCGGCCCGCACCTCTTCCAAACCAATCCCATAATGTGCCAGTGCATTAGGATTCAGGTCCACGCGAACCGCGGGCTTTGCTCCGCCGGAGATGCCGACCTGCCCCACACCATCGACCTGCGACAGTTTTTGACCGAGTATGGAATCACACAAATCGTAAAGATGACTTCTGGGAATGGTGTCCGAGTAGATGGCCAAATCTATGATGTCCGATTCGGCCGGATTAATCTTGCGGTAGGTGGGCAGGTTTGGTAAGCCGGCAGGCAATTGCCCCGCTGCGGCATTAATGGCCGCCTGAACGTCCCGGGCGGCTGCATTAATGTCCCGGTCCAGTTCGAACTGAAGAGTGATCCCTGCTCCGCCAAGCTGGCTGGCGGAAGTCATTTCCGTAACGCCAGCGATCCGCCCGAATTGGCGTTCCAGAGGCGTGGCTACTGAAGAGGCCATCGTTTCCGGACTCGCCCCCGGCAGGCCCGCCCGAACAAAGATTGTCGGGAAATCAACCTTGGGCAACGCCGCCACAGGCAGAAAATAAAATGCCACTCCGCCCGCAAGCAGAATGGCGATGCTCAATAGAGATGTGGCAACAGGGCGTCGTATGAAAGGCGCGGAAATATGCATCTTGGTTTGCCTAGCCAGTTAGTCCAGTCCCGTTTCCAGATTCTTATTGGACCACTGGCATATACATTAAACTAAAGTGCCGGCCTTACGCAGTGCAACACACCTTTAGATGGATGGAAACTACACTTTGGTTTCAACTAAAGCTGGTCTTGAAACTCATTACTGCATAATATCAATTTGCCGGCGGGTGCCCTTGTGGGAGCGCATTGCCTCCGCTATCGGGAGCGCCGGGTGAAGGCTGCATTCCAGGGTGCGCCCCCTGTCCTGCCATCGGCTGGCTCTTCACCACCTTCCACTCGCCGCCTTGCCGCTCCAGGGTGTATTCGATATCCATTTGGCCCTCATCCCCCTTAATGCGGAACTCCATTTGTGCGGTGGCGTGGTCTCCGTTGACCGATATCTGCTTTACCTCGCGATCCATGGCCGACATATTCAGGCCAGCACGCTCGCTCAGGTGCTTATCGATCCCTGCGCGTATGGCGTCCTGATCGTTGGCCTGCTTCTTGCATCCAGTGGCCAGCACAAAAATCAATGTGCACGTCCAAATCCATCGAGTCATTCGAAAGTCCTTTCTATAGGCCGTCAGAGATTCTCCCACGATTTAGGCTCGGATGCCCCTTTAAATCGGGAACCTTTTAACGGTGGCATGTATATTCCGCAGGCAGCGAAAAGTCGCGTTTGACGTGCAGGTTCACGTCCTGATAGTTTGTGTGCCTATGTCTCGATTGTCACCCGCCAGTAAGAACGCCTGTGGACGATCCATATGAGTGCCGTGAGGCATTCACCCCGAATCGCCTTCCAGGGCGAACGCGGCGCTTTCAGCGAGGAAGCGGCCGTCAAGCTATTGGGCGAGGAGATCCGGCTTGTCCCGCGACCCACTTTTGAGGCCCTCTATTCGAGCATTGCGGAAGGCCTGGCGGACAAAATCCTGGCGCCGATAGAGAATAGCCTGGCCGGGTCGGTTCATCGCTCCTATGACCTGCTAATCGCCAGTGGCTTGCATATTCAGGCCGAGGTGGTGATTCCTATTGTTCACAATTTGATCGGCATTCCGGGCGCGGCATTCGAACGCATCACCCAGGTCTCCTCTCATCCCGTCGCCCTCGCCCAATGCGAGCGTTTTTTTGCCAGTCATCCAACGATCAAACGTGTGGCGACCGACGATACGGCGGGCGCTGTGAATGAAGTGATGCGTGCCGGTGATCCTGCCAAGGCGGCCATTGCCAGCCGGAGGGCGGCAGCGGTTTACGGCGCCACAATTCTCCGGGAGCATCTCGAAGATCATTCGGAAAATTACACGCGCTTTCTGCTGCTTACACAGTCCGCCGAGGTGCCCGAAAACGCCGACAAACTTTCCCTGGTGCTCCACCTGGCGCACAAACCGGGTTCGCTTTGCCAAGCGCTCAACGCGTTTGCGCGCCGCAACCTGAATTTGCTCAAGATCGAAAGCCGGCCGATTCCCGGAACGCCCTGGAGTTATTGCTTTTATTTGGATTTGCAGGCATCGGTCAAGGACCCCGGTACGCTCGCGGCGCTCGATGAACTCAAGCAATATACCGATGATGTAAAGATTCTTGGTTGCTATCCGCAAGCAAAGGCATGAACATATGAAATTATCCTGAAACCTGAGGGAGTGGATTAATTCCGTGTTGCTGGAAGTCCCGAAGGGACGGCACAATGTAGCCCACAGCGGATGCTGTGGGAAAACTTACCCAAGATAACCAGAAAGCCCCGGCAGGGGCGACACAAGATGCTCACCCACACGAAATTAGACCACAACCAAACAGCCGGGATACTGGAAGCGAAGCGCCTCTACGGGCATAATAGTTCTGGCTTCGAAGTTGTGGGTGAGGGTATCGCGTTGCCATCGGCTTGATTGAACCGTCAAAATTTTAAGAAACCGAATCGCCACAGGAGGAAACGTGCAGGTTTATTACGATAAAGATGCGGATTTGAACTACCTCAAGGACAAGAAAATCGCCGTCATCGGTTTTGGATCGCAAGGCCACGCACACGCCATGAATCTGGCGGATTCGGGCTGCGACGTCGTCGTGGGGCTCAAGAGCACCAGCGCGTCCATCGCCAAAGCGCAAAAGGCCGGACTTCGAGTGCTTCCAGTGCGGCAAGCCTCGGAAGAGGCCGACATTGTCATGATCCTGGTGCCTGATGAACTGGCAGCCGGCATTTACGAAAGTGAAATCGCCTCCACCATGCGCGCAGGAAAATATCTCGCTGTTTCCCACGGCTTCTCGATTCATTTTGGGTTCATAAAGCCCCCTAAAGACGTCAACGTCTTCATGGTCGCTCCGAAGGGACCGGGACATCTGGTGCGGCACCAATTCTCACAGGGCGCGGGCGTTCCCTGCCTGCTGGCGGTCCATCAGGATCCCACCGGCGACACCAAGAAAATTGGCCTGGCCTACGCCAGCGCGATTGGCGGGGCCCGCGCCGGTGTGATTGAAACCAACCTCCGCGAAGAAACCGAGACCGATCTATTCGGCGAGCAATCCGTGCTCTGCGGCGGACTCACCGCATTGATCCAGGCGGGATATGAAACCCTAGTGGAGGCCGGCTACGCGCCGGAGATGGCCTATTTCGAATGCTGCCACGAGATGAAGCTGATCGTAGACTTAGTCTACGAAGGCGGAATCTCCGAAATGCGCTACTCCATTTCAAATACCGCCGAATACGGCGACCTGACCCGCGGCCCCATCATCATTGACGCGGCGACCAAAGAACGCATGAAAGGCATCTTGAAAGACATCCAGTCCGGGGCATTCGCCAGGGAGTGGATGAAGGAAGCCGCGGACGGCCTGCCGCGATTCAAAGCGCTTGCCGCGGCGGGTAAGAAGCATCCTATCGAGGTCGTTGGCGCTCAACTGCGCGCCATGATGCCCTGGATGAAAAAGAACCGCGTAATCGCCGAAGGGGCATAGGCTGGAAATAACTCTTCGGTCTAAATTTCCAGAGGTCGAAGGGGTTTTTGTAGCTCGCCTCTCTTGTCCTGAACCCGCTGCGGCGGGTGAAGGATCAGAGACAGGGGTTTTCCGCCGATGCGCGCAAAAATCTTCGTCCTGGCCAAACCGGGACGAGCTACAACACCATCTCTACTGGCTGACAAATCGCCATACTTAGGCTGTTCATTGACATTCGGAGGAATCATGGATTCGCGTCTTAGAGAACACAGCCACATCATGATCGACGGCCCTTCCAGGGCGCCTGCGCGCTCTTACCTTCGAGCCGTCGGCCTGACCGATGCCGACCTTGGCAAGCCTCTGGTCGGCGTGGCCAATACCTGGATCGAAGTGATGCCCTGCAATTCCCATTTGCGCCGCCTTGCGGAAAAGGTGAAGGAAGGAATTCGCGCCGGTGGTGGCACACCGATGGAGTTTAATACCATCGCCATCAGCGACGGCGAATCCATGGGCACTGAGGGAATGAAGGCCTCGCTGGTGAGCCGCGAGGTGATCGCCGATTCGATTGAACTCGTGGGCCGCGGGTATATGTTCGACGCCATGGTCGCACTGGCGGGATGCGATAAGACGATCCCCGGCACGGCGATGGGCCTGACCCGATTGAATTTGCCGAGCCTGGTTCTGTACGGCGGGTCAATTCAACCGGGAAGGTTTCGTGGGCGCGACGTAACCATCCAGGACGTGTTCGAAGCGGTTGGCGCGCACTCCGCAGGAAAAATTACTGACGCGGACCTGAAGGAAATCGAAACTGTTGCCTGCCCCGGAGCCGGCGCCTGCGGGGGCCAATTCACGGCCAACACCATGGCGATGGCTCTGGAATTCATCGGATTAACTCCCATGGGATTGGGCAATGTGCCCGCCACCGACTCAAAAAAAGACGAGGCCGCATTTCGCTCCGGCACGCTTGTCATGGAATTGCTTCGCAAAGGCGTGACGCCCCGCCAAATCTTGACGCGCCAGGCGTTCGAAAATGCCATTGCCGCTGTGGTCGCCACAGGCGGCTCGACCAACGCCGTCCTGCATTTGCTGGCGATGGCCAAGGAAGCCGAGATTGAATTGCATATCGAGGATTTTGACGTCATTAGCCAACGAACGCCGCTGCTCGCCGATATGAAGCCATGGGGAAGATTCACCGCTGTGGACCTGTACAATGCGGGCGGTACAGCGTTACTCGCCAGGCGTCTTCTGGACGCAGGGCTGCTTCATAAGAACCAAATCACCACCAGCTTAAAGACCCTGGAGGAAGAATCCCTCTCGGCAAAAGAACAGCCGGGGCAGGAAGTGATTCGGCCGCTCTCCAACGCAATCAAGAAAACCGGTGGGCTCATCATTTTGAAAGGAAATCTGGCGCCGGAAGGATGCGTCCTCAAGACCTCTGGCCACGAAAAATCCTTTCACCGCGGCCCGGCGCGCGTATTTGATCGCGAAGAAGACGCCATGGACGCTGCTGTAAAGGGGCAAATCAAGAAGGGCGACGTGATCGTCGTCCGTTACGAAGGCCCACGCGGCGGGCCTGGCATGCGCGAAATGCTCGGCCTCACGGCCGCGCTGGTGGGACAGGGGCTCGGAGAAGACGTTGCCCTGCTGACCGACGGACGCTTTAGCGGCGCCACGCGCGGACTGATGGCTGGGCATGTGGCCCCGGAAGCGGCACGAGGAGGCACCATCGCCATCATCGCCGAAGGCGACTCGATCGTCTTCGATCTGGAGGCGCGAAAATTGCAGCTCGAATTGAGCGACGCCGAAATCAAGGCGCGCCTGGCAAAGTGGAAGGCTCCCGCGCCTCGCTACAAGACCGGAGTATTTGCCAAGTACGTGGCACTAGTGAGTTCAGCATCCCTGGGAGCAATTACTCGGGCCGATGCACTATAAATATGGAAGATTTCGCCCCGAGGGCCAGATCCAGATCAAAGGAGACCGTGATGGAAAACTCAAGCCGATTTTCCAGGATGACCCGGCAATATTTTTTGACCGCCTCAATTGCGGCTCTTATTCTGGCCGTCGCGGGCGTGGCGCTGGCCGATTCCCTGGTCCTCAAGGACCAAGGAAGTTTCTTTGTCGGCGGGCGTACTATTTTCACCGACACGCTTACCGGCATTCTCACTGGATTTCCGGGAACCGAAATAAACTCGGGCCACATCACCGTCGACCAGATGTATGTTCAGTACCAGATACCGGAGAGCGGAGAAGCCCATGTTCCGGTGGTTATGATTCATGGCTGTTGTTTG
>JBGOVX010000142.1:0-9691 GCA_041478355.1 Terriglobia bacterium | reverse complement strand
TGCGTGACGACCGATTTAGGCCCCAGTTCGAACTGGAACCAGCGCGCTTTGCCGTCCAGCCTTAAGCTGGGATACTTCGTGCTTTCCCGCATATCCATATACGGCTGGTCGACCAGCTTGATTCGCCGCAACCACTTCACGTTGTTGATGCCTTCCCAGCCGGCGACAATCAGGCGCAGCGGGTAGCCTTGCTCGGGTCGCACCGCCTCTCCGTTCTGTCCATACGCGACCAAGCAATCGTCCATGGCTTTCTCGATGGGTATGCTTTTCAAGTGTTTTGGTGGATCAGAGCCTTCCGCGATTATCCACGTTGCGGATTTTTGCGCGCCGGCTTGTTGCAACAACAAAGACAGCGGCACACCTGTCCACAAGCTGCAGCTGGTGAGGCCGTGCGTTTCCTGCAGAGTCGCCGTCGGTGCCCTGCGCGGCCCCCCTGCCGGGCCGGTCGGGCCGCTGTTGGCGTTGCATTCCACGAAATGGAATCGCGAAACCGAGGGAAGTCGCTTCAGTTCCTCGAGGCTGAAGATCAGCGGGCGATCCACCATGCCGTGAATGAGCAGCCGGTGCTGCGCTGGATCGAGGTCCAGCGGCTCATGTCCATGAGAGATAGTGAAGTGCAGCGATGCCGGTGTGATCAAGCTCAACTGATGTTGAAGCGGGGTTCGAAAACCGTAGTCACGTGTGCCACTCTGGCCATCTGGGGGCCATAGGTGTTTTCCTTTTCGTGTCCAGCTTTCGAAATGGGACCGCTCACCATAGGCGTGCAATTGCTCAACTGATTCAGACGCTGGTGGGGTGGCGCCCGCAGGGGTAATTGCGCTTGCTGCCAATCCTGCCAGCGCAGCCCCGTTTTTCAGGAATTGCCTGCGTCCAGATTGTTTCGGATTCATCGGACTCTCCTTGCGGTTACCATCGGAAATAGCATGCCATTTGCGATGGATGCCGAAAATTCATCCGGCACAGAAAGTTTGTCTTCGAAGATCGCGTGCCACGCCACTCCGTGAACCGGAAATTCCGTTTTGGCCCGCCAATCTTGGCTGCATGCTACACCCGTGAAGGCCCGGCTGCGACAAAATTTTCGTTGCACTTGTCCGGCGCCGATGCAACGCGGCAGCGCCGGATTCGCGAAAACGAGAGGGAGGTGTGCTGTTTCAGGAAACCTATGACACCCGGCAAGATGAGCCCCTAGGTGGCGGCCGGCCTAGAACTTATGTTTGAGCCACTGGTGAATGTCGGGCCAGAATTCTTTTGAGAGGTTGGATATCGTGTCCCAGCCGGTGCCGGTCCCCCAGATGCTCAACGTGTTCGTGAAACTCCGGTCCTGGGCAGGATGGTACACATTGGAAATCCCCGCCGCAGCCAGGTTGCCAAGGAGCTCGGAACTGTTGAATTGGCGATGACCTGAATCGGTGCGGGTGATAAAGATGCGGCTAAGCGAATAGACAGCGCGCCGCTTGACCCCGCCTTTCGCCAACTGGTAGTAACGCGGGTCCTGCTTAAAAACTGACGGGAAAACTGCTCCGGTCATAAAAGTGCCGATGGAAGCGTCGCCAAAAGCAGCACCGTAGCGCTTTCCGTATCCAACTGCTCCCTGGCCGAATTCCGGTTCGCTATTCTGGGCCTGGCTGATGAGTGCGATAAATCCGATGAATGGAAATATGACCGGATCGAAGGCGTCCTTTGACACCAGCTTGAATTTTCCCTTGGCAGTGAGCGGCGCAGCCTTGGCCTGATTTGCAACGGTAAGGTAGTTTGGAAGCACGCCGAAAAGGCGATCGTTCTGGGGACTCTTTTCTTGATCTTGCGCCCGGTCCTGGGCGCTCTGGTCGTCAGCCGGTTTGCGTTCCGGTTGGGATTGAATTGCGGGATTCGGGTTCGAGGGCGGCGCCTGTTCTTGTGACTGCTGAGCCCGCTCTTGTGAAAGCTGAGATGGTTCCCCGTCTTGTTTCCCATTCGGTTCCTGCGCGGAAGCAGAAAGTGAAAACGTCAAAACCAGCAGGCTTGAAGCGAATATGCAGGGTATCCATCCATAACGCCTGATCGTTAGTGCTAGACCCTTGCAAGCGCGGATGCCTGTAGAAAGGACTCGGCGGATGAATTTCGAGGTCGGGCGCATTCTGATCTGATTCGAGAGCGCAGTAAAGGGTTTCATCCAAATGCGGTGGAACCTCTCTAAATTAGGGACAGAGGGTAGGGGGTCAATCTATTCCATAATCGATTTGCGCGAAGTCACTTATGATTATGCTGGCTTGCATTGGTCGCCGTGGCTGGGCAAGACGCTCTTCCGGCCTGGCGCCTGGACAGCAATATCCACCGCACAAAAGGAAGGTGGTTTTTCAGTTGACGATGTGTCACCAGAAAAATCAGTTGCCGCCCGGCCCTTCGCGGTGTCGCTGATTTGCGACCGATTCGACCGCATTATTCCATGTCGGCACACCCGGCGTATTTTCGACGCTGCGACTGGACCGAAGGAGATGTGGGAGGTGCCTGGAGCAGACCACGCCTCTGCACTTGGTACAATGCCAGCAGAATTTGAACGACGTGTGATCGTTTTTCTCGGCAACCTAGACAAAAACATGGCACCCGCTCCAGATTCTGCGCCGAAGCAATAGTGAATCCGAAGTACCTCTGGGCCTCCACAAAGCTGACACGCTGTTCGTTTCTACCCCGCCGCGCGAAATCCGTCTTATGATGTACCGATGGCGGCATTGATCGAGCTGCGCGGTCTCACAGTTGAGCTTCCCACGCCTGCGGGATGGATTCGCCCAGTGGACGATGTTTCGTTCGCGCTTGAGGCTGGCGAGTCGCTTGGTCTGGTGGGCGAATCGGGCAGCGGGAAATCCATGCTGGCGCTCGCGCTGATGGACTTGCTGCCGCCGGGCGCTCGAGTCCGCGGCGAGGCTTGGTTTGCGGGCGCGAACGATTCCAGTGCTTCGCGCGTAAATCTACTGGCGCTTGCTGAGCACGACCGGATCGGCATTCGCGGCCGCGACATCGCCATGATTTTTCAAGAGCCGATGACCGCGCTCAATCCCGTGATGCGCGTGGGCGCGCAGATTGCCGAAGCCATTCGCGCGCACCATGCGAGTCTCACGCGCGAGGAATTAAACCGCCGCGTGTTTGCGGCGCTCGAGCGCGCCGCTGTGCCGCAGCCTGAACTCCGCGCGCGGCAGTATCCCCACCAGCTTTCCGGCGGTTTGCGGCAGCGCGCCATGATTGCAATGGCGCTGGCCGGAGGCTCCGGCGACGGACAAAACGCACCCCGGCTGCTCATTGCCGATGAACCCACAACGGCGCTCGACGTCACCGTGCAAAAACAGATTCTCGATTTACTCGGGCGTCTGCGGCGCGATCTCGGTCTTACGCTGCTGTTTATCACACACGATCTTGGCGTGGTCGCGCAAGTGGCCGGCCGCATCGCGGTCACTTACGCCGGGCGCATTGTCGAAGAAGGCTCCGCGCGCGAAGTGCTCCAGCGCCCGCGGCATCCTTACACCGCCGGATTGCTGCGCGCCTCGCCGCAACTGGTGCGCCAGAAACTTGAGCCGATTCCCGGGAATGTGCCGTCGCTTACGGCGCTGCCGTCGGGCTGCGCGTTTGAGCCACGCTGCGCGTTGCGGCTTCCCGAATGTTCCGCCGCGATGCCGGAACTGCGCACTGCTGGCCCGGAGCACCGCGCGCGCTGCGTCCTTGTCGAAGAAAAACTCGAGGAGGCTGTCCGATGACTTCCGGAGGCGAGCAACTAAACGAGGAACTAAACGAACAACAAAACACACAACTAAATAAGATTCGAGAGCAGTTCACGGCTACCGCGGACGTCTTCGCGGAGAACGTGCGCACTTTGCGCGCGAAGCAAGCCGAACACTTGGCCGAGTGCGTCACCGCGGGTTTTGCCGGAGCTTCAGAAGCTTTGGCAATTGACGTGGCCTGCGGTCCCGGCACATTCACCCGCCCGCTTGCCGCGCGCATGCGCCATGCCGTGGGCGTAGACCTGACTCCCGCCATGATCGAGAAAGCGCGCGCGGAAGCGGCGCGAGCGGGCATCCCAAACATTGAATTTGTTTGCGGGGACGTTTACGCGCTGCCGTTTGCCGGCGGCGTCGCGGGCATCGTGTCGTGTGGATACGCGGTCCATCACATGCTCGAGCCGTCACGCGCCCTGGCGGAGATGGCACGCGTGTTGCGTCCCTCCGGCCGCGTCGTAATCAACGACATTATTGTGGCCGAAGGCTGCGACGCCGCTCTTCAAAATTCTATCGAGCGCGTTCGAGACCCTTCCCACACCACTACGCAGACCGCCGCGCAATTCCGCGCCATGTTTCATGACGCCGGCCTGCAGGTAATTTTCGAAGAATCGCTCGATTTCTGGCATGATTTCGACATCTGGATGCGAAACGCCGGGAGTGTTCCGGGCGACGCGACCTACCTCCGGGTTCGCCGAATGATGGAGGAATCGATCGAACATGACGCTTCCGGTTTTCGCCCGCGCCGGTCCGAAAAACCCGGGGGCCTCGAGTTCATGCACAAGGTTATTTTGCTGGTTGGAGAAAAGCGGGAATGATTATCTCCATCGCTTCGAGGCCCATCGCACTGAGAAATGACAAACGCTGATGCCCGCGCCGCTGCTTGAAGCTCGAAATCTTCGGAAGACGTATACGGCCACGCGAGCCCGCATCGCGGCTGTTGACGATGTAAGTCTCGAACTGGCAGCCGGCGAAACGCTGGCCATCGTTGGTGAATCCGGCAGCGGGAAGACGACGCTGGCGCGCATGCTGCTGCGTCTGATCGAGCCGGACTCGGGCGAGTTGCGCGTTGATGGCCGCGATTTCCTGGCTGCCCGCGGCGCTGCTTTGCGCGCGCTCCGGCGCGAAATGCAAATGGTGTTTCAGGATCCGTTCGCGTCGCTCGATCCCCGAATGCGCGTGGGAGTAATTGTCGGCGAACCGCTGGAGATTCACGAGCCGAGCCTGTCCCGCGCCGTGCGTCGCGAGCGCGTGGCCGAAGTCCTGCGCGCCGCCGGCATGGGCGAGGACGCGCTCTCGCGCTACCCGCACGAATTTTCCGGCGGCCAGCGGCAGCGCATCGGCATCGCGCGCGCCCTGGTGCTGCGCCCGCGCCTGGTGGTGGCCGATGAGCCGGTTTCCGCACTGGACGTTTCGGTCGGCGCGCAGATACTGGAGCTGCTGCAGAATTTGCAGCGCGATTTTTCGCTCACCTATTTGTTGATTTCACACAGCCTGCCGGTGGTCGCGCAGCTGGCCACGCGCATCGCCGTGATGCAGGGCGGGCGCATCGTCGAAACGGGAACCGCCGCGCAGATTCTCAGCGCGCCCGCGCATCCTTACACGCAATCGCTGATCGCCGCGATTCCAGTGTTGCCGGCAAGCTGACATGTGGTCAAAGAAAGTCTATTCGTTGCGGGCGCAGCCAGATTCGGATTTGTTACTTGGTGCTGTTAAACTCACCCGGATGGAATTTCGCTTCGAAGTTCTCAAGACTGATCCGAGCGGCGCGCGGCTGGGGCGTCTCACGACTCCGCATGGTGTGATTGACACGCCTGCGTTTATGCCCGTGGGCACGGCCGGCACGGTGAAGGGTCTGACGCAGCAGGCGCTCACCGAACTTGGCGTCCAGATACTGCTCGGCAACACCTATCACCTCTATCTGCGTCCGGGGCACGAGCGGATCCGCGGCTTGGGCGGCCTGCATCGTTTCATGGCTTGGCCTGGTGCGATCCTCACCGATTCCGGCGGCTTCCAGGTTTTCAGCCTTGCCGATCTCCGCAAGGTCAGCGATGACGGCGTGGTTTTCCGCTCGCACCTGGACGGCTCCGAGCATTTCCTCACGCCGGAAAAGTCGGTCGAGATTCAGCAGGCGCTCGGCTCCGACATCGCCATGGTTCTCGATGAATGCATCGAATTTCCCGCCGATCACGCCCGCGCCGCTGCCGCGGTGACGCGCACCACCCACTGGGCGCGCCGCTGCCGGGACTATGCGCGCGCGAGTGCCTGCGCCTCGATAACTCCCGGGCAAGTCTTGTTCGGGATCGTGCAGGGTGGCACGCACGCCGATTTGCGGCGGCAGAGTGCGCGCCAGCTTGTGGACCTGGATTTTCCCGGCTACGCGGTCGGAGGGCTCGCGGTCGGCGAGCCGCACGCTCTTACCTGCGAGATCACGGCTGCGGCCACCGCCGAGCTTCCCGCGGATCGCCCGCGCTATCTCATGGGTGTCGGCTTGCCCGAGCAACTTCCCGATTACGTGGCTTGCGGCATCGACATGATGGATTGTGTTCTGCCCACGCGAAACGCGCGCAACGGATGCCTGTTCACCAGCTCTGGCAGGGTCAACATCAAGAACGCGATTTATGCCGATGATCCCCGGCCTCTTGATGAGCGATGTACGTGCATGGTATGCCATACCTACTCGCGCGCGTACTTGCGGCATCTGTTCATGGCCAATGAAATCCTGGCTTCGATCCTTAACTCCCACCACAATGTCGCCTTTTTTCTTGACATTATGAGCAAAATTCGACAGGCTATCGCGTTTGGGGAACTGGCAACATTCTCCTCAGAGTTCCAAGCACGCATGGAAGCAGGACAACCCTGAGCAGGTCTGGCCTGAGGCGATCTGGTGGCCGGGCCGGTGGCGCGTGTCAGGGAGCAGATGACTTAAGGGATTTCGCGGTTCTGCCCTCTTGAGTTGGTTTAGAGCATCGGGCTATTTTTGTCCGCAATTATCGTAATAGGGTTCATTTGGAGTATGGTAGCAACGGTAGAAGGGGTCGCAGCGATGTTCGCAATGTTGTCACACGCAAATTTGTCTTTGATGGCCCAGGGTACCGGTGCCGGAGGCTTGATGGCCTTTGCGCCGCTGCTGATCATCATGGTCATCTTTTACGTCCTGCTGATCCTTCCTGCTCAACGGCGCCAGAAGAAAACACAGGAAATGCTCAGCGCTCTCAAGAACGGCGACAAGGTAGTGACCAGCGGCGGGGTCTTCGGGACCATCGTGGGTCTTGAAGGAGATGCCGTGCAACTCCGCATTGCCGATCAGGTGAAGGTCAAAGTATTGCGTTCCGCTATCTCCGCCCTTCAGCCAGAAAGCAAGGAGGAGTAGCCCGGCCGGGTTTTTAATGATGCGTTCCCATGAAGTCCTGAGCCAACCCAGACCATGAATTCGAATCTCAAGTGGAAAGCCCTGTTTATCGCAGCCGTCATTGTTGTATGTATCATTGGCTTGGTGGGCCGGCCCGATTTCCCCCCCAAGTCGTGGGCGGGCGTCAAATCAAATTTCTCGAATAGCATCAAGCTCGGTTTGGACCTGCAAGGCGGCACGCATCTGATTCTGCAGGTGCAGGTCCAGGAAGCGGTCAGCCAGGAAACCGATCAGGTGCTCGACCATATCACCACGCAGCTGCGCGACAAGGCGCTGCGCTACGATGAAATTCGCAAACTGACTGATACCCAGATCCTGGTGCACAACATTGCTCCCGAACAGGCCGGGACCGTCCGCAATTCTATCTCGGACCAGTATCCCGATTGGGATATCGGCGCGGCTCCCGGCGAGGCTTCCGGCTACGTTCTTACTATGAAGTCCTCGCGTATTGGCGCGATCCAGCAGCAAACCATGGACCAAGCCGAGGAAACCATCCGGCGCCGCATTGACGCGCTTGGCCTGACTGAGCCTCTGGTTGCTCCCTACGGACAGGGAGAAAATGAAATCATCGTCGAGCTCCCCGGTGAAGGCGACCCGAACCGCGCCAAGAGCGTGATTCAAGCAGGCGGACAACTGGAATTACATTTGGTTTTGGACGCTACGGCATACTCCTCCGAGGTAGCCGCTTTGGCCGCGCATGGTGGCGTGCTGCCGCCGAACGCACAGTTGATCCAAGGCAAGAGCTCGGCTTCCGGTTCGAACAAATCGGCAGGCGAGAGCTGGTATTTAATCGACCGGGTTCCGGTGGTTACCGGCCGCGACCTTCGCAGCGCCACGGCGCTACGCAGCACAAAGAATGTTGGTTTCTACGACGTGGATTTCACGCTGTCAACCGAAGCCGGACGCCGCTTTGGTCCCTTCACCGAACAGAATATCGGCAAGCAACTGGGTATCGTGCTGGAGCATAAGCTCCAGACCGCACCGGTGATCAATGGCCGCATCGACGATACCGGCGTGATCGAGGGCCAGTTTGGCGAGCAGGAAGCCAACGATCTAGGCTTGGTGTTGCGTTCCGGCGCGCTTCCCGCGTCGATCAAATATCTCGAAGAACGCACCGTGGGCCCTTCCTTGGGTGCCGATTCCATCCGCCATGGAGTGCAGGCTTCGATCATCAGCTTGCTGGTAGTAATGGTATTCATGGTCGTTTACTACCAGTTGTCGGGAGTAAACGCGGTTGTCGCCCTGGTCTTGAACCTCCTCATCCTGCTGGCGGCACTGTCATATTTTGGCGCCGTGCTCACTCTGCCGGGTATTGCGGGGGTGATTTTGACGATCGGCATGGGTGTGGATTCGAACGTCTTGATCTTCGAGCGTATCCGGGAAGAACTTCGCGCTTCCAAGGCCGCGGTTTCGGCCGTGGATATCGGCTTTAAGCGCGCGTTTTTGACCATCATCGATACGCACGTTACGACCATCGTTTCCGCGGCGTTCCTGTTTGTTTTCGGGACGGGACCGGTGCGCGGGTTTGCCGTGAGCTTGGCGGTCGGCTTGTTAGCCAACCTGTTTACATCGGTCTATGTGTCGCGTGTAATCTTCGATTGGCATCTGGCCAAGATGCCCAGGCAAGCGGCACTGAGCATTTAATTATGGTGGTCGGGTTAAGTTGGTATGGAATTTAGTCCCACTTCGGGAACATATTGCTGATGGTTGGTGTCAAACTCTAACGGGTCAAAGTGCGCATGGAATTCTTCAAACAGGTTGATCTAGACTGGATGGGCAAGGCCAAATACTTCTTCGGCCTGTCCTTGGCCCTGCTTGTGGTGGGCGGCGTTTCCTTAATTGCTCATGGAGGGCCTTACTACGGCATTGATTTTAAGGGTGGTACGGTCGTCAACGTGCGCTTTGCCGGCGCACCGCCAATTGACACGCTCCGCAGCGGCTTGGCTCAGCAAGGTCTTGGCAACAGCACCATTGTTCCGGTCAGCGATATATCCAATCCAAACTCGAATGAAGTTCTGATCAACCTCGAGGAAAAGGGCCAAGGAGCCGAGGCGCTCGACGCTGGAAAGAACGCCATTCTGAACGCTCTGCATACTACTTTGGGCGCTGGCGAAGCGGGGAAGCAGGATTTCAACGCCTCGGGTGTTTCGGCGATATCGGATGTATTGACGCGCAGGGACCCGCTCAGCCTGGGGGCCACTGCCGGAGACCGCTATGCGCAATTGGCGCGCCAGCTGGTCGCTTTCCGGGACAAGGATCGCCGCGGCATCGTAACCAACCTGAGTGATCTCTCCGCCGCGGGCGCAAACGCGGTTGCAATTGCCGCGCTCCGCGATTCGTTCTATACCAGCAACTTTGCCATCATTAACGTGGAAATTGTGGGACCCAAGGTCGGGTCCGAGCTTCGGCGTCAAGCGGTCATCGTGACTCTCTACGCCCTGGGCGGCATGTTAGTTTATATTGCATTTCGCTTCGAATGGGTGTACGGTGCTGCGGCTGTATTGGCGGTTTTTCACGACGTGCTGATTACGCTGGG
>JBGOVX010000174.1:0-7581 GCA_041478355.1 Terriglobia bacterium | reverse complement strand
GAAGTGTGGCAAGCGACGCTGGTTGTCGGGGTCCTGGAAAGAAAGGGAGTCAAGTCGCATGGCGAAGGCGAAGGAGTTTACAGTAACGATTGAAGACAAACCGGGCGCCCTGGGGAAGTGCTTCCTCGCTCTGGCGGAGCGCGGAAAGGCGTGTGACCGCTGCGTCAGCCCATCCCATATAGCGATCTTTTCTCTTGTTTTGGCGGGATTTCCATTTTGGTTCGGGCCGAAGACCAACATACAACTGACCGCCTCAGAACGCAATCCTCCTGTCGCCAATCTTACCGGTGACCATATATATGAAATTTTCAGGCCGCCGCGTATAATGCCCGTTGACTGTTGACAGCAAGAGATCACTTCGCATATCGGGCCTGAATCATCTGCCTGCGACGCTATGCCGCGAAGAGACGAATCCTTGAACAACCACGAGGAGGATACAAGAACCCATGGATAAATCGAGAGAGCCGGAAGATTCCAACGGCCAGGCGCTGGTGGAACGGCGCGACTTTTTGGGCGGGGCGGCAACACTGGCGGGCACTTCACTGATTGGGCTGGGGCTGCCGGGCGCTGTGGTGGCGGCTGAGGCGCCGCAGGACCGCATGCCGCCAATTCCAGCGGACAAGATGACAGATGCGCAAAACAAGGCCGCTGCGGAGTTACTCTCGGGGCCACGCAAAGCGCTGGACGGACCATTTATTCCGCTGATCAGGAGTCCGGAGTTCATGAGCCGGCTGCAAAAAACCGGCGAGTACCTGCGATTCAATACCAAGCTTGGACCGAATATCAGCGAGTTCATTATTCTGATTACGGCGCGGCATTGGACGCAGCAATTTGAATGGGACACGCACGTTGGGCTCGCAGGCAAAGCTGGCGTGAAGCCGGAGATTATCGCCGCAATTGCCGAGGGACGCCGGCCGGCGGGCATGTCTGCGGACGAAGAGATCATCCACAACTTCTGCACTGAGCTGTTCAAAAACCAGTGCGTTTGCGACGACACCTACGCGCGAGTGTTAAAAAGATTCAGCGAACAGGGCGTAATCGACATCACCGGATTAATTGGTTATTACTCATTGCTGGGGATGGTTATGAATGTTGCCAGATCGCCGCTGCCGCCCGGAAAAACTCCGCCGCTGGCGTCTTTCCCGCATTAGGCGCGCTCCATCACGCGGACACGATATTCAGACAGCTGGATCGTGTCACGCATAAACAACGATTTAGCATTTTGACGACCAACTCAAAATGCCGTCATTCCGAGGCACGCTGCGTCCCGAGGAATCCCTCTTTTCTTGGATTTCAAACAAGGAATGATTCCTCACTCTGTTCAGAATGACAACCAGGAGTACTTTTTCCGCAAGCTGTTAGGATAGGGGCCGCCACATGCGGTTAATCACGTTCCGCCATCAGGGACTGCAGGAAATTGGAGCCTTGACGGAAGCCGATAGTAAAGTCCTTCGGCTGCAGGCGGCCGAGCAACTCCGCAGCGGTCAGCCGCACGCTCACTTCGCCGACATGCTGGCATTTCTGCAGGGCGGCGCCGCAGCCAGAGACACGGCGCATCGCGCTCTCGAGTTTGCCCTATCCCAACGCCCCGAAGATGTTTTTCTCGCGCAATCAAGCGTAGAGTTGCTTTCCCCTGTCCCGCGTCCCGAATCCATTCGCGATTTTATGGTCTTCGAGCAGCACCTGATCAATTGCACGCGCCGATTCTCGATGCCCGCGTGGCTGCGCGTCCTGGACGAGTGGGTGGACAACACAATTGGACGCAAGGCTACGTTGGCGTATCGAATGAATCGCCCGTGGTATGAGCGGCCCATCTATTACAAGGGTAACCGCATGTCGGTGGCGGGAGACGGCGCGCGAGTGGTCATCCCACGCTACACGAAAATGTTCGATTGGGAGCTCGAGTTCGGCATATTCCTATGCAAAGCCGGGCGCGATATTCCAGAGGAAAAGGCCGGCGATTATATCGGCGGGTACACCATCTTCAACGATTTCTCCGCGCGCGACATTCAGGGTAAAGAAATGGGAGGGCGATTAGGTCCCGCCAAGGGGAAGGATTTTGACGGAGGCAATTCCATCGGTCCCGTACTGGTTACGCCCGACGAAGTTCCCGATCCCTACAACCTCGCGATGAAGGCCCGGCTCAACGGCGAAGAGGTGTCGCTCGGACATACCAAGGGCATGTACTGGACATTCGAGGAAATGATCGCCTACGTATCCCAGGACGAATCGCTCTATCCCGGCGAATTTTTTGGGTCCGGCACGGGAACGGTCGCGGAATCCGGTAAAGACCGGCGCTGTTGCGGATTGGAAATGGGGCGCTTCCTGAGAGCAGGCGACACAATCGAGTTGGAAATCGAACGGATCGGCACACTTACGAATTACGTGGTGGGGCAAACTTAGCCAATTTAATCTCAGTCAATTGAGGACAGGTGGAAAACAAGAAATCAGGCGGACTGATTCGAGGTCTGGGGCGATGGACGCTCACGGCGCTAGCCGTCAATTCGATTGTCGGAAGCGGTATTTTTGGCCTGCCATCGGTGGTGGCTGGCATTGTAGGCAGGCGAAGTCCTCTCGCCTTTCTGATCGCGGCGGCTGGAATGGGAATTATCATTGCTTGTTTCGCTGAAGTTGCTTCCCAATTTGGCGCGGCGGGTGGACCTTATCTCTATGTTCGCGAAGCATTCGGCCGGCTGCCAGGCATCACGGTGGGCTGGCTGTTGTGGCTGATGAGGTTGACGGCCGCGGCCGCTGGGGCAGATCTGTTCACGAATTATCTGCAGGAAATCTGGCCGGTTGTGCATGAGCCACTGCCACGGTTGGCCGCGCTCACGATTTTGATCGGCTTTTTGGCAATCGTAAATTATTACGGCGCGAAATCCGGCGCGGCCGTGAGCAACGTGTTCACAGTGGCAAAGCTGGCGCCGCTGTTTTGGATCGCGATTGGCGGAGGAATTTTCCTTTTGCAAACGCACCATGCATTTGCAACTGTAACGCCAATGAGCGAGCCTATTCCCGTTCGAAACTGGTTCGAAGCCGTGCTCGTTCTCATGTTCGCATACGGCGGATTCGAAGGGGCCGTGGTGCCGATGGCCGAAGCAAAGGATCCCCGTCGTGATGTCCCGTTCGCTCTATATGTGGGCCTGGTGACGACGACCCTTCTATACTGCACCATTCAATATGTCGTGATTGCCGTACTTCCGGCCGCGGCTGCCGCGGATCGTCCGCTTGCCGCTGCTGCCAGGGTGTTGTGGGGAACGGCGGGAGCAACGCTGATTTCCATGGGAGCATTGATTTCCGTGTACGGCAACCTGAGCGCGCACATGCTAGCCACGCCACGCCTGACGTTCGCCATGGGAGAGCGCGGGGATTTCCCGCCCTTCTTTGCGCGGGTTCACGCGCGGTTCCGCACGCCGCACAATTCAATTCTCGTTTTTGCAGGGATTGTTTGGTGCCTGGCCGCAGCGGGTAATTTCAAATGGAATGTGCTCCTCTCTTCAGCCGGACGACTGATTCCCTATGGTTTCGTTTGCGCAGCGCTTCCCGTGCTCCGCCGCAAACAGCCAGAGGTTCAAACTTATCGGCTGCCGGCGGGAAATGTATTTGCGGTCCTTGGGGTTGTTTTCATGCTCGCACTGCTATTACGGACAAATCGCAGTGAGAGGATCATCATCGGGTTCACGATGGTTATCGCTCTTGCTAACTGGCTCTGGGTCCGTACCCGGCGCGCAGATCCAGAAAATGGCTATTTGGAAAACTGATGAGAAAATGCGATTATTCGGCGTGAGTTACTTTCCTGGTGTCATCGGTCTAGTCAACGTCTGAGGCGGGCCGGTCCGCGCAAAGGTTTTTCATGAATCTCACAGGTAAAGCACTCTCATTCGCGTGCGTCCTACTTGCGGGTACATACACCGCTGAGGCGCAGACACCTGCCAAACATGCCATGACGTTCGATGACCTGATGGCTATGCAACGCATCAGCGAGCCGCAGATTTCGCCGGATGGCCGCTGGGTGGCCTACACGGTGGCGACGCCGGAGGTGGAAGCGAATCGTGTGACCCGAAACGTCTGGGTGATCTCCACGACGCCGGGCAGCCAGCCTCGCCAGTTGACGCAGAGCGGGCATGACACGCGGCCACAGTGGTCACCGGACAGCAAACAAATCGCTTTCCTTTCGAGCCCTGACGGCGTTTCCGAGATTTATGTGATGTCCGCGCAAGGCGGAAAGCCCGGAAAGATCACTTCAATGTCGACAGGCGCGGACAATGAAAAGTGGTCGCCGGACGGCCGCTCGATCGCCTTCACCTCGAGCGTCTATCCGGACTGCGCCGACGACGCCTGCAACCGTTCGCGCGATGAAGCCGCTGAAAAGAGCAAGGTGAAGGCGCGCGTCTACGATCAGCTGCTCTATCGTCACTGGACGCACTGGAGCAGCGGCAAACGCAGCCATCTTTTTGTGGTGGCCGCAAGCGGTGGCGCGGCTCTCGATTTGACGGCGCGCGCCGACTACGATGTGCCTCCCGATGAGCGGGGCGACTCGAGCGACTTCGCATTTTCTCCCGACGGCAAGCAGTTGTGCTACACCGCGGTGACCGACCGGCCCGAAGCGATCAGCACAAACGGCGACCTCTTCCTGGTACCGATCACTGGGGGCGAGCCGAAACGAATCACGGCGAATCCGGGATTCGACGGGCACCCGGCATACTCCCCCGATGGACGCTTCCTTGCCTACCACTCCCAGCGAACCGCCGGGTATGAGAGCGACCACTGGCGCCTGATCCTATTTGACCGCTCGACTGGCGGACAAACTGCTCTGGCCGAATCGTTCGACCGAAACGTGGATGAAATCGTGTGGGCCGCCGACAGCAAACGAATTTATTTCACCGCGGAAAATGAAGCCGAACAACCCATCTACGAAATCGAAGCTGCTCCTGGAAATGCGCCGCGCGAACTCCTGCGCGACACTTTTAATGAAAATGTTTCGATTTCCGCGGACGGAAAAACGTTCGCGTTCCTGCGCTCAAGCCTGACTATGCCCGCCGAAGTGTTTATCTCGCGCAACGATGGCGCCGGCGTGCAACAGCTTTCGAATCACAATGCCGCTCGCCTGGCCGCGATTGACATGAATCCGCCTGAGCCTTTCTGGTTTGAAGGCGCGGGCGGGACGCGCATAGAAGGGATGCTGATTCGACCGCCCCATTTCGATGCCTCCAGAAAATATCCTCTGCTTCTGCTGATCCACGGAGGCCCGCAGCAGTCATGGACCGATTCCTGGAGCTACCGCTGGAATGAAGAGATGTTTTCCGCACCCGGCTACGTCGCCGTGACGATTAATCCTCGAGGATCGACCGGCTATGGACAACAATTCACCGACGAAGTCACCGATGACTGGGGCGGGCGCGCCTACCAGGATCTGATGAAGGGCGTGGACCACGTCCTGGGGCAATATCCATTTATCGACGCCGGCCGCATGGCTGCGGCGGGAGGCTCCTTCGGCGGCTACATGATCGATTGGATCGCGACGCATAGCGGGCGTTTCAAGGCGCTGATCAGTCACGCAGGCGTTTACGACAAACCCGGAATGTACGGCGCCACCGAGGAACTCTGGTTTGAAGAGCATGACATGAAGGGAACTCCGTGGACCAATCCCGACAGCTATCGGAAGTGGTCGCCCAGCACATTTGCAGGCGAGCTTGGCAAATATAAGACGCCGTCGCTGGTGATTTGCGGCGAACTCGACTATCGCGTGCCGTACACGCAGAGCCTCGAGTTTTTCACGGCGCTGCAACGCCAGGGCGTGCCGTCCAAGCTGATCGTCTTCCCGGACGAAGGCCACTGGATTTTGAAGCCGCAGAACAGCCGGCTCTGGTATAAAACGTTTTACGAGTGGCTGGCTACATATCTGGAATAGTTTCCGAGGTCACGCGCAACATCTTTAACGGAATCTTTCTATGCTGCCATCAATTCGTGCTCTGGCTCCCGGTGACCTGGCGAGCCGGCTCCGGCACCATGCACGACATTAACTGTGTGACTCCTCCCCAGGCTTGGAGCAATTTGCCCGTTTCGGCATCGATCTCCTCTACCGTCCTGGGACGGCTATCCCCGGACCCGGAAAAAACCAGATACGCGATACCCCTGCGCGCGCCGCCATTGCGCGCGTCGGATCGAATTCCCAGATTTTCGGCCAGTGCCATCGAGCCTTCGCCAATCCTGTCGAAGGGACCTACATCGCCAAAGATTGCGTACGAACTCAAGCCATTTCGCAGGTTGACCACCACCGCCAAGTCACCCGGGCGCACGCCAATTTCACGGGCTAAGAAACCCGGCAGCACAATATAAGGAATCTTCGTTGCGTCCAGATAACGCGAAGGATCGCTTATGGGCTTGGTTCGGTCGGATAGTGCAGTGGTTGAAACGTAATAGCCGGGGAAAGGGTCCTCCGGACCCTGCACGAAGGGTTCTCCGTCCGCATTCTTCGCCAACCCCTGCCAATGCCCTGGCGCACCTGCGTTCGCCAGGTCGTCCAGGCCCGTGTTGTCGGGATGATAGGCGTTCGGCGCGCCATCGGCATCAATCGTCATGCCTGATTCATAAAAAAAGGCGGTGTCGCCGGGCCTGCGCCAGATGGGAACTTCGCGCTCCTGTTCCCCATCATGATTCATTGCGAAATTCAAAGCCTGCTCTCTAGCACAGCCTCGGAGTGAATCTTGCGCCGCATTCAATCCGTTGTTACCGAGAGTGCATTGATTCAGTTCCATCTCTAATTGATCGAGATTCTTTAGATCCTGTTGCAAATCGATTGGCTGCGTACTGGCCCTACTGATTCGCGGATCGCTGCTCGAATCAGCCGCCACCCCAAGAGCGCGCCGGTCGCGTTCCAGAATTTTCCTTGCTTCAAGCCTCGCGTTGAAATAACTGCTGCAATCCCGCGCCGGAATTGTAGTTGCTCGCCCCTCCACCTGCACAGGCGCAGGAGAAGCCTGCTGGCCCCCGGCAATCGTTGGCCAACACAGAAGGACTCCCACGGTGACTAAGACTGCAGCGCGCTGCATGGCCTGTCTCCCCTGTTCGATCCGCACTCGGAATAGCCCGCCCGCAAGCACATGTTCATTACACGACTATTATAGACGATTCTCTTGTATGGACTGTTTCACAATTCTACTGCCCTGCGGCATAAACAGCCTGTGGGAAAACTTCCAACACTGTCATTCCGAGGCGCGCTGCGCGCCGAGGAATCTCTCTTTCGTTGAGATTTAAACCAAGAGAGATTCCTCGCTTCTCTCGGAATGATAATCAAAAGCACTTTTTTCGCAAACTGATAAAGGCGAGGAGCGATAAGGGCTGGGTAACAGACTGACAGATGGACCCGGCGTCACACGGGCGTCACAATTCAAAAGCAGAAATTCGCAAATCGCAGAAAACAAAAGTGGCGGGCAAGCCTGTGATGGGACCCCGCCTTTTTGATCCAAAAGTAGGGTTAGTTTCCGGCAAAATCTAGGCCTGAAAAAGGAGGATTTGCCGTGAAGAAGAAGCGATTCGCTGTGGAGCAGATTGTTGCCATCTTGAAACAGGCAGAGCTCG
>JBGOVX010000209.1:0-5891 GCA_041478355.1 Terriglobia bacterium | reverse complement strand
GTTTACGAGCCGAGACTTTGGAGGTTGGGTGCGCTTGCGCACCTGTTGTATTGCGCAACCGTTGTGACCGGTTTTGGCCTGTTCTTCGCTCAAATGATTCATGGCGGGCCGGCCATCAATATTTTGCTCCTCGCTCTGGTGCCGCCGGTGTTTTCCATGACACGCGGGATTCTTCGCCTGACGGCCGTAATGGAGATACTTCCAAACTGGAAGCAGAAGCTGCTGGCTGACGGGTGGGTCTGGACGTTCCTGGCGGCAGTTGTACCGTTTTTGTCGCTATGGAACTCGGTGGTGGCGCTTTTTAAGCGCAAGATCCGGTGGAGGGGAATCCGTTACGAACTTGTTTCACCTAGCCAGACACGCGTCATTGTGTAGCAATGCGGGGTCGTAAGGAGAAAAGTTCCTCTGCCGTCCCTCGAGTTTTCTGATTATTCGCCGGAAAGAAATGGAAAGTGCGCCGATGCGGCCATGAAGAACAACAAGGGAATGGTCAGGCAGAAATTGATCTGCATGGTGAGGGTAGCCATGCGCCCCAGTTTCACGGCTTCGGGTGGCATGGGAGTTCCTTGCTCAACCGACGCTCTGGTCCACGCGATCAACCGCTTCTGACATCGCCAGGCGATACCCCAGATATTAAAAAATAATATGGTTCCCAATCCGCCGCCGATTGCCGTGCACAGCGTGCGGTTGCTTACCCCCGGCTGCGCCAGCAGCGAAACGACCAGCCAGGAAGTCGCCGTCATCACGAAGAACACCAGTATTCCCGTAACGAATTTGTTTCCCAACGCCCCATCGCCAGCGCGGATCAGGACCATTTCGATCGCAAAAGCGGCTAACCAACACGCGAACCAGATTCCGATCCATCCACCCCATGCGTGAGGCCGCCCTGCGTTGACCGCGTCGGTTTTTGCCAGGATCATGAAATAGCGAAATCCCGCAAGCCAGCTCACCATGGCGCTCCAACGGAGCCACCATAGCCCCCGCGAAGCCAATTCAGGAAAAACCTTCGCGCGGATCGCTGGGTCGAGCGATTTCAGCGTAGGTCCGCCCGCGAGCATCAAGAAACTCAGGAATCCAACCCAAAGGATCCCCGCAACGATGTGGACCCATCGCAGGATAATCTGCTCGATGCTGCCAGCGTCGGTTGCAAACGTCACATTCAGCTTCAATAGTTCCGCAATGAACGAGCAATTGATAAGAGGTGCCCAAACGAGCATGTTTCCTCCTGCATGCCTGACCAGATCTTGATGGGGGCATTCTATGCCAGATATGGGAATTCGGGAACCCAAGCACCCCAGGGAGTGAAAATTTTGCATCGGTAGGGAAATCTCTACCAAGAATTCAGGTAAAGGCCGTAAGGGATTTATTGCAACTCCTTGCGTTTGAATAAAGTAATTCTTAGCCAGGATGGCCAGCCACTTGCAGCAGCTATTGAGTTATTTGCATTTTATAAATTCGGTTCTGGGAGGTGCTTTAGATCAAGAACACTGCTTGCCTGTTTCCGAGACGAAACCAGGACTGCCGATTCACCCCCAGAGGCTATCCCTATCCTGTTCCTTGGCGCAATGTCCCGGCTGTTAGGGCAAGCTTGCCCATACCGGGCGCCAGAAATCATCATAAGTTCAAACAAAATTGGTCCTTCCCCTGTCGGGACTGAAAATAGTGAGGTTCACCCTGATACGCCGACGAAAACAGTCCACGTCTGCACCAGTAAAAAAGCCATTTTCCAAGCCGAAAAGCTTTGCCATTTGCGACCGCTCCTCAGGGGCTGTGCTATTTCGCGTGGAGGCAGATATAGATGGCGGTCTGCCAGTCGAAAAAACTGCAGGCTTGCTGGCAGTACTCTGCCTGATGCGCGGCCAGACGCCTGGGGACTACGAGGTGATGGTGGTCGCCCAGCACGCACTTCTCCATGACGTTGCCGAGCGCGCTCAACAACTCCTGGTTGCGGGACGCGCCCTGGGGTCTGGGGTAAAGGTCAGCCCTCGCGAGCGAGAAGTATTGGATGGGATTCTCGATCGCCTTGCGAACAAGGAAATCGCCTCCAAACTCAATGTGTCCACACGAACGGTAAAGTTCCACGTATCTTCGTTGCTGGCGAAGTTTGGCGTGTCTGATCGCGCTGCGCTGAGCCGCGAAGTGGCCCTGGGCCGCATGCCGGCCAGTTCACTGGACCCCGCGTCGCAAAGCTTATTTGGCTTCCCAGTTCAACAGGAAGCAGGAGCGGGAAACTCCGAGTATCCCGATTCGACTCGGACTTCTGCCGATGCCGCCAAACCTCAGGGTCGCGTGTTCTCCATGTTTCCCCGCCAACGATATGCCACCTGAAGGTGGCGGGCCAGAAGGATAAAAGAAAGCGGCCCGCTCCGATTCCATCGGGGCGGGCCGTTCCACTTTGCCGCCTGAAAACACGGCATCCTCGCCCGTTAAAGACAAGAACCCCGTGGCGGCTTATTTTTTTGCCGCGGCGTAGTTGCCGGCGACTTCTTCCCAATTGACTACGTTCCACCAGGCCTCGATGTAGTCTGGCCGGCGGTTCTGATATTTCAGATAATAGGCGTGTTCCCAGACGTCCAGGCCCATCACGGCTTTTCCGCCGGACATCAAGGGATTGTCCTGGTTTGGCGTGGAGTCGATCGCTAGTTTGCCGTCTTTGAGGATTAGCCAAGCCCAGCCCGAGCCGAATCGACCCACGCCGGCCTGACCGAATTTCGTTTTGAAGTCGGCGAAGGAGCCGAAGGACGACTTGATGGCCTCGGCCAGCGTGCCGGTGGGCTCGCCGCCTCCGCTCTTTTTCATGATTTTCCAGAACATGGAGTGGTTCCAATGTCCGCCGCCGTTGTTCCGCACGGCTGTACGGATATTTTCCGGAACGCGGTCCAGAGCTGTGAGCAGTTGATCGATCGATAGAGCTTGAAGATCGGCGTGGCCTTCCAGGGCCTTATTCAGATTGGTCACATAAGCGTTGTGATGTTTGCCGTGGTGAATTTCCATGGTCTGCTTATCGATATAGGGCTCGAGCGCGTCGTGCGCGTATGGGAGCGGTGGAAGAACGTGGGCCAAGGGACCCTCCTTTTGTGATGTTGCAGCCTGCTGTGACATCGATTCCTCCTCAGTATAGATTGGATGATCGCGTAGCTTTGGCTGGCACTGGGTATTCTATCGCTGTGCATCGGGAGGCACAACCTGTGTCCCCAAAGCCTGTGGAAGCTTCGGGCGTCCCCTGAGCCGGTCGAGCGCCCACCCGGCATGCTCGGCGAGGACGGCATCGGCCGAAGCAGCCAGCTTCTGGAGACGCGCGCAAATTTCCTCGTAGCGCGGGTCATTTTGACGAAGCCCCGAGTTTCCTATGGCGACGCACACATTGCGGACCAGTCCGCGCCACTTGGTTCGCTTTACAGGGCTGCCGCGGAAGATTTCACGGAATTCGTCCTCGGTGAGCGAGATCAGCCATTCCAGGTCCGGCAAGAAAAGCGAGTTCGGTGCAAAGCGGCGGGGAATGAAATTCGCGGGAGCGGTGACCGGAGCGCGGCGATTCCACGGGCAGACGTCCTGGCAGATATCGCACCCGAAAAGGTGACGTCCAACCGGCTCCCGCAATTCAACCGGGATCGAGCCGCGCAACTCAATCGTGAGATACGAAATGCAACGCCGCGCATCTAGAACATAGGGCTCGACGATGGCTCCGGTGGGGCATGCTTCGATACAAAGGCGGCAATTCCCGCACAGATCCGCCGCTGGGGTTTCCGCTGGGCCGAGCGATCCTGCCAGATCGAGCGTCGTCACGATCACTCCGAGGAATAACCAGGAGCCTAGTTCCTCGTGAATCAGGCAGGTATTTTTTGCAAGCCAGCCGAGTCCTGCATATTTTGCGGCAATGCGCTCGACGATAGGTCCAGTGTCCACATAAGCCCGCGCTTCAAACGGCTTCGGAAATTCCCGGCGGAGCGTTCCGACCAGAGCGTCCAGCTTTTCGCCAAGTACTTTGTGGTAGTCGTCGCCCCAGGCATATCGCGCGATCCAGCCGCGCGGGCCGGTCGGAGAACCGATTTCTTCCGGCGCTTGGGTCGAGCAGGGCAGGGGAGTGTTGTAATTGAGCGCGCAAACAATGATGCTGCGAGCGCCCTCCACCACCAGAGAAGGAGAACGCCGCCGCGCATCGCGCAAATAATGCATTTCGCCCGCGTAGCCTTGCGCGAGCCAGTCGTCGAGATGCGCAAGTTCCGGAAATTCCGCTGCAGGAGCGACACCACAGAGATCAAACCCCAGAGTGCGTGAGATCTCGACGACTCGCGTGGCGGATAAATGTGACAAGCCGCGATGATATCGCGCAAGCCGGTATCCGGCAACCAGCCGGAATGGGAGAGACGTGAATTGGAATTGAAATGCTAGAAGACTGGTGCATATATTCTACGGGCAGCATGTTAAACTTTTCTTCCATTCCGGATGTTTAATTTGAGGAAGGTATTTCGATCAAAGGAGAAGAATCGTGACTTATTATGGTGGCAAGGATTTAGCCGAAAGTTTTCGCGTTGTTCGCAAGAATACGATTGCGATTGCTCAGGACATTCCTGAGGCAAAGTATTCTTTTCGAGCGGCTCCGGACACGCGGAGTGTCGGCGAGCTGCTGGCGCATATCGCAGTGGCCTATAATTTTCAGCACACGCTTCATGCCCTGGAGCGCCGGTCCACGATCGTGGGTTTTGACTTTCCATCGTTGATGCAGCGCCTGGTGGCGGAAGAAAAAACGCCGCGGAGCAAGGATCAGACATTGGAACTGCTGCGCAGCAATGGCGAGAAATGGGCCGGCTGGCTCGACGGACTTGCCGAACCATTCCTGGGCGAGCAGGTGCAGATGTTTCCAGGGACGACTCCGGCATCCAAGACTCGTTTCGAAATGATTCTCTCGGTGAAAGAACACGAAATGCACCATCGAGGCCAGCTCATGCTCATCGAGCGAGTACTGGGAATCGTGCCGCATCTGACTCGCGAGATGCAGGCCCGCATTGCTGCATCCGCCGCTGCGAAAAAGTAATCGTTTCCAGCTAGGAGTGGCCCGTGAGCGGGCCACTCCTTTTTTTGTGGCTTAATCGTTCTTCTGCATTCGTAGTGGAAGCTTGCGGTAGGAGCGATTCAAGTAGAGCAGATCCGACTTGCAGCCGGGTGTGCTGTCTGCAATCCGGCCCAGCGTTTTTACGTCCTGCACGGCGCCAAGTATCACCCAATGCGTGCACTCTTTGCGCACGCCGGCAAAGCGGCAATCGAAGGAAACCAGAGCATCCGGCAGAACTGGCGGTCCGGTCGCAAGTTTTTCCCACACCGGCAGCTCGAGCCTCTCCCGCATAGATAATCCGCCGCGGTGGGAAAATAGTTCGGAGAACTCCTTCTAGCCGGCAGCAAGTGTGTTCAGGCAGAAGACGCCATTGCCCTGAAAGATGCCATGCAATTCACTGCTCGCCCAGGGGCTTCCAACAGGCCTTCCGGTTCCAGCGGCACGCCCGTGAACATCCTGATAGAATGAAAGAGAATACGAACAGAAATATTGCGCTGCACTTGGCGAGGACCGGCGGGGATTGAGCCTGATGTTTGAAAATCTTACAGATAAGCTGCAACGAGTTTTCAAAAACCTGCGCGGGCAGGGAAAGCTCACCCAGGAGCATGTGGACGAAGCGCTCGCGGGAATTCGCGAGGCGCTGCTCGAAGGCGACGTCAACGTGGGCGTGGCCGATGAGTTGTTGACGCACATACGCGAGAAGGCGCTTGGTTCCGAAGTGCTGTTGCAGCTTTCGCCCGACCAGCAAGTCATCAAAATCGTGCGCGATGAGCTTGCGCTACTGCTCAGCAAGCACGCCAAGCCTCTGTTCGCCTCGCGCCCGCCGTCGGTCTGGCTG
>JBGOVX010000236.1:0-4861 GCA_041478355.1 Terriglobia bacterium | reverse complement strand
GGTTTTTCGGCCGAACGACTCATGCAATTCCTGACGTTGCTTGGCCGCGATGTTGAAATCGTCATAAAGCGCGCGCCGCGCTCACGGCGCCTCGGACGCGTTCGCGTCGTTGCCACAGCTTGAGCAACGGCGAGGAGCGCCAGCCGGTAATCCGGCTGGCCTCCCTCCGTTTGTTCATTTCAGGTGTCCTTGGCTTCACGGGCGTTAATCACGTGGTTTGGACGCCTCTTGCGATCCCCGGTGTCAAACATTAGGATGACAAATCGTGGGAACGCGATAACGACTGTTCCAAATCGATTTCGTCCATCCACGGCAATCTTTTCGCCGCCGTGAATTTCTTCTGCGAGGCCATCGGCAAGGTGACCCCGGCCGACGTGCACTACGGACGACGAGAAGAAATCTTACGCAGGAGGGCAGAACAGAAACAACGCACGATCGAGCAGCGGCTGCGCTATAATCTGGGCCGCTGGAACCCGAAACTCCAGGGTGAACTGAAACCAAAAGTGTAGCTTGGCCTAATGGCCAAGCTGCTCTCAAAGATTTTGAAGACGGGCCATCGCTTCGGGGCGCATTTTGTCAGTCAAATGATCGGCACAACCATCTCTCATTACCGCATCCTGGAAAAAATTGGGAGCGGCGGCATGGGGGTAGTGTATGAAGCCGAGGACCTTAGTCTTGGCCGCCATGTCGCACTGAAATTTCTTCCCGCAGAACCTGGACTCGAAGTACTGCAACGATTTCAGCGCGAGGCTCGAACCGCGTCCTCGTTGAACCATCCCAACATCTGCACGATTCACGAAATCGGGGAGTCGGACGGTCACCATTTCATCGTGATGGAGTTGCTGGAAGGCGTGATGCTGAAGCACCGCATCGCAGGCCGTCCGCTTCCGATGGAGTTGCTATTAGACCTGGCCATTCAGACGGCCGATGGTCTGGATGCGGCCCACGCGAAGGGCATCATCCATCGTGACATCAAGCCACCGAACATCTTTGTGACAAAGCGCGGCCAAGCCAAGATCCTGGACTTTGGCATTGCGAAACTGGCCTCGGACATGGCCGAAGAAGCGAAAGCGAAGCAGGACAGTTCGACCGTGGCGACCATGGATTGGCTGGCGACGACGCCAGGAGCTCTGGTTGGCACGGTCGCCTATGTGTCTCCGGAACAGGCCCGCGCTCAGGATCTCGATACGCGCACCGATCTATTTAGCTTTGGCGCAGTCCTTTATGAGATGGCGACTGGCCGGCAGGCCTTTGAGGGGACCACTGCGGCGGTCGTCTACAACGCCATTCTAAGTAACCAGCCGATTGCGGCTTCGCAGCTGAACCCCGCTCTTCCTGGCCAACTGGAAGAGATTATTGGCAAGGCCCTGGAAAAGGACCGCGAGGTTCGGTATCAGCACGCTTCCGAGATTCGCGCTGACCTGGCGAGGTTAAAGCGGGAGACGGAATCGGGCCGCCTGACACCTGCGTTCTCCACCACGAGTCGCTTCACGGTGCCCAAGCCCCCTCCGGCGACCCAGTTGCCGCGCTGGGCGTTCCCGGCCATCGCGTTGCTTGCTTTGGCGATCGTGGTTGCCGCAGTCGGGTACCGCCTGCTCGAAAATCGCGCCCCATCGGCTCAATCGATTGCGATTCTGCCATTTGTGAACGCCAACCCCGATCCGGACACGGAATATCTCAGCGACGGACTGGCCCAGAGTCTGATCAATCGTCTGTCGCGCATTCCCAAATTGCGTGTGCTGGCGTCGAGTACCACCTTTACCTATAAGGGGCGCCAGGTCGATCCGCGCCAGGTAGGCCGCGATTTGAACGTGGGCGCGCTGCTGCAAGGGAAGGTCACGAAAGTGGGAGATACGCTGATCATCGAGACCGACCTGGTCAATACTTCCGATGGCGCGCAACTCTGGGGAGAGCGCTACAAGAGAAGCGTGTCCGACGTGCTCAACGTGGATTCGGAAATCTCCAGAGAAATTGCGGACAAGCTGAGTCTGCGGTTGACCGGAACCGAACAAGAACAGCTCACCAAACGGTACACGGACAATTCTGAGGCGTATCAGCTCTACCTGAAGGGCCTGTACAACACCCGAAAATACACGAAAGAAGGGTTGCAGAAGGGCGCGGAATATTTTCGTCAGGCCATTGCTCTGGATCCCAACTATGCGCTGCCCTATGCCGGATATGCTTACAATATGGGCCTGGCGCAAGACTGGTTCTCGCCTGGGCATGAAACCATGCCCGCAGCCAAAGCGGCGGCAGAAAAGGCGCTGCAACTGGATGAAAACCTCGATGAGGCTCACACCATGCTGGCCGACGTCTATTTTTTCTACGATTACAACCTGCCGGCAGCGGCGTCGGAATTCAAGCGGGCCGTCCAGGTCAGTCCCAACAGCGCCTTTGCGCACGGGTTCTACGGGTGGTATCTAACATCCGTGAAGCGCTTCGACGAGGGGATCGCAGAAGGCCGGCGGGCCCGCGAACTTGATCCGCTCTCTTCGGAAACCAACTTCTTGCTCGGCCAAAACCTCTATCTGGCGCGCCGCTACGACCTGGCCATCAACCAGCTTCGTCTGGCGATTAACCTGGACCCAAATTTGTGGGTGGGCCATGACGAACTGGGATGGGTCTACGAAGAACAGGGTAATTTCCCCGGCGCCATTGCGGAGATTGAGAAAGCCCGGGCTCTGGAGCCGAATGTTGCCGAGCCGCTGGCATCGCTGGGGAGGGCCTACGCGCTTTCCGGCCAATCGGCAAAGGCGCGCGAGGTTTTGGTGGAGTTGAACCGGAAGTCCCTGAAGATGAACGTCACACCCTACAACGTGGCTTCCATTTACTCGGCGCTCGGGGAAAAAAGCGCCGCACTGGATCAACTGGAAAAGGCCTATCAGGAACGCTCGTTTTATCTGATGTGGCTCTCCGTCGACCCCCAACTCGACAGCCTTCGCAGTGAGCCGGCCTTTCAGGCGCTGCTCCGGCGGGTTGGGCTGCCGCAATAGCCTCCAGGCACTGAACTCCAGGCGCTCGGCAACCCCGACGCCAGCGGATTATGAGGCTGCCGAAAAACTCGTCGCCGAGTGAGGAATGTCCCGTCAGCCTCTCACTGCGTCAGGCTGCCCGTTACTTCGAAGCTTCGCTCGCCTCTCCCGGCCTTTCCAACGGCGGCAGAGAGGGCAGATGAAGGGCCTTCTCCCACTCGGAGATCGTCATACCGAGAATCTGCGACGCCGGTCCACCCGGCGGAATTGCGTTTTTCGCCAGCACCACATACGGGGCACAGGTCAAGGCGCATCCCACCTGATTCTGGTTCACGAATTGATAGACGTATCCGGCGAAGATTTCCTTATACCGGACCCGCTGATCGATGCCGCACAGGACCATGCTCTTGGTCACCGCGTGCAGCATGCCGTTGAGGAATTTGATTACTTGTGGAGGCCCATCGTGGACCGTCCCAAATTTCCCGGCATCTTCAATGAACAGATTAGCCTCGCTATTGCGGTCCTCTGCGATTGCCAGGGCGATCGCAGCCCAGACCCAGCAAGACCCGTCTTGGACCAGATCGGTGGTGTAACTCTTGTTGGCGCAAACCACGTGCGCGCCCGGCATCGGCGGGAACCTTCGCGACGCGTCCATTCCGAACAGGCGCCGCGCGCAGTCCAATAATGGATACACGGGATACACCGGAATGGCCACCCGCCCGTAGCCGGTCTGATAGAACAGGGGCTGGAGCGTGCCATTCCTGATCTGATCGGCGGTCGCCAGGTGATACCCCCACACCGCGCCGTTCACGCCACAAAACGACGACGCCGTCAGCATGTTGATCTGTCCGATATAGGCATCGTTTCTCTCGCAGCGATCGTAGGACACAATGCCTTCCGTTCCCGGATCCAGCCCCTCCACGTTCACCACTCCGGTGGAGAGCTTCAAGGTTGAGAGGTAACCGTATCCGCTCGCTCCCGGATTCATGTAGCCCATGCAGTAGGAGTCGAACGGTCCCACCGCGCCATTCACCACATCCGGAAGAGACATCGTCGAACTGTCAGGGCCGGCTGTCATGGTTGTCTCCTCGCTGATTCGTGTGAAGCGATTGCTGGGAATCTGCGTTCCCAGTGCGGCCCGTAACTCAGGCGGCCTCGGTTAGCGAGCGGCATAGTATCACAGAGAGATACTGCAACTGGCGACAATTGGTGGAGGCTGGGATGACGTCAAGCTGCTTGTGTAAAAACTAGAGAGGGTGCGGTTTTTTCCGAGAATCCTGTCTGCACCGGGCGCCAGCGTTCCCAGGGCATTGCCTTGTGCCGTGTCACGTTTTAGCTCATGGACTTCGTCGGCGATGGCGTAGTCGAAGAAACCTTTCCTGTAGCGGCCGATGAACTCGATGGGCGCACAGCGTGCGATTTTGCTGCGATCCGCCTGCCAAAGAGCGCTGTACAGTTGCCGTTCCGGTCTTCCCGCTGTGATCGTTGAACTGGAAGCCCTGGGCATGCCGCGAGGGCCGAAATTAGATCACGTTGTCGAGCAGGTCTTCGCCATGCAGCTCACCGGCCGCGGAAAACAAAAGATGTCTCGCGGTCATTGAATTCCCATTTCGAATGTCTCAAGCCCGGAGGGTACGAAGTAATCGTGGTTGGGAATTCCCTACAGGGCAGCGCAGATTGGCGCATATCCGATTCCGCGAACTGAATAGATTGGACGTGGAAGGGAACGACATGATAGAAACACTTGCTCTTAGCTCCAGGTTTCGAGGGCCCACCGGCACACAATAGAGTTCATATAAATCGAGCACTATGAACAGCAAAGCGAGGACGTATGAAAGCTCTGCAAGCGTTTTGGGAATCTGTTCGCATTACGTCATCCTTCTTTCTTC
>JBGOVX010000130.1:0-10421 GCA_041478355.1 Terriglobia bacterium | reverse complement strand
GCGTTGCTTCTGGCCGCCGGAAAGCGTGATGCCGCGTTCGCCCACCATGGTGTCGAATTTGGCGGGCAACTCATTGATTTCGGCGGCGATGCTGGCGACCTCGGCAGCCTCGTGAACCTGCTGGTCGGTTGCGTCATCGATGCCGAAAGCTATGTTTTCGCGCAACGTTTCGCTAAACAGGAAAGTGTCCTGTGGCACGTAACCCACGCCGCGCCGCAGCTTTTCGAGCGGCCACTCTCGAATGGGGCGTCCGTCGATCAACAGGGTTCCCGGAGGAGCGTCCCAGAGCCGCGCGATCAAGGCGGCCAGCGTGGACTTCCCGCTCCCGGTGGGGCCCACAATCGCCAGGATCGATCCTGCGGGAACGTGCAGAGAGATGTCCTGCAATACGGGCTTGTTGATTGCGCCCGATCCGTTCGCCTGGGTTCCATCGGTATCGCTCCGCACCGTGGGATAGGTGAAGGTCAAATTGCGAAATTCGATCTCGCCGCGGAGTTCGGCCAATTGTCCGCGCGCCGCCCCGGCGTCGTTGATCTTCGGCTCTGAATCAAGAAGGTAATTCAATCTGCCCATCGAAGCGCCGCCGCGTTGGAAGATGTTGGTCACAAATCCCAACGCCACCATGGGGAAGATCAGCCGGGTCATAAAGGTGTAAAACGCAATCAGCTCGCCCAGAGTAATCTGGCTTAGAATTACCAGCCGCCCGCCCTGCCAGAGCACCAGCACAAACGTCAGCCCAACCAGCATCTGGAGCAGCGGCATGAACATGCTCCAGAAATAGATCAGGCGCAGGTTGCGGTCGATATATTCACGGTTGGGCGCGTCGAATCCGCGAATTTCGGCAAGCTCTTGGACGTAGGCTCGCACCACCCGCATACCCGCCAGATTTTCCTGCGCTTTTGCGGAAAGCACGGCGAGCGAGGCCTGAATTTTTCCATAGAGCGCATGAATCTGCCTGCCGAACAGCCACACGGCGACGGCGACAACGGGGACGGGAAGCAGGACATAGATGCTAAGACGCAACGAAATCCAAAACATCAGGACCACGGCGAGCACCATCGTCGCGAAGGTGTTGGCGCTGTACATAATGCCCGGACCCAGCACCATGCGCACCGAATTCAAATCGTTTGTGCATCGCGACATCAATTCGCCCGTGCGATTCCGCACGTAGAACTCCGGCTCCAACACCACGAGCTTGGCAAGTAAGTCGTTTCGCAGATCGTATTCGATATCCCGCGACAAACCGATCAGGATTTGACGCGTCCAATACGAAAAGAACCCTTGAACCGCGCACATGATAATCAATGCCGAACAGAAAACCGCGAGAGTGTAGGCGCTCCTGGGGTGGTAGTAAGGCAGCAGAAATCCTAGCGAGATCTGCGTAAGCCGGCCGAGCTGGGCCAGGGGAGCTTCGGCTCCTTTTATGCAATCCACGATGGCGCCGATGATCAGCGGCAGCAGCGTTCCGGCAATGCCCATGCCGATTTGCGTCACCATGCCCAGGACTACTTCGCCCTTATGACGGGCCACGTAAGGAAATAAACGAGTGAGCTGCGCCCAACCGGAATTGCGCTTGGGCAAGGCCTTCGGTGCGGAACCCGCGATCGTCTGTGCTGCTGCGCTCATCTGAGAACGGATTGCGGGGTCGCCAGCGTGGGCGCCTCGCTCAGGTACCTTTCATTAGATTGGTCGAGCGATTGATAGCGTTTCGTTTTTGTGCTCCATCGCACAGCAATCGTCTGGCCTTCACCGGCCGGAGTGAACTTCATTTCCAGACCTTGCTGTGTATCCTGCGCAATCTCCAACTTCCAACCGGTAACCGGCGCCGCTGGCGAACCTCCCAGATAGCCGATCGGATTTTTCAAATGCTCATCGCAACGCAGCACTTCGGTCCACTTGCCGCTGTCTTTCTGAATGATGGTAGCCCGCGTAACCAGTATCCGCGCCGGATCCCCGGCAACCATGTTACCGCGAGCCGCTTGCTGAAACTGATTGACCACCAGCAGTTGCTCCGACCCGTTTCTTGCCAGGTCCCCGTGTGCCACCACTTCCGCCTGCATGCCCAGTGCCGCCTCCGCCACTCTCCGGATCTCCGCCGCAGTTGCTGACGCTGATGCGCCGGAATTCTCCGCCTGGTACACAGGCGCTGTCTGTTGCGGCGAGCCGCATCCCGCCAGCAAGGACGCAATTACGCCGGCTGGCAGGATCAGGTTCCTTCTTCGAGTTATAAAATGCATCATCCTGGCGACGCTACCGGCTCGGGAATGCAAGCATAATCTCGACCACGCGTCCCGTGTCCCGGGCGCACAGGATTTTCATTACCTGGGGAACGTCGGACCCGGCCCAGTTAAATTGGTAAACCATCAGATCCAGTTCTTGACCGTTCTTAGATGCCGGTCCGCTCGAGTTCGGTTCGCCATAATACGAGACGGCTCGATCCTGCGAATCACCCAGGCGCAAGCCCAGTCCGGTTACCCAATTCTTGGGGTCCAGAAACTCCGGCCGCCGAGCGCCACAATCGCCTTCCTTGGCAGCCAGGGTGGTGATGGTAATGGTTTGAATCATCGACCGTGCGTTGATCTCGAGCCGGATGGCGCGCCCCGAACAATCGTCGCGCCATTCCTTGTATCCCGAATCTCGAGCCTCGGAAATATTTTTGGACTTGAAGCGTTTCTCCGCCACCGCGAAGGTGTCACGCCCCGGCCTCAACCCTGCCAGCGAGACCTCATTGGCGCGGTAGGCGATGTCTTGTGGGACGCGCCCGCGCGGCGTCCGGGGAGGCGCCGGCGCTCCCGGAACCGGTGAGCTTGGAATGATCAGGGCCAGACTAACGCACAGCCAAAATTTCATCCAACCGCGCTTCAAAGTTTTCCTCACCCTCAGACCACAGACGAATGCGTTCGACAGGCATGGTTTCCTCGGCCGCGCGCATCCACCCCATCAGTTTCTGAATATTCTCTCTCGTTCTCTCATGATATTCGCGCAAATTCTGCGGTTGTGACATCCACATCAAGAACCGCGCCTCGTCCGGATGCTCGGGTTCCGCGACACTTGGGTTTCCAGGCGTGAGCAGCCCCGCATGGCCCGTAAACAGGTGTTCGAAACCCAAATCGGCCATAAAATGTCCCGACTCGGCCGATACCTGGTTATCGTATTCCGGGCCATGGCAAAAGAAAGTGAGCCGCTCGGGACCCTTTTTCCAGCCTGCCGTTTCCAAATCGCGAACCCACAGGTCCCATCGCGCGGTTACCTCGAAGCAGACATCGCCGGAGACGCTGGTTCGCGCAAGTTCCACGATTTCGGCAGGAGTAAATATCTGGCCACGCAGATCATACTCTCCCAGCGGGGTTTCGGTTGCATCCACAGCCCGGACAATCAGTTCGGTGAAACCCGCCGGCGCGGTCGCCACGGGCACGGTGGCCAGAAACTTTTCGAAATGAGAAAGCAAGTTGGACTCGTCAAAATTGCGAATCCAGACGCTGGCGTAAGCGCGATTGGGCATCGAGCCATTATACAGGCTTCGGCGTATCGCACGGAAATCACGGATGGAAAACCAGGCAGTCTACTTCTGTTCTTCAGGTTCAATTTCGAATGGTTTGGCCGCGGCCGGACGCGGTTCCGGACTGGCTGAGGCGGCGGAAGGAATGGAAAACGCGGAGAGACGCGTGCGAAGGGTTTCGCCCATTTCAGCAAATATGCTGCCGCAAACAGCACGCAGCCTGTTTTCGGTGGATTCGGCCAGTTGGTCGATCAGTCCTTCGGACTGCTGACTCAGTTTGCTGGCCGTGGTTACCAGCCAGGAATTCGACGCATTTTCGAGTCGCTGTTTATACACGTCGAGGGCAGATGCGTCCAGGGATTGCATCGAGGTTTGCAACTGGAGGTTGAGCGATTGGGCCTCGGTACGCAGGATTTCCTTGGCAAGATCGATCTGGGAATCGAGTTCCTGCTGACCTTGCGCGAGACTGTTTTGCGCTTGTTGCGAAAGAGCGCGCTGGAATTCGCCGGCAAGCGCTCGGGCATCGCTCTCGAGTCTCGAACGCACCTGCACGCTATGCGCTTCGGCCCGCGCCACATTTTGATCGAAAGCCGCCTCGGTCATGATGCTTAGGGCCTCAAACTGCTCGCGCACTAGTTGGCCGGCGCGATCGGTGAAATTCGCGGAGGCCGCTTCGCCGGCTTCCGTCAGTTGCTGGCTGGCCATCTCGGCGATGTCGCGCGCATTTTCTTTCATCTGACCCTGGGCGTGCTCCACATAGGTGCGGCTGTAGTGATCCAGCTCGCTGGCAAACAGGCCGGACATTTCGCCCGCCTTCTCCCGCAAACCAGTCGCCGCCTGATCGACGCCTTTTTCCAAGGCTGCTTGCATCTGCGTCTGCACTTTCTTCTCGTACCAGTCCGCCGTCTTAAAAATCGCTTCGAACGTGTTATGAGTCGTTTCGGTGGCTTTGGTTTCCAATTCGGCGAACCACCTTGCCGAACTAACGCGAACCGACTCTCCAAATTCCTTCTCGACCTGGGCAAGGAGTTCCTTCTCGCGAGAAACCGTGTCCTGAACGCTTCGCTCGGAAGCCTCCCAGATTTTCTGTTGATGCTCGCCAAGGGCTTTTTCGGCATGGCCCTGGTCCAGGGCAAGCTTGCTCAGTATTTCGGCGGCGCTGGTGATTTGAGGCGCCAGTCGCTGTTCCAGCTCATTTGCCAGCCGCTCGATTGTTTGCTGGCCCGCGGATTCGAGCACGGGTTGCAGCCGCTCCACCATCCCGGCGACAGCCGATTCCGAACGGCGGTTCATTTCGTTACTCTGGGCTTCCACCAAGGCTTCGCTGCGCCGCGCCAACTCATCCGATGCAGCCTGGATCAGAGAAGGGAATTCGCCCCGGCGCGCGTCCATCTGTTCGAAACTCTGCTGCAGCTGGGAGATTGCGGACGCGCCCTTGGCCGTTTCTTCGCTGAGCGATGCCCGCAACATACTCAAAGAACTCTCCGCTTCCTGGGTAACTTGCGAGAACGCTCCACCGATCACGTTGATGCGTTGCTGTAGTTGTTGTTCAAACTCCCGGGTGGACTCCTCACTGGTCCGCGCGAGCCGCTCGGAAACCTTACGTGCAGCGTCCTCCAGGGAGATGTCAATTTTTTCGCTCCAACGCACGCTTGCCGCGGCCAGGTCCGCGTCCAGCAGACCGCGCCATCCTGATTCCGCCGCGGATGTCGCAGTGGCAATCTTTTCTTCCAGAGCCGCGGCCGTCTGTTCCAGGTGAGCCAGGCGCGTCCGGGCCTCGGAAGAACGCAAATCCATCAGTTCCTTCCAGCGCCGCATTTCCTGCTCGGCGGCCTCAGCGGAGCTTCGCCGCAATTGCTCGATAACCGAATGGACCTCGCCGGCGTTTGCACCGAGGTTGCCGCTCATGCTTCGCAGCTTTTCGATCGCCTCCTGCAGGTGACTCTGAATCTGCTGGTCGAAATTCACCCGCCGCGCGCGCTCCACTTCCGCAAGCTGCGAATCGATGTGCTGCCGGGCATCGGTGATTCGGCGGTCCAATTCGCGCGTCCATGCGGCGCGCATGGAGGTCACGATGGCCTCGCGTTCGCGTTCCATGTGCTGCAAGGTCTCGCGCCGTATTTGTTCGATATGCTCGGCGACAGCGGTAGACACCGATTTCTCCGCCGCGTCCTTCATTTGATTCTGCAGGGCGGCGAGCAGCGGGCGCGTTTCCGCCGCCACTGCGCGCGTGGCGGTTTCGCGTATGGTGGTCTGAACCTGCTGTTTGGCCTCGGCTACCAGGCGTGAAATCTGTCGTGAAATTTGCAGCGAGGTGTCCGCGCCGCCCGGCAATGGCAAAACACGAAGATTGTTTTCCTCGGATTGAGTTGACTGAGGAGCAGGCTCCTCCTCAGCCCTCCACTCGGCCGCAGCGGATTCATTTTCGGGGCTCCCAACTGGACTGGGAATCTCAAGGCTGGAGGTCGCGTCAGGGAAGGGAAACCAATCGCCTGGCGGGAACGCTATACCCCACACATTGCCAGGAATCTCAAGATCAACGCCGATCTGAAAAAGCTCACGCACCGTTCGCGGACGCTGAATCCAGGTGACACGCGCGCGCACGCTCCGCGGGTCGCGACCCGCTTCATTGTGGGGTATTTCGAAAGTGACCCACATATTCTTTAAGACGTAATGTTTCGATTGGTATCGGCAACCGTGACAACTGATGATTAGGGACGAAGTGCGTTCCTGAAATGGCCTGCCCAGTGCGTCCACACCCGTCACTGTGAGCGGCACGGCCTGAATGATCCGCGTGCTGCGCCGCTTCTGTGACTCTGCCCCTGGGTGAGGATTAGAATCAGCCATGAACGGCCCTCGGGCCTCTACAAGCGAAATGTACTACGAATGGACCGTAATGACTAGAGGTCAGCCTACATGAAATTACATGAATGTAGCCAAGAGGCTACTGTGTAGGCATGTTCACTAGAGAGGGATGAGGGGCCTTCTCAAGTGGTGCAAACTCGCTTGGTTTACAGCATGCAGACTCGAGTTTCGCCAAGTCGTGCTGCAAATCTGGTCTAACCCGCAGATGCGTCAACGTCTCTCTCAAGATCGACCAAGCTGCAACGTCTTGCGGAACGACCAAACGGTAGTGTATCCATCTGCCCTGGCGCCGGGCCGCGGCGATGCCCGCGCGGCGTAGATAGGCCAGATGGCGTGAGATTTTGGGCTGGCTAATGCCCAGGATCTCCACGAAATAGCAGACGCAAATCTCCCGATCGGCGATGAGATTGAGCAGACGAAGCCGGGTAGGATCGGCTAAGGCGCGAAACAGAAGTTCGAGCGCCAACGGCTTGTGTTTTCGAGGCATGCTGGGGCCTAGTATATATGGCTTGACAGATATGAGCAAGCCGCGCTATGGTTTACATATGCGCTGACGCATATGTCTAGCGCCCCCAGGAGGATCACATGCCCGAAGCTGTCAAAGCCTTAAAGGCTCACGTCGCAATTCACGTCCAAGACGTTCCCAGGAGCATCGAGTTCTACCGAAAACTTTTTGGGATTGAACCCTCGAAGGTGCGAAAAGGGTATGCAAAATTTGATGTAGCCAATCCCCCGCTTAATTTCACGTTGAACGAAGTATCGAGCGGGGGACCAAGCGGGGAACACGGCGGCTTGTCGCATCTGGGAATTCAAGTGGCGTCGACCGAGGACGTCCTGGCCGTACGCAATCAATGGCAGGCGGGCGGATTGCTGACCCGCGACGAAATGAAAACCGATTGCTGCTACGCGCTGCAGGACAAAACATGGGTTCGCGATCCCGACGGGAACCAGTGGGAAGTGTTTGCGGTTCTTCAAGACAACCTTCCCGAAAAATCCGTTATTGGAAAATCATGCTGCGCCCCGGATTGTTGCGCGCCCGCGACGCCATAAATAGCGCCCATTTCCGCGAAAGGCGCTTCCATGGAAGAACGTTACAACGTCCTATTCCTATGCACTGGCAATTCTGCGCGGTCCATCATGGCCGAGTCCATTCTCAATCGCAAAGGCCGGCCCGTCTTCGCTGCTTACAGCGCGGGAAGCCATCCGGCGGGAGAGGTTCGCCCTGAGGCACTGAAACAAATTCAGCTTTCTCGCATGCCTACCGAGGGTCTTCGCAGCAAGAGTTGGGATGAATTTGCGCAACCCAGCGCTCCGCAAATGGATTTCGTTTTTACCGTGTGCGGCAACGCAGCCGGTGAAGTCTGCCCCGTATGGCCAGGCCAGCCCATGACCGCTCACTGGGGCGTACCCGATCCCGCCGCCGTGAAGGGAACGCCCGAACAGATAGAGCGCGCTTTCCGTGATGCTTTCATGGTGCTTGACCGCCGAATCACCCTATTCCTATGCTTGCCCATTTCCACACTCGGCCAGATTGCCGTAAAGAAGGAAATTGACCGCATAGGCCAACAATGAAAAACTCCGATCGGTTCCACTGAGGTGGACAGGATGACGACTCTCTTTGCGCAAGGCCGAGTCTGCGCCCCAATGTCGCGCGCCCGGCTCTCATTTCTGGATCGCTACCTAACCCTGTGGATTTTTCTCGCGATGGCCATTGGCGTTGGATTCGGACATTTGATTCCGCGGACCGCGAATTTTGTGCAACGCTTTCAAGTCGGTACAACAAACATCCCGATTGCCATCGGGCTGATCATCATGATGTATCCTCCTCTGGCCAAGGTGCGGTACGAAAAACTAACTGAGGTCTTCCGCAATCGTTCCGTGCTGATGCTTTCGCTCCTCCAGAACTGGGTCGTTGGACCGATCCTAATGTTTTTACTTGCGATTATCTTTCTTCGCGGACAGCCCGCATATATGCGCGGTCTTATCTTGATTGGATTAGCGCGCTGCATCGCGATGGTTATCGTCTGGAACGAACTGGCTGCCGGGGATACGGATTATGCTGCCGGATTAGTTGCATTCAATAGCCTCTTTCAAGTGCTCTTTTACAGCTTTTATGCGTGGGCATTCATCACCGTACTTCCCGCGTGGTTCGGTCTGGAGGGGAGCGCGGTCCATGTTGGAATTGGCCAGATTGCCCAAAGCGTTTTCCTCTACCTGGGTGTGCCGTTCCTTGCGGGAATTCTCACGCGCTTTGTGCTTTTGCGCTTCAAAGGAGAACAGTGGTATCGAACTCGGTTTATTCCGCGCGTTAGCCCGCTGACATTGGTGGCCCTGTTGTTCACGATTCTGGTGATGTTCAGCTTAAAAGGCGACCTTATCGTCCGTCTCCCCCTCGACGTGCTTCGCGTCGCTCTACCGCTCTCGATCTATTTTGTCATTATGTTCTTGGTGAGTTTCTGGATGGGGCGGAAGCTGGGTGCGGACTACTCGAAAACAGCTACGCTTTCTTTCACTGCTGCGAGCAACAATTTCGAGTTAGCAATCGCCGTAGCGGTGGCTGTTTTTGGCCTCAATTCAGGGGAGGCGTTCGTCGGTGTCATTGGCCCACTCGTCGAGGTGCCCGCACTGCTGGGGCTTGTGAATGTGTCGCTCTGGTTTCAGCGGCGTTATTTCGCGCCGATGGCGCCCCCCTAGGAGTTTGTTCCACAGAACGGTGAGGGGGGAGAATTTGGAGAGGTTGTAAAGTAAGTGCGTGTACGAGGTGATTGCGCTGTGCCAGCCGCCAGGGTCAGCTTTGGATAGACCGATGCTTGAACGTGCGCCCGCCCTTACTGTAGCTGGCAACGGTTTGGCCTTCGCCGAAGAGTTTATATTTGTAGGTCGTCAGACCTTCCAGGCCCACTGGTCCGCGGGCGTGCAGTTTTCCGGTGCTGATGCCGACTTCAGCGCCCAGGCCGTACCGGAAGCCGTCGGAGAATCGTGTGGACGCATTTTGAAATACGCCGGCGGCGTCCACGAACTCCATAAAGCGCGCCGCGACGTCATGGCTTTCGGTCACAATCGATTCGGTGTGCCGTGAGCCGTACTTGTTGATGTGCTCGATGGCTTCATTAACGCCGTCCACGATCTTGATCGAAATGATCAGGTCGGAATACTCTTTGCTCCAATCCGCTTCGCTGGCTGGAAGAACTTCCTGTCCCAGACTTAGCGCCAACGTTCTGGCGCAGCCGCGAACCTCAACTCCCGCGGCGCGGAATTGCGTAATCATCTGCGGGAGGAAGAGCGGCGCGATATCCCGGTGGACCAGCAAGGTTTCCAGGGCGTTGCATGCCGCGGGGTATTGAACTTTCGAATCCAAAGTGACGTCGAATGCTTTCAGCAGATCCGCGTCTTCATGCACGTAGACGTGGCATATTCCCTCGCCATGGCCAAGCACAGGAATGCGGCTATGCTCGGTAACGTAGCGAACAAACTCGTTTGATCCTCGTGGAACAATCAAATCAATGTCTTCGTGAAGCGTAAGGATCTGCGCCACGTCCTCGCGCGTGTGAAACAGGACCACCGAGTCGGGTGGAACGTCGGGGAAGGGCACCAGAGCTTCACGCCAGATCGCGACCAGCGCCGCATTTGTCGTCGCCGCCTCGGCCCCGCCTTTGAGGCAGACCGCGTTTCCAGATTTTAGAGCCAGCGATGCGATTTGAGGCACCACATCGGGCCGGGACTCGAATACCACACCGACCACGCCCAGCGGGCAGCTCTCTTTATAGAGAATGAGATTGTCGTCCAGCTCCATGGCCGACAACCGGCGATGCAAGGGATCGGGCAGAGCAGCGACTTCGCGTACGCGTTCCGCCATTTCCACGATTCCGCGCTCGGTGGTCCGCAAGCGGGCGAACATCGAGCGGGACATTTCTCCACGCTCGACGGCGGGAGCTGCCGCGGCGCAGTCTTTATCATTGGCCGCGAGTATCTCTGCCGAACGCGCTTCGATCGAGTCCGCCACGGCGAGCAAAACTTCGTTCCGGCGCTCGCCTGAAATCGCGGCCAGGATGTGCGC
>JBGOVX010000245.1:0-4301 GCA_041478355.1 Terriglobia bacterium | reverse complement strand
TTCCTAGCCGTCCCAGGCGCTCCGCCGCACGCGCTGTCAAGGCCGCGCAGTTTGCGTTCACGGGAGCGGAGCGGACGGCCTTGACAGAAGAAGCGGGTGGGGGAGCGCAGTCTTTCGGCGGGAAGGGCAGAAAAAGAAAAGTCGAGTAAGAAAGGAACTCAACCGGCTAGTTTAGGGACTCTTGCCTGGACGGTGAGAAGTCTCCTATTTCGGCAAGCTATGAAACCCAGTCGGAGAAGTATTGGGCATGCCGCGGAGTCACTCGTACTGTGGGAACGAAGTTCGTGGAAGAGCTGCGCGAGAAAGATGGAAGCAGTTGAATTCATTGAGTTGGTAGAAACGGTTTGAGAGCGGTGGATCGTTAGCCGGAAATGGGGTGGCATAGTGAAACTCATCGAGACCCTGAAAAGCAGAACGGAAGCGTTGAAGGTAGCCGAGGTAGCGAAGTTATTCGGAGTCACTCCGCAGCACATCTACCGGATGGCCGCAAACGGGGGCATTCCGTCTTTTCGGATTTCGGGATCTGTACGTTTTGACCCCGATGATGTCGTTGCCTGGTTGAAGGAAAAGCAGGCCCCGGGTGCCGCGTCACGGCGGATCGGCTCAGCAAGGGTCGCTGCGTAGTTTCTTCCAATGCGGCACGTAGTCACGATTAAGAGCGGCGAGGCACAATTGGGCGTCGCGGTTGGCGTGGTGCCTGGTTTGGTATCCGAAAAAACGGCTTGCAGCGAAAACCTGTCTCAAACATTTGCTGCAATTGGAACTATTGAGGTGACGCTGAACAGCGGTTTGCCGGTAATTCGAGGTGTAAAGGCCGCGTTTGATCTCGGTGTGATCGTCTAGGGAGCAGTAAACCATACCATCAGACTGTCTCCCAAGAGTGGTGAGTTCCGCCGCTTCCGAAGGCTTGATGAAAACCTCTGGTTATGGGGAGCGGGCGGAAAGCCGTAAAGCACCGGAGGCCCTCCAGAAGTGCACCGGGGTTGTCGAGGAAGGAACTCGATGGGATGGGCTGTGGCTGTCGTAGGGATGAAGGCCAGGGCAAGAAGAGAGAAGTGGCGCGCGGAGGCTGGGCCGAGGATGCGAGGCGCCCGCCCGCGGCCTCTTTTGTTTCGGTGGTGATCCCTCTTCTCATTGAATGCCTGGTTCTCGCGGAACTAAGTGATCGCAAGTCCCAGAGGATTGATTGGGATGAGTTCGTTTGGAGTTAAAGACAAAACGAAAGGCGATGAAAAGAATGCCGTAGGCGCGCGGGACTTGGGGGAGAGGGCCAGCATTCGAAACTAACGCGTCGGCGCTTTGGGAAGCAGTTAGGACAGCGTTTCGAGCAGTTTGGCGGGCCTGACTCGGAGCGCGTGCGCCAGAGCCACAATATTTATGATTGCGATATTTCGTTCGCCCCGCTCCCGATTCCTTGGACCATTTTCTGAATGTCTCTGTATCGTGAGGTGTCCCACCAGTGGACATCTAATAGCAAGTTTCAAGCCCGCGTTTGCGCGCTCTTGGCTTTGACGGCTTGTAGTGGGAAGAACTCGAAATAATCCTTCTCGTCAAACCAAGCGCACTTGAACACTTTTACGGGAAGCCGGGCCCGCGAAGCAAAGGCCAAGGCATACACAACCAACTGGTTTACGGGGTCGATCTCGCGAGCCTTCGGCTTGTAGTCGAGAAGATGAATAAAGCCGTTTCTCGCTTGCACCACGTCGATGTGCCCAGTGATCGGCTTCTTTGACTGTGGCAAAGTTATGAAAAATCCCTTGGACTTGTAGTAGCCAATTTCCTCCGCAGTCAGATAAACAGGAACTTCGCAGGCAACCGTCGAGGAATCGTTGGCCAACATGAAATCTTGGATCGAGGGGTGGCGGTCTCGCGTCTTGCGGGCGAGCAGCAGACCCAGTGCAGCGAGGTCATTCGCGAGATTCTGCTTCTCGATGCGAGCGAGCGGGAGTATTTCAAACTGCGACTTGGATGACCTGACCGCGGCAGGCGGCTCTAGCGGTTTATCCTCAGGCGCGGTCTGCTGATCGAGACTCGGAGTCTTGTCTTCCTGGAAGAGAACGTCGGGGAAATCTTCAAAAATGCTGAGCAGGTAATTCTCAACCTTCGCAGCGACGTCTCGGGCGACGGCATCTGGCATAAGCGCGAGCTTCGCCATGTGGACTTTGTATTCATAAACCTGCTGATGCTCTAGCCTTCGCCCCTTCAGCATGCCGTTGGGGAACTTTGCGATGGATGCTGTACGAAGGCGATGGAAAGTGGTAATGGATCGGTAGCCAGAAATCCAATCGGAAACGGTCCGGCGCGGCACCTTAATGCGGTGTTCGGACGCGATGCGGCGCGCCGCCTCTTCCTGAGAATGGCCGAGGTTGTACAGGCACAGCGCCCGGGCGATGATGCGCGGCGGATATTTGACGCCTTTCAGACCGGCCAGGGAGGAAAAGTACTTGCCGCAGTCCCGGCAGAAATAAATTTGGAGGTGCCGAAAACTGTTTTTGCGCAAGCCGCGTTTGATGATCCGACGCCCATCACAAAGGGGGCAGAAATCTGGCTTCGACTGGATGGTCGGGCCCTGGGGCAAACGCCTTTTGGTTAAACGAGCCACCCGGAAAGTCTACCGCAATCACGGCAATCGAGCGATGAGTCTCGCCGGGGTTAAGCGACGAATTTCGCCGTACACCAAGCGACGACTGACGCCGGTGCTTGGCCATTCGTGAAGCGTTATCAAAGGCTTAGCGACCGGGGTGGTGGAGAGATGGGTTTTGCCTCGTCTAAGCGGTGCGTTTCGCCGGTGGTCTAGGTGATGAGTGTCGCCGAATTAGGTTGCGCTTTGGCCAGCCCTATCAACATATTGCACGTCTTTGTTCCGCCGCGCACGACCCGCTGTCGTGGCTGGCTGGGGCAATAGATAATGACTGGCGCAAGCGGGCGGCTCCTCGCGTCCTAGCGGGGGGCGTGGGGGCTACGGGGAGTGTAGTGATTGGGGAGGCAGGGACAACTGACCGGATGTAAAGTTACGAAAATAGGGGGCTCGAAATGAACTCAGAGAAAGAAGAAGTGCCTAGTGGTCAGTGGCGAGCGTCTGCGAGGATAGCGAACCTGATGCCGAAGGCAGGAGAGTTGCGGATGAAGATTGCGTTCCTCTCAGCGTCCGTAAAGCGCGGGAGATGCGCAGAGACTTGTGGCCGCATTTGTGGATGTCGTTTGCGTCGATCATCATTCTTGCTGCTGCTCTAGCAATCCTGTCTTATCGGGTCGGCGCGCAAAGCTGCCACTAGGGCAGTCGCTTGGGGCCGAGTGGCTACAGAATCAGATTGAATGGGGGGATCGCGGGTCACCCTTCGGTGCAAACTATGGTGCTGCGATTCCGTTCCCGACCTCGCGGGCAGCCCCCCGGCAAGCACTTGGCCTATTGGCAGGGCAAGATCTTCGTGAGTCCGCGAGCCATTCCGGCAAACACTTCCAAATACTGTGGAGCTGCCGCAATCTCCGTCTTGTCGGTCGGGGCGACCACGCCCAGAGGGGTCGCGTCGGGAAGCGCGCTCTTCCGGTGAAGGTCCGGAAAAAGTTCGCGAAATCCTGTTTTGCCTTCATAGTCACCGATGGTTTGCGACCAAGTATTGGCCGCGAAGTCGGCCAGTTGAAGTAGCCACTGCGTCTTCGAATCCTCAAAATAGATTTTGCCCTTCAACATCTTGTTCAAGTCGAACGTCCACCGGTCCGACATTCGCTGGGCGTACTTGGCAAGCAGCGGGTGCAGCTGATCCAGGCTTGGGTGAATTCCAAGCGGAACAGTTCGCGACCAGTTCGCAATCCAACCGAAAAGCGAGTCTTCGAGCACAAGCTCTTCGCGGTTCCTCGGCCTGCCCGTCCGGTCGAAGGTAACTGTGATGGGATCGTAGTCCGAATGAAATTGGTCGCAGTAATACCTAGAGGCAATGGCTTCGATGGCCTTTAGAACCGAGATACCATAAGCAACAAGACGAGCGAGCACGGGTGGGCTCAAACGGCCGAAGCGCCGGGCCAACTCGGCCCTTTGTGTCACCGTCATATCGGTCGATTCCGTATCGAGGTTGCCTTCGATCAACGACCGAATCCTGGCCGGCGCAGTTTCGAACAACGACGGATCATCGGAACCCAGATTCACCGAAAGTGGAATCAGCATCACGTCGCTATGCGCTTTCAGGATTTCGAGAAGCACTCGGCGGTGAACCAGCGATAGCAGAGACCCCTTGGGTTCCCCTTGCTCAAATTCATCGCGCCTTAGCTGCCCGACGAACCAATCAAAATCGCTCTTCAGTCGA
>JBGOVX010000196.1:0-6471 GCA_041478355.1 Terriglobia bacterium | reverse complement strand
TGTTGCGCCAGTAAAAATATGGCTGCTCCTGCTATCGTTTCGGAAACCTCTCCGCGCGGGGTCGCCTGGCCGCGCGCGCTGCTCATTTTGGGGCGTGTTGCTCTCGGCCTGATTTTCCTGTACGCGGCATACGCGAAACTTTATTTTGGCGGCGATTGGCACCTGCGCGACTACCAGTTCTTCTTTTCCATGGCCATTGATTCCTACAAGATGCTGCCCCTATGGGCTGTGCAGTGGATGGGGACGGTTCTCCCGTGGTTCGAGCTGGCGCTGGGCGCGCTGCTGATCGCCGGCCTCGGTCTGCGCTGGGTTGGATCGGTCACCAGCGCTCTGCTGCTGGCATTTATCGGCGCCATGGCGCGCGCCAAAATCCTCGGCCTGGAAATTAATTGCGGCTGCTTCGGCAATAACGAAAAGCTGGGCACGGCCACGCTGATTCGCGACAGTAGCCTGCTGGTCCTGGCTCTGGTGGTCACCATCGGAGCGTTTCTGATTAAGAAACGCGGAACCACGTCCGCCCTCTGATCTCCGCGTGCTCTCCCGCCAATTGCGCTAGAATGAAATCCCTATGTTGAACTTGCCGCCGATCACGCTGCGCCTGCAGGGCCGCACGGTTGTCGGGCGTGTCGCCTTTGTATCGCTACTGTTGGCTTCCATCACGGTCGGCGCGTTGACAGGGCTTCTTTTTGTGTATTCCAACGATCTTCCCCAGATTCGAGCCCTGGAAGATTTCCGTCCCGACATTGTAACCGAGCTATACGCCGATGACGGCCAAGTGATTGGAAGTTTCGCATTGCAGCGCCGCATCCTGCTTACCTACGAGCAAATTCCACCGGTCCTCAAGGACGCCATTCTCACCACCGAGGACCAGCACTTCGATCAGCATTGGGGAATCGACTTTACGCGTGTAGCCGGCGCGGCATGGCGGAATCTGCTCGCGCATCGGGTCGCCGAAGGCGCCAGCACGCTTACCATGCAACTGGCCGGAACTTTATTTCTGGACCGCTCCGACCGCAGCATGCGCCGCAAGATCGAGGAAACGCTGCTGGCCATCCAGATCGAGCGCTATTACTCCAAGCAGCAGATTTTGACCATGTATTGCAACCAGATTTATCTTTCGCACGGCAATTATGGATTTGAAGCGGCATCGGAATATTATTTCGGAAAGCCCGTGGGCCAGCTGACGCTTGCCGAATCCGCTCTATTGGCAGGCCTGATTCGAGGACCCAGCTACTCGCCCATTCTGCACGGGCCACGCGCGCTGGCGCGGCGCAACGTGGTGCTGGACCGGATGTCGCGCGTGGGAAAGATTACCACCGCCCAGGCTCGGGTGGCGATCGCGCAACCGATAGGACTTCACGTGCAGACGCCGCGAAACACCCTGGCGCCCTATTTTGTCGAGGAGATTCGCAAGTATCTGGAGGGCACCTATGGCACCGAGACGGTGCACGAGCGCGGGCTGCGCGTTTATACGACGCTAAACATCGCCATGCAGCGCGCCGCCAACCAATCCATCCGCGACGGCTTGCACGCCTACGACCGGCGGCATGGCTGGCGCGGCAACCTCGAAAATATTCTGCGTGATCATCGCGATACCCTTGAATCTTATGAAGACGACGATTGGCGATGGCCAATCAACAAGGGCGACTACGTCACCGGACTGGTCACGGCCGTGGACAACAAGGCAGCGACGATTAAAGCAGGTCCTTACCGAGCCCTGCTCACACAACCGGATTTTGCCTGGACTGGCCGCAAGGCTCCCGCGGAGTTGCTGAAAGCTGGCGACCTCGCGCAGTTTGCCATTCTCGATATCAAGGGCAGCGTTGCGCATCTCCGGCTGGAACAGAATGTGGGCCCGCAAGCCGCCATGTTGGCCATCGACAATCCCACCGGTGAAATCAAGGCCATGGTGGGCGGCTACAGTTTTGAGGAATCGAAATTTAATCGTGCCACGCAGGCCCAGCGGCAGGTGGGGTCCTCCTTTAAGGTCTATGTATATTCGGCTGCCATGGAACAAGGTTTCACCCCGTTCGATACCGTCCTCGACGCCCCGTATACGACGATGAGCGGCGGACAGCCGTACTCCCCGCATAATTACGACGAAAAATTCGAAGGTATGATTACCCTGCGGCGCGCGCTGGAAGGTTCGCGCAATGTTCCGGCCATTAAACTCGCTGAAAAAATTGGCATGAACAGCGTGATCGCGATGGCGCGCCGGTTTGGCATCACCAGTTCGTTGCCGCCCTATTTGCCCATCACCCTTGGCGCGGCCGACCTGAACTTGCTCGAACATACTTCGGCATTTACCGTATTTCCGGACGACGGCATACGAATTGACCCCCACATGATCCGCCGGGTAACCAGCTATGATGGAGCGCTCCTTGAGCAAGCGCATCCCGTAGTCCACTCAGTCATCGAGCCCGATGTGGCCCGTACCATGACGGCGATGCTGGAAGATGTCGTGAAGTTCGGGACAGGCATGCCGGCCCGGGCTTTAGGCCGGCCAGCGGGTGGCAAGACAGGCACGACCAATGACTTCACCGATGCCTGGTTTCTTGGGTTCACGCCAGAGATTACCGCCGGAGTTTGGGTTGGCTATGACGATACAGCCGTGTCTTTGGGCAAGCCCGAAACAGGAGCGATCACCGCGCTGCCGATTTGGCTCGAGTTTATGCAAGCTGCGCTGGCGGGCAAGCCCATCGAGAACTTCCAGAATGTGGTGCCGCTTGAAAAATTATCGCTGACCAAAACCGTGATCGTGGATACCCCCGACAGTGCTCCGACCGAGACCAGTGAAGAACCGTCACAGGATGCAGTTCCAGAGGAGAAGGGAGCACCCCCCAGTGCAACTCCCGCATCAAAAACGCCCCCGGCGCAGGGTCCGCCGCCAATGCAAGCGCCGATTTCTCCAGGCAATCCTCGCGGATAGCGCTACTTTTTGCTAAATGAGAGTTTGCGGGCAGGAAGCTTTCGGAACGGGTCCCAACCTCGTGCGGGCAAAGGCTTGGTTTGCCCGGCGGAGTCAACCAGGAGGATTCGTTTGTCACGGGTAATTTCGCCAATGATCGTGAGGGAGACGCCGCGCACCTTCCGCGGCAGCCGCTTCGCCAACCGTTTGGGGACGGTGAATAGTAGCTCGTAGTCTTCACCGCCATCGAGCGCCAGGGAGAGTGGATCAAGACCGAGCTTTCTCAATTGTTTTGGCACAGCGACGGTCGGAATTGCTTCGGACCAGACCTGTGCCCCCACCCTGCTGGCTTTACAAATATGAGCTAAGTCTGTTGACAGGCCATCCGAGGTATCAATCATTGCGGTGGCCCGTTTATGAGTTGCCAGCCACTGGCCCAGAGCCAACCGCGGTTCGGGATGGAATTGCTTTTTCAGGAGATTCTTCCACCGTTTTTGCTTGTGCAGTCTTCGCTTGACCAGTTGCAGTCCCAGTTCAGCCTCGCCAAGGGTGCCGCTGACGCAAATTAAATCTCCAGGCCGCGCGCCAGAGCGCAGGATCGCCTGGCCAGGGTCGATTTCTCCCAGCACTGTAAGGTTGAGCGCAATGGAGGGGTATCTTGTCGTGTCGCCCCCGGCCAGGACCAAGCTGAACCTGCGCGCCGCGGACGCCATACCATCCAGGAAATCGTCGAGCCATTTTCCTGTGCGAGAGGCAGGAAGCGCCAGGCCCAGCAAAAAAAACCGCGATCTGGCGCCCATGGCGGCCAAGTCGCTGGTGGCACGTGCCAAGGCTTTATAGCCTATGACTTGTGGTGGATGGACCCCTGGAAGAAAATGCACATTTTCGAGAAAAGCGTCGGTGGTGACCACCCATTCGGAGTGACCACGGTGGTATATTACCGCTGCGTCATCCCCGATGCCGACAGGGAGGTCGTTTGCGCGTGTAGGGAACTTCCGCCTTACCCGCTCGATCAGTTGGTCTTCGCTGGCCATCAGAGCAGTTGTAGAACATCCATTCAGTATGTTCTCATAAAGACCGTGGTAAGAGTATGGCCCAGATTGGGTTAGGAGTTTTGAACAGGATAGGGAAAAAAGGGTTGACTCCACCTCGGACTAAACCTAGACTGGGGATGGCCAAGGCTCTCGGTTCAAACAGCTTGTTGCAGAACCAGGTGCTGTACAGAGGCTGAACGGCGCCTACCTATCGTAAGCAATTAAGTCGGATTCGAAGATTCTAATCATAATGAAGCCAGCCGCATATACGTTTTTGATGGCATCCAGCCGGAAGGGAACCTTCCGTAAGATCACGCTACCCGTCTATGCGTTGCATCTGCTGGCCATACTGGTAGTTGTGGGCGGTGTCACGGTCATCGTGGCGGCCAGCTCGTACACACGGATGCTCTGGAAGGTTGGGAATTACAATACGTTGCGCCGCCAGCAGGACACTCTAAAGCATAATTACGAGCAGTTGCAATCGAGCGTCCAGGACACCAACGAGCGGCTGAACTCCTTGCAGTCGCTGGCCACTGAAGTGGCCATGACTTATGGATTTATGCGCTTTCGGCAGAGTCTGTTTGGTCTGAACGAGGTTTCTACAGGCGCAAACCCGGGTTTTGAGCAATCCGTGGCCCAGTTCAATTTTCTGGCAAGAAACATTACGGCCGCGGCAATTCCCACCCGCGGGTTAAGCCTGCTTTCCACGTCCAATCTAAGTGATTTAATAAATTCGACGCCTTCGCTGTGGCCCGTGGTCGGCCACTTGACCGGAGGCTTCGGAGAGCGGATGGACCCGTTCAGCGGTGAGGGAGCTTTCCACACGGGCGTTGATATCTCGTCGCACTATGGAGACTCAGTGCGGGCAGCGGCTGACGGTATTGTGGTGGAAGCGAACGACCGAGCCGGATACGGGCGCCTGGTGGTGGTCGATCATGGTGGCGGCGTGACTACCTGGTACGGCCACCTTTCAAGCTTTAGTGTCGTGATTGGACAGCAAGTGAGGCGTGGTGACGCCCTCGGAAATGTTGGAGTAAGCGGACGTACCACCGGCCCCCACGTCCATTATGAAGTTCGTATCAATAGCGCCCCAGTTAATCCGATGCGCTACCTTCGCTTTGCCGCTACCGCGGACTAAATAAAATTAACTCCAAGTCTTTTCTCGATCAAGCCAATCAAGGGTTGCCCGTAGCTGTGCGTCCGCTAAGGGGCGCATTCCACTTTAGAATGTCGGGACCGATTTCGAGGCGGATTCGGACATGCTCGGTTGTCACGCTGACCTCGGCTGTCTTTAGCATGGTTTCAGCAATGCGAAGCGCATTGGGATCCATAGCGGGTCGCGACTTGGGATCTTCCAGCGCCGCGCTTCCGAACATCCTCAACATTTCGAGCGTTGATTGAATCTGGCGGGCATCGTCGCTGGTCTTGCACTCCCCATCAAGAGAAATGCGCACAAGGTCGCCTTCCGGCTGCGCGGCTAGTGTGATCCATTGCACCGCTCGCGCCAGGCTGGCGAGTTGCGCGGACTGCGCTCCGCCCGCGCCAAACTTGTCCGGAAATTCAGGCGCGCGTGTGATGGCAAACAAAGCCGCTCCGTTCATGCGCGCGGCGCGCTCACGCATGGGGTCTGCCGAGTTAACGCCGGCTGGCGGCCCCAGCGCCGCGAATACGTCGGAACCTTCGGCCAGGACCAATCGATGATCATCGAGGAATGCCAGCGAATTCCAGTCCGCCCGATCACCCGCCGGAAATAAAAAAACGTCGCGTCCATTCTGCTGATCGAGTTTTCCCTTCTTCAGCGCATAATCATGAATTTTCTGGCGATCAAAGCGCCCCTCGGCGATCGCCACGGTTTTCTTTCTGTCTTGAGCCACCGCTTGCGGCCATGATGCGATGACCACGCGGTCCAGATCTTTCTCGAAATCAAATCCGGTAGCCTGTACGAAACTCGCATAGTTCCGGTCGGGCACGGTAATCGGACCAGTGTCCGGCCGGTGTTGATAAAAGCTGGAGGCTCGTATGGCAGCCAGATCGATGTAAATCAGTGTGGGCGCGCCGGCGGGCACCAGTGAAAGCAGTTCTGGAGCAGGGGATGCGTGCGTCGAGTTTCCGCGCCGGAGGCTGACGTAGCAAACCAGTGCCGCCGCGGTTGCAAGAGCCGCTCCCAGGACGAAACCAGCCCTGTTGTATTCGCGCATTAGTCGCCTTCCAAAGCCTATATACATTCTCTCGTCATCTTCTTGTCATTCTCCCGTCATTCTCTCATCGGGCGGGCGACGGCGCTACCGGTTGCTGAAAGATTTATTCCCGCAGCCCCCCTAAAGATGTACAATGAGGTTGCCAGGCACGGCATTTCAAACTGAATCCAGGAATGGTTCGCGGGTCTTGCTTCGAGGCCCTTGCAATTTTTATACCCTTTTGATATATTTCATCGGTTTGAGCCGTATTGAGCCGTGCTGGCGTAGCTCAGTTGGTAGAGCATCTGATTTGTAATCAGAGGGTCGGGGGTTCAAATCCCTCCGCCAGCTC
>JBGOVX010000156.1:0-9083 GCA_041478355.1 Terriglobia bacterium | reverse complement strand
GTTGGGCGCAATCAAGATCAGTGTCGCCGACTCGGGCGGCTCCTCCAGAATTTTCAGAAAGATATTCGCGAAGTCCCAACGCATGGTTTCCGCGCCGTCCAGGATAAAGACGCGCCGCCGCCCCTGCGGCTTGAAATAAGCGGCGCGCTGCACGGCGCGAAGCTGACCCACGTGCAAAACGGGGCGAGCGACAGGGTCCTTTGGGCGCACGGGATCGGGGACCACAGCCCACACGTCGGGATGGGTTTCGATCAGAAGCGGCACGCGCTCGACGGTGGCGGCGTCGGGGCGTTCACCGCGCTGCGCCAGCCCCTGTTCGATCAAGGGCCGCAGGTTCGCCAGCAGACCGATGCGAAGACAGGGCGGGCACTGGCCGCAAAAATCGTCGCGCAGACATTCGCAGTTGGCCGCCTGCGCGAACATCCGGGCAAGCGTGAACTTTCCGACGCCTCGGGGGCCGGTGAACAGCATGGCATGCGGGACGCGCTCGGCGGAAAGCATGCCGCGGAGCGCGGCTACGATGCGTTTGTTGCCGAGAAATTCTGCAAAGCTCACAAAAGTCCTTTGTGGTTCCCCGTCGATGACTCAACGTCCCGCGGACGATTGGGAGAAAATTCGCGTGTCCACGAGTTCAAGCAAAACTCGATGAATCTGTTCTGGCGAATCCAAAACACCGGACACGGCGTTAGCACACTCGATGCGCGCCCAGTTGGATTGGGTTGCCAGCCGATCGTAAACCGCGGCCGCCTGCTCGAGATGATTCACATCTGCTTCGTGAAGATCACGTTGCCTGGCTGTATAGGACCGCTCGGACTTGAGGCCGATCAGGCGATGCGCCTCCGGCACAGGAACGCGCAAATAGACCACCAAATCCTCTATCGGCAGGCCGTAGAGGGTGTACTCGAGATGCGTAAGCCAGGCCAGGAACTCTTCGCGGCGCTCGGGCTCTACGCGCGAAGCTTGGTGTGCCAGATTCGAGCCAACATAGCGGTCGGCCAGGACTATCTTGCCCGCTGCCAGCGCCGAATCAAGCTCGGATTTTGCCTCCAAGCGGTTATTGGCATAGAGCAGGGCGGAGAAATGCGGGTCCACAGCGGCAAGGGGCCCAAATTCGCCGTTGAGGTAGCGCGCCACAAGTTTGCCAAAAGAGGATTCATAGCGAGGGAAGCTGACGCGCACCGCCGACAGTCCACGCGCGTCAAGCTCGCGCGCCAGCAGATCAAGCTGCGTGCGTTTTCCGGAGCCGTCGATCCCTTCAATTGCGATTAGTTTGCCGCGTCGCGCCATGGTGAAGATGCCAGTCTAGCGTGAGCGCGACACTGCTGCAAGGAAGTCCGCGGAGCGGTAGCGACCTAATCAGGAAAAGACTGAAACATTCCAATCAGGGCCGTACCTACTGTGTTGATCGCGCGCGATGAAACTCCCGAAAATCCGGCGGCAAGAGAGCACGTTATGCCCCAATATGAAACAGTCAGGCCGGACATCCTTCCCGTTTCGATACCCGATCGCATGCAATATGTACTTTCGTTGAATTTGGAATCTGGCTGTGACCCGGCGACCTGCCGCGGATCTCGAGGCCGGCTAAAGGTTTGGCGATGGAAGAGTTATCAGCAAAGCTCGACCCCTGCAAACAGATCGAACACTTTGACTTTTGGGATTTTTCCGTCATGGTGCAACGCGTGCAATCGGTTGGTGCATGGATTATGGCACGGCATACGGCGGGCGCCGCAGTTTCACGAATGTTTACTGTCGCTCGTGGCCCGTATTGTTTTTTGCTGTGTCCTTCCTGGGCTGTAGCGGCCAGGTTAGTTCCGGGCCACCGCAGCCCCCTCCCTCAAATATAACAGTCCGCCTGGCGCCAGCATCGGTTGCGATGTTGCTGGGGGAACCACAGACATTCACGGTGACCGTAGCCAATTCGGCGAACACAGCGGTTAGTTGGAGCGTGAACGGAATTGCGGGCGGAAATTCGACGGTTGGCACGATTGATACGAACGGAGTTTACACTTCTCCGATGGATCTGCCCGTGTCCGGTTCGGTGACGGTACAGGCCACCAGCGCCGCCGATTCTTCGAAAAGCGGCGCGGCGGTGGTCAAGATCACCAGTTCGTTTACACTGTCTGTAAGTGGCCCCGCGTCAATCAACGCCGGCGCAGCGGCCAGCTACACGGCAAACCTGGTTCCCGCGGCCAATTCGAATCCCAACGTCGCGATTGCCTGGTCGGTTTCCGGTTCAGCATGCGCGGGCGCGGCCTGCGGAACAATTTCGTCGAACGGCTTATATACAACTCCTTCGTTTTCACCTGCGCCTGCGACCGTGCTAATCACGGCAACCCCGCTCGCCGATCCATCCAAGGCGATTTCGGTTTCAGTAACCATTATTTCGATCATAAGTGTTTCGGTGTTGCCAACGGCGGCGACCGTGGCGCTGGGCAGCACCCAGACGTTCCAGGCTGTAGTGACCGGGGCGCAAGATGCTACTGTGACCTGGGATGTCGGGGGTGTCGTCGGCGGAACGAGCAGTGTCGGAACGGTTCTGAACTCGCAAGCCAGCCCCGACAACACCACCTACACGGCGCCGCAGAGCGTGCCTCCCGGCGGTTCAGTCAGCGTGCGGGCGCGCAGCAACGCGAATCCGGGCATTTCCGCAAGCGCAACTGTTACCTTCACTGCCACAATCAACGTGGCGCTTACTCCGGGGAGCGCGACGCGCGCCATCGGCCACCGGCAAGCTTTCGCTGTACACGTAAATAACACGGCCAATCAAAGTGTGTCTTGGCAGGTGAATGGCGTCGCGGGTGGAAACCTGGCTGCCGGGCAAATCTGTGTGACGTCGTCAAATCCATGCCAGCAGATTTCCTCCAGCAGCGGCCCCGGCGTTGATTATCTCGCGCCCGCGGGCGTGCCATCTCCCAACCCGGTGACGGTGACAGCCACAAGCCAGGCCGACAGCAGCACCAGCGCCGCGGCAACCGTGACGATCCTGCCGCACATCGTCGTTGTCGTGCTTCCAGGAGCTCTCTCTTTGGCCAATGGAGGGCAGCAGCGCTTTACCGCAAACATCCTGGGAACCGATGACCAGCAGGTAACCTGGTCGATTTCAGGCGCGGGATGCGGCATTTCCGGAGCCTGTGGAGTCATCGATTCCTCAGGGCTTTACACGGCGCCGTCTTCGACGCCGTCACCGAACCTGATCAGTATTTCCGCCACCAGCGCCGAGGATACCAGTCAATCGGGCACGGCGACCGCGATCATTTCCAGCGCTCCAAGTATCTGGTCTGTCACCCCATCCAGCGCGACCTCCGGCTCGGCAGGCGGATTCACTCTAGATATAACTGGCGCCAACTTCGCCAGTTCTACCCCAGGCCCCGGCTCGACGATCTTGGTAGCAGGTACGTCGCGGACCACCTCCTGCATCTCCAGTGTGGAATGCACGACCTCGCTGGCATCTTCGGATTTAGTTTCCGCGGGAAACCTCTCGGTGCGCGTGCAGAACCCCGACGGAACGCTTTCGAACACGGAAACATTCGTGGTACTGGCCCAGGGCGCCGGACCAGACACGATACCGCTGACTCCGGGAACGCCTTCGGTGACCGGAAAAGACGTCGTTGTGGTGGACCTGAGCACCAATGGCGGGTCGGGCGCGGCTGCAAATGTGAGCCTCGATGTGGCCGCCATCGGACCCTACTCGGTGGCTCTGTCTTCATGCACGCTTGGCGGGAGTCCGGTAGTAGTGGTGCGGCCGGCGACGGGGACATCGACAGCGGACTTGTGTGTGTTTTCGATAAGCGGCCTGGATCCATCGTTCACCTACACATTGAGCGGACCACCCCTGCCGGACATTACGGTTGTAAATCGCGCACCGTTGGGTCTGGGAATCATCCATCTGACTTTGCAGGTCCCCGCTACAGCCGCGACCGGCCCTCGAACTCTATTCATCGAGAATCCAGAAAAAGACATGGCCGCGGGAACCGGGGCCATTGTGGTGCGTTAAGTTGTGGTCCTTTTGAATCGAGGTGCGTGAATGCAAACACTGAGAAACCTTCTCCTACCTATCGTGGCAATGGTTTGTTGCGCAGCGGCAGCGCACGCGACGACGCTCGATCGCATGAGTCTTGATCAACTGGGCGCGGCTGCGGACGCGGTGGCGCGCGTACATTGCCTCGGCTCCGAATCGCGCTGGGAAAACGGCGCGATCTGGACGGTGTCGACGTTTCATGTCATCGAAACCATGAAAGGCAATTTGCCGCCGCAAGTGACGGTTCGCCTCCCTGGCGGGCGCGTCGGGCATCTGAGCGCCGCCGTGGATGGCACGCCAAAATTTAGTCCCGGCGATGAGGCCGTCGTGTTTTTGGAAAGGTCACGCTCCGGCGGGTTATCGGTGACCGGCTGGGTCGAAGGAACTTTTCGAATCCACAGGGATCCGCGCACCGGAGGTGAAACCGTGACCCAGGATTCGAGCACATTTGCGGTATTCGACGCGGCAATACGGAGGTTTCGCAGCGAAGGCATTCGCCGGATGCCGGTCGAGGTGTTCCGCGAACGGCTCAGGACGTCCATCGCGCGCAGGAGAAAATCCGATGACATCCGGAAACGACCGACCAGTTCGCGGCCCGATATCCATTGCCCTGGCCTGTTTACTGCTGATTCAAATGACTGCGGCAAATGCGAGGGCCTACGTGCTAGGTTCCGACGTAGGCGATATGCGCCAAGTGGCGGCGCAATCGGGGGGGACTTCGTGCCCGCAACACACGCGTTTTGACGTTTCCACGCCAGGCACGATCAACCGGCAGTGGAGCACATCGCTGGGAACCAGTCCGGTCACGATTCTGACGGCGGACCAGACTCCGGCGGGGCAGCTTAATGAGATCGAGGCAATGGTTCAGCAATCATTGGCAGTCTGGACAGGAGTTTCAGGGGCTTTACTGCAACCCAGTTCACTCGGCACCCTGCAGCGCACCTCAACGGCAGCGGCTTGCTCATTCTCGGACGGACTCAATTCGATCTGCTTCAACCATAACGACGCGGGATTCACCGCGGGTGTCTTGGCCTTCACGCGCGTGGTATCCGCTGACCGAGTAGGGGAACAACTCTCGGCGGCGACTCTGCCTTCCACCTTCGTAGGGGAGATTCTCGACGCGGATGTTATGTTGCGGCCCGCCGACGCCACCACGCAATTCGCGACTCCAGCGGCTCTCCCCGCGAATCCAAACGCCTACGATCTTGAGTCCATCCTGACGCACGAACTCGGCCACTCCTTCGGCTTCAATCATTCAGGGGTGTGGAGGGCCATGATGTTTCCCTTTGCTCCGCCGCCGGGGCAAATGACCGGGACCCGCCCGACCGCGCAGTCGCCTGACGCGCCGTTATCGGACGATGATCGCACCGGATTGCGCGTGCTCTATCCCGACCCCAGCGACTCGGTACACGTAGGCACAATCCGGGGGCGCGTTCTGCCGGCAAATCCTCTGGTGCTGCCGCTATCGCCGTTGGGCGTAACGGGCATATTTCCCGCGCAAGTGGTTGCCGTGGATAACGCCACCGGAACGGTGGCCGCCGCGGTCCTGGCGGGATGGACTTGCAGCGATCCCGGCCCGGCGCAATTCGACGGGTCATTTTCACTGGAACGATTGGCTGTCGGAACGTTGCAGAATTACCAGATTTACGCGGAGCCGCTCGACGGGCCGGTCACGCTGGGCGAGGTGCTGGCTGGATCGACATCGCTGTGCCGGAACCCGGTAACCGACCCCGGCTGGCCCGCGCAATATGCATGCACAATTCCACAATCAGCAGCGCCCTTTTCCGCGCAGGTTCGCCCCGGCCCATGACATTGTGGTATCGGGAGGGGCGCCTGGAAACAATTTGTCGCTTCATGCTGCACCACAACCAGAAAGCGGGCCTGCTGCTTCCGGGCGGCAGATTTGTGATCTCCTAAAATATATGTTGCAGGATCATTTTTCGCGTTGCGCGGCACGTTGGCGTTGCAGGCGGACTGCGGCGGTACGTAGAATTTCGGGAATATTCTTATTAGCCGCTAGCTGCTTGATATCCTGTGCCGGAACATTGGGGAGCAAGTGAAGGGTGACTTCGAGCGGCGTTTTGGGATTGTACATCAGCGCGCGAACGACGCTGTATTTCTTGATGAACTTGCGATTTTGCGCGATCAATCGCAGTGTCTCTTCGCTGAGAATGGCCATCCCGGCAAAGATCTCCACCTCGCGGTCGGTGAGCTGCGGGGATTGCAGAACGGCGCGTTGCACCACCTTGCACGAATCATGAATCAGCAAGGTGCGTGCTGATTGGGTCCCTTTGATGGCCATTTGCACACGGTCGACGACGCGCATCTTCGAGAGTCTTTGCAGGAGCGTTACGCGTTTGGTCCCGTCGGGCTCGATCTCCTTTACCACTTCCGCAAACACTTCTGCGGGTTCCGGTTCACTGCGTTCCAACTCCAGCAGTTGGTTGCGTTGCTCGGCATTGATCACCGAGGATGCCGCCAGCGTCGCGACTAGCGCGGGCGATGTGCTCAACCGATCCAGATCTTCGAACAGTTCTTGAACCGCCGAAACCGACAGGTAACTAACCACGGGGCGAAGGATTTCGATCGGACAGCTGGGATTTCTGGCCAGCGCGTCGGCGACACCCGGCCTGCGGGGAAACTCGGCGGCGCAGTACGCGAACATTTCCGGAGCAGCGCCGGTTTTGGCGAGAGCCGCCAGCACGTTGGCGAGCGGCTGCGTAAGCAAAATCCCCGCGGCCTTCTCCCGAGCCTCTTTATCGCGGTCAGCGGCAAGCATGGTGAGCAGCTCGACTCGGTCCGCAGGCTCAAGCAAAGACGCCTCACTACAGATGGCGAGCTTGCGGTCCTGCGTCGCCCCACCTGCTCGGAGTTCTTCACGCAACGCGGTGCTAATTTTTGCCTCCCGTGGCTTTCTTCAGATCCTCTCGCTTCAGGGTGACCTTGCCGGCGCTGCCCGGTGGACCAATGGGATCGAGCGTCTTTCCATTTAATTCGAGCTGCAATGCTCCGGCATCTCCAGCGGAAACCTGAAATTGATCCTGTGCCGAGAAGGTGTGGCCCGCTCCGGGAGTCATGTTTCCTTCGAACACACGATGGGCATCGGTCTCGACCGTAACCCATGTTCTCTTGTCTGTTTCAATTTTAAGCTTGAAGGGGGCAGAGTTCGCGTGGGTTGCCGCCGGTGAAGGATTGCCATTGGACGTTGCGGTCGTTAGCGCAGGAATTGCAATGGGGTTTGGCGCGGAGTCGTTGGATACGGTGGGGACAGTTTCTGGAGGCGCAACTGGCGCCGAAGGCGGTGCCACGACTGCCGCGGCGGCATGCGCCGCACGCCGTGCCGCGCACCATGCGTAGATTCGTCGCACGCCGAACCAACTCCCGGCGATAAGCACAATCGCAATTACACCTGCAAGGATCCAAACCATCCCGAGTTGATCGGGTGGGACCGCGGGCGGGCTGCCCGTCCAGACAGGAACGGTCGGGTGAACACCAACCGCCAGGCCGTATTCGGCAACGATGCTTTCCTCATCGAGTCCCAGGTAATGCGCGACGGCACGCACGAAACCCCGGTTAAATACGCCACCGGGCAACTGATCCCATTGCTCGGTCTCGATGGCTCGAAGAAAGCGCGGGGCAATGCGCGTGGCGGCTGCAATTTCGTCCAGAGACACCCCGCGCATCTCGCGTTCGCGCTTCAAATATTCGCCAAAAGTACCCTTGGTCATCGCTTAAATTATCCACCTGCTCCAGCGAATATAGGCGGGCGTCGCGGGGGTGTCAATCTCGGCGGGCGGAAAGGTGGTGACGAAGTATGAAGCGACATATGGTTTCCAGTCACGCCTGGAACAGGCCGGGCCGATCCGAGAAGTGCTTTGGTTGCACCCGTGGGACCCTTCGATCCTTCTCAGGGCAAATGCAGGCGCAATGCAAAACGAGAGCGTCCCCAGTGCAGGTGCGGATTGCAGCACAAAGAAACAAGAAAGCAAGTCGGCGTTGCGCAGCCGGAGAGGAGTTTAATATAATTTAGCCGGCCCGATACCGCTGTGTGGAACGTCGGGTGGCCCGCAAAACGAATCAGGAAGTAAGGTTTGAAGTGAACAAGACTGAAAATTTTAGCGGTGTCGATCGCCGTCAAGCCTCTGCTGCCCGCGAACAGCGCGAAGCGGGCGAGGTCGCGGTATTCCACGAACTGGGCAAGGCCCTGACATCCTCCCTGCAACTCGATCAAGTTTTGCGAACAATCATGGAGAAAATTGACGAGTTCCTGCGCCCCGACACCTGGTCGCTCTTATTGGTGGACGAAGCCAAGCAGGAACTTTATTTCGAACTGGCGGTCGGGAAGGGCTCCCAGGCGCTTAAAGATGTGCGCATCAAGATGGGGCAGGGGCTTGCCGGTTGGGTGGCCCAAAACGATGAAACCGTGATCGTTCCCGATGTGAGCCAGGATACGCGATTTTTCTCGAAGATCGACGAAAAGACGAAAATGGAAACGCGGTCGATCGTGGCCGTGCCGGTCCGTTACCACGACCGTTGCCTGGGTGTGATTGAGCTGGTCAACTGCGTGGGGGCGGAGGGCTTTCAGGACCGCGATCTGGCGCTGCTCAGGGCCCTGGCCGACTTCGCCGCTATTGCCCTGGAAAATGCGCGGCACGTCAAGCGCATTCAAGAGCTGACCATCACCGATGATTGCACCAATCTGTTCAACGCGCGGCACATGGATTTTATTCTCGAAACGGAAATTTACCGCGCGCAACGCTACGGCTACGAATTTTCCCTGGTGTTCATCGATCTCGATCACTTCAAGAATGTCAATAACACGTACGGGCACCTGATCGGCTCCAAACTGCTTGGCGAAGTGGGCCAGATGGTGAAAGCGGCATGCCGGAGGATCGATTTCGCGTTCCGCTATGGCGGGGATGAATTTGTCATTGTGCTGCCTCAGGCGTCCAAGGAAAATGCGTTTATTGTCGCCAGGCGCCTGCACAAACTGATCGGTGAATCCACCTGGCTGTCCGCGGAAGGACTGAACATTCATTTCACCGCCAGCGTCGGCGTCGCTACC